>NC_013235.1:4800000-5115074 GCF_000024365.1 Nakamurella multipartita DSM 44233
GGTGGCCACCGTGGTCCGCCGGTCCGCGGGCACCTGGTCGAGCAGGTCCTGGGCGGTACGCGCGTCAGGGGCGAACCACAACGCCTGCACGTCGCCCCGGTTGAACGCGGCGAGCAGGTCCGACGGCCGGCCCAGCCGCAGCACCACCGCGGCCGGCCCCGGCGGCGTGGCCCAGTACTTGTCGTTGCGGGCCAGGGTGATCTGGCCGGTCACCGCGTCGTAGGAGCTCATCCGGTACCGGTTGGCCGACAGCGGCAGATCGCTGTCCAGGGCGGAGGACCAGCCGCCCGGCGAGTCCTTGAGCAGGTGGCTGGGCAGCAACGGGGAGAACAGGGTCCGCCACTGCGGGAACGGCTGGGAGAACTCGACCTCGACCGTCTTGCCGGCGTCCCGGGATCGAATCGCGCTGATCAACCGGTAGCCGGCCGAGCCGACCGTGCCCGGTTGTGCCAGCAGCTGGTCGCGCAGGTAGGAGAAGTCCTCGGCGGTGATCGGGGTGCCGTCGGACCAGGACGCCTTGCGGTCGAGCAGGTAGGTGACCGTGAACGGCTCCAACGAGGTGACCGCGACCCAGTCCACGACGTCAGCGGCGGTGCCGATCGACCCGTCCGGGGCCATCACGAACGCCGACGGCAACACCAGCGAGGCCACCGCCTGGGCCGCCGGCGAGTAGTCGGCGATCGCGTAAGGGTTGAACCCGGTGATCGATCCGGCGGTGCCGTCCAGGCCGACGACCAGCGTGCCGGGGGCCGGCGGGGTGCTCGACACCGAGGACCCGCCGGTCGGCGCGATCGGCGCGGGCAGGTTCGGCGGCGTGCAGGCGGTCAGCAGCACCGCCGCCAGCACGAACAGGATCAGCCGGACCCTGTTGCCGCGCGTCGTCGTCACCGGCCCCACGGGCTCACCCTACGGACAGCCCCGTCGACCCGGCCTCACCCGTCACTCCCGCGCCCGAGCCGGCTCAGCTGGCGGGGACCTTGTTCCGGGACCGGGTCTTGGCCCGGTCGGTGGCGGCCAGCACGACCTTGCGGATCCGGGCCCCCTTGGGGGTGACCTCGACGCACTCGTCGTCGGCGCAGAACTCCAGTGCCTGCTCCAGCGAGAGCGACCGCGGCGGCACCAGGTGGACGAGCTCGTCGCCGCTGGACTGCCGCATGTTGGTGAGCTTCTTTTCCTTGGTGATGTTGACGTCCATGTCGTCGGCGCGCGAATTCTCACCGACGATCATCCCCTCGTAGACCTCGGTGGTCGGCGGGATCAGCATGGTGCCGCGCTCCTGCAGCGCGAACATCGCGAACGGGGTGGCCTTGCCGGCCCGGTCGGCGACCAGCGAGCCGGTCGGCCGGCCGCGCAGCGCCCCGGCCCACGGTCCGTAGCCGTCGAAGATCGCCGAGGCGATGCCGGTGCCGCGGGTGTCGGTCAGGAACTCGGTCCGGAAGCCGATCAGCCCGCGGGAGGGCACGTGGAACTCCATGCGGACCCAGCCGGTGCCGTGGTTGGTCATGCCTTCCATCCGGCCCTTGCGGACGGCAAGCAACTGGGTGACTGCTCCCAGGTACTCCTCGGGCACGTCGATGGTGAGCCGTTCGTAGGGCTCGTGCACCTTGCCGTCGACGGTCTTGGTGACCACCTGCGGCTTACCGATGGTCAGCTCGAAGCCCTCCCGGCGCATCGTCTCGACCAGAATGGCCAGCGCCAGCTCGCCGCGGCCCTGCACCTCCCAGGTGTCGGGACGCTCGGTGTTGAGCACGCGAACGGAGACGTTGCCGACCAGTTCGGCATCCAGGCGGTTCTTCACCTGGCGCGCGGTCAGCTTGGTGCCGCCGTCCCGGCCGGCCAGCGGAGAGGTGTTGATGCCGACGGTCATCGAGATGGCCGGCTCGTCGACGGTGATCGGGGGCAGCGCGACCGGGTTCTCCGGGTCGGCCAGGGTCTCGCCGATGGTGATGTCGGCCATGCCGGCCACCGCGATCAGGTCGCCGGCGTAGGCGGATTCGACCGGGATCCGGTCCAGCGCCTCGGTGATCAGCAGCTCGGTGATCTTGGTGCGGGCGACGGTGCCGTCGGCCTTCATCCAGGCCACCTGCTGGCCCTTGGTGATGACGCCCTCGATGACCCGGCACATGCCGATCCGGCCCAGGAACGGCGAGGCGTCGATGTTGGTGACCTGCGCCTGCAGCGGGGCGCCCGGGGTGTACTTGGGCGCCGGGATGGTCGCCAGCAGGGTGTCGAACAGCGGGTCGAGGTTCTCGTGGTCGGGCATCTCGCCGTTGGCCGGCTTGTTCAGCGAGGCCCGGCCGGCCCGGGAGGCGCAGTAGACGATCGGGAACTCGATCTGCTCGTCGGTCGCGTCCAGGTCGATGAACAGCGCGTAGGTCTCGTCGACGACCTCGTCGATGCGGGAGTCCGGGCGGTCGGTCTTGTTGACCACCAGCACCACCGGCAGGTGCGCCTGCAACGCCTTGCGCAGCACGAACCGGGTCTGCGGCAGCGGCCCCTCGGAGGCGTCGACGAGCAGCACGACCCCGTCCACCATCATCAGCGCGCGCTCGACCTCACCGCCGAAGTCGGCGTGGCCGGGGGTGTCGACGATGTTGATGACCATGTCCCCGCGCCGCACGGCGGTGTTCTTGGCCAGAATGGTGATGCCCTTTTCCCGCTCCAGGTCGTTGGAGTCCATCACCCGGTCGGTGTGCGCCGACCCGATCCGGAACGCCCCGGACTGCCAGAGCATGGCATCGACCAGCGTGGTCTTGCCGTGGTCGACGTGCGCCACAATGGCGACGTTGCGCAGATCACTGCGGATGGACAGTTCCGTGGACAGGTCCGAGGTCACGACGGTCGAGCTCCTTCGATTCGGTACAGCCTCCTTCGAGCGGGGTCCGTCGATCGGGGCAACGGTCGAGTCTACGGCCCGCCGGCGACCAGCCGGGGCGTTAAGGTCCGATCATGGCCAGCAACACATCGCCGGACTTCCCCGTCGGACCGGACGGACTGCCCGATCTGCCCCTGCGTGTCCTGGAAGAGGACGAGAACATCCCCCCGCGCCCGGGGGAGGAACTGGCCGATCTGGAGCGCACCGATCCCGGCCCCCGTCCCACACCCCCGAAATGATCATGGCGTTCTCTGCTCGACTCGCCGACGACACGCCGGCAGCCGAGCAGAGAACGCCATGATCAACTTCAGCTCAGGGGGACCTACAGCACCTTGGACAGGAAGTCCCGGGTCCGCGGGTGCTGCGGGTTGGCGATGACCTCCTTGGGGGCGCCCGATTCGACGACGACGCCCTGATCCATGAACGTCAGGGTGTCCCCGACCTCGCGGGCGAAGCCGATCTCGTGAGTCACCACGATCATCGTCATGCCGCCGGCGGCCAGGTCACGCATGACGTCGAGCACCTCGCCGACCAGCTCGGGATCCAGCGCGGATGTCGGCTCGTCGAACAGCATCAGCTGCGGATGCATGGCCAGCGCCCGGGCGATGGCTACCCGTTGCTGCTGCCCGCCGGAGAGCTGGGAGGGGTAGTGGTCGCTGCGGTCCCCCAGCCCGACCCGATCGAGCAGGGTCAGTGCCTCGTCCTTGGCCTGCTTCCGGTTGCGACCCAGCACCTGCACCGGGGCCTCCATGACGTTGCGCAGCGCGGTCATGTGCGGGAACAGGTTGAACCGCTGGAACACCATGCCGATGTCCCGACGGCGTTGGGCGACCTCGCCGTCCTTGAGCTCGTAGAGCTTGTCGCCCTTCTGCCGGTAGCCGACCAGATGGCCGTTCACCGACAGCCGGCCGCCGTCGATCTTCTCCAGGTGATTGATGCACCGTAGGAAGGTCGACTTGCCCGAGCCCGACGGCCCGAGCAGGCACGCGACCTCCCCCGGCATGACCTGCATGTCGATGCCCTTGAGCACCTCCAGGCTGCCGAACCGCTTGTGCACCTGTTCGGCCACCACCAGCGGCACGGCGCTGTCCGCGGCCACCTGTTCCGTGGTCATGACGGCCCCTCCCGACGCGCCTGCAGGTTCGCCTTCTGTTTGGCTCGGCCGACCGGCGACGTGCCCCGCCCGAACCGCTTCTCCAGGAAGTACTGGCCCACCGACATCACCGAGGTGAAGACCAGGTACCAGATCGAGGCCACCACCAGCAGCGGGATCTGCTTGTAGTTGCTGCCGTAGATCAGCTGGACGGTCCCGAACAGCTCGAGAATCGCGGCCACCGACAGCAGTGAGGTGGTCTTGAGCATCGAGATGGTCTCGTTACCGGTCGGCGGGACGATGATCCGCATCGCCTGCGGCAGCACGATCCGGCGCATCACCTTGAGCCGGGTCATGCCCAGGGCCTCGGCCGCCTCGGTCTGCCCTGAGTCCACCGAGGAGATGCCGGCCCGGACGATCTCGGCCATGTATGCGGCCTCGTTCAGCCCGAGCGCGAGCAGCCCGCCGACCAGCACCGGGATCAGCTCGGTGGTGTTGAAGTACAGGAACTGTGGCCCGAACGGGATGCCCAGGCTGATGTACTTGTAGAGCTGGCCCAGGAACACCCAGAAGATGATCTGGACCAGCACCGGGGTTCCGCGGAAGAACCAGATGTAGATCCACGCCACCCCGTTGACGATCGGATTGGGTGACAGGCGCATCACGGCCAGAATCACCCCGAGCACGATGCCGATCACCATCGCGGCGACCGTCACCCACACGGTCAGCCACAGGCCCCGCAGCACCTGGGGCGAGAACAGGTACTGCCAGACCGTCGGCCAGTCCCAGGCCGGGTTGGTGAGCAGGCTGTTGACCAGCATGGCCGCCAGCACCAGCAGCACGACGGCCGAGACCCACCGCCACGGGTGCCGCTGCGGAATGGCCTTGATCGGGACGGGCGCGTCACGGGGTGGGACCGTGGGGTCCTCGGTGGTGGTCACGGCCGGGCGGTCAGTAGATCGCGCCGTTGATCTGCGAGGTGGTGACGGCCCCGCCCGTCAGACCCCAGTTGTCCAGGATCTTGGTGTAGGCACCGGTGTCGATCAGGTGCTGCATCGCGGCCTGGATGGCCGGGGTCAGCTCCGCCGGCTCCTTCGGGATGGCGATGCCGTAGGGCGCGGCGCCCTCGTCGCCGCCGACCTTCTGGAACCGGTCCCCGGTGACCTTCACGGCGTAGTCGACGACCGGCGAGTCGGCCATGTAGGCGTCGATCCGGCCGGCCACCAGTGCCGCATTCACGTCGGTCTGCTTCGGGAAGCCCTGCGCCACCGGCGGCTCCTTACCCGCGTCCTGGCACGCCTTGACCACGGAGCCCTCGACGGTCGCGTCGGTCAGCTGGTCCAGCTGGGTGGTGCCGTTCTGCGCGCCGACCGGCAGCCCGCACAGGTCGGTCGCCGACTGGATGTTCTTCGGGTTGCCGGCCGGCACCATGATCGAGGTGCCCGCGGTGAAGTAGGTGACGAAGTTGACCGACTGCTCGCGTTCCTTGGTGTCGGTGAACGAGGAGATGCCGACGTCGTAGCGGCCCGCGTTCAGGCCCGCGATGATGCCGTCGAAGCTGGCCGGCTCGACGGTGACGGTCAGCCCCAGCACCTGGCCCACCGCGTTGATCAGGTCGATGTCCATGCCCACGGGGGTGTTCGAGCCCTCGGGCAGGAATTCGTTGGGCGGGTATGTCGGGTCGGTCGCCACGATGATCGTGCCGGACTGCTTGAACTTGTCCGGCAGCATCGCGTTGAGCGAGTCAACCTTGGCCAGGTTCAGGTTCAGCGGGGTGGGGACGCTCTCGGCTTCAGCTCCGGACGTGGCGGCTCCGGACGACGCGGCCGACCCGGCCGACGAGGCCGCGGTGGTGCTTCCGGGGGGCGTGGTACTGGCTCCGCAGGCCGCCGTGGCCAGCACGATTGCCAGCGCGGCACCGCCGGCGAGCATAGGACGTACGCGGAACTTCTCGAAGAACGACAAGATCTACTCCTGACGAGCGGCGGACCCGGCCTTGTGAGCGGCCGTTGACATGACCGCATCGTGCCACGCCTGACTCGATCGGCGTATTCCAACTTGGTTAATCGTGACCGCGAGCGGCCAACGCCGTGCGCAGATGCGGCAGCAGCTCGTCGTCCGCGTCCAGCCAGTCCGGTTCGTCGAGTTCGTCGGCGGTCAACCAGCGCACCTGGTCGTGTTCGGTGGGCTCGATCGGGCGCGTCGGATCGAGCAGGCGCGCCCGCAGGCAGCGCAGCACCCGGCGCGGCCCGAGCGCGACATCCGGGCCGATCTGCTCGCCGACCTCGACCTCGACGCCCAGTTCCTCCCGCAGCTCGCGGGTCAGGGCGGCCGCGTCGGATTCGCCCGGATCGACCTTGCCGCCCGGCAGCTCCCACCGGCCGGCCAGCGAGGCCGGGGCGCTGCGGCGGGCGGCGAGTACCCGGCCGCCAGCGACGATCGCACCGGCCACCACCACCTGGACCTCGTCGGCGGCCAACGCGGCGATGCCCAGCAGGGTCTGCTCGCCGCGCAGCACCCGGCGACGCAGGTTCGGCCAGGCCAGCAGGAACCGGGCCCGTCGGGATCCGGGCTGCAGGTCCACGTCGACGGTGACCAGGGCGCCGGCCGGGGTGTCGGCCACGAACAGCCGGATCGTGGCGGCGCCCACTGGCCCGCTCGGACCGGTCAGCCGCAGCAACGGCGGGATCAGCCGGGAGTCGTCCTGCGCCACGGGGTCCAGGTCGACCACGACGGTGAACGATCCGGTTCGCGGCCCGGTGATCGCGATGCGGTCGCCGTCGGCGAGCGGCGCGAACGACGCGCCGTCCCGGCCAGTGACCTGGGCGCGGGCGCCGAGCGCGCGGGCCGTCCGGGTCCAGATGTCGGATCGGGCCAGGATCGCGCAGACCTGTTCCACCGGCGCGTCGATGAGCATCGTGGCGCGCAGCGGGATCACGACCGCACAGCCTATGACGGGTGGTCTCCGGCCGGGCCAACCACGGGCCCAACACCGGACGACACGCGGGCGAACGGCGGACGAACGGCGCAGCACGCTCCGGCCGGGAGCGTCGACCACCCCTAATAGGTCGACGATCCCGGCCGGATCAATTCCCCGACGCGTGCGACGCGGAAGCCGACCAGCGGCTCGAGAGGAGAGCGGACAGGACGTCCCTTCGCCGGCATGACCCGGATCAGGTACGACGGTCCGGGACTGGCGCGTCCCGCTCTCAGCCCGGCGCACCGGACTCCCGTGTCGATTCCATCGTAGTTGGCCGAGCGGACCGGGCCACCATCGAGCATCGCCGGGGCGGATCAGGCCGAGCGGGTCGACTCCGTGTCCGGCGGGGTGACGGGATCGGAGGAGTTCGGCCCGCTCGGCGCCGTCGTCCGGATGGCCAGCACCCCGAGCACGACCAGCGTGATGACGCCGAGCAACGGGTAGACCACGCCCAGGGCGGACTGCCAGCCCGGGCGCGACGCGGGCTGGTCGATGTACTGCAGGGCGATCAGCAGGCTGACCACATAACTGCAGGTGGCGATGAACCAGACGATGGCCAGGCCGCGGACCGCCGGCACCCGCTGCCGGGGGCCGAACAGGCACCACAGCAGCAGTGGCAACACCCAGACCCAGTGGTGCGACCAGGAGATGGGCGAGATCAGCAGCCCGGTGATCTGTACGGCCAGCAACCCCGCGGTCCGGTCGCCGACCCGCAGGCACGCCCACGCCGCCCACAGGCCCAGCGCCGCCGCGAGCACGGCGGTCACCAGCCACAGCGTGGTCAGGTCCTGGCCGGCGAGCCGGGCGATCGCCCCGCGCAGCGACTGGTTGATGGCCGACCACACCGGGCCGGTCCGGGCCGGGTCGAACATCAGCGCGGTGAAGAACCGGACCGTCTCCGAGGGCACCAGCGCCAGCCCGAGCAACACGGTGCCGGCGAAGAAGACGACCGACCAGGCGACGGCCGACCACCGGCGCTGCAGCAGGTAGTACAGCCCGGTGATGGCCGGGGTCAGCTTCACCCCGGCGGCCAGCCCAACCGACGCGCCGGCCAACCATTCCTTGCTGGCCACCGCCCCGGCGAGCAGCAGCGCGCACAGGAACAGGTTGATCTGGCCGTAGTTGAAAGTGGTGCGCACCGGTTCCAGCCACAGGCCCAACGCGGTGATGGTGACGACGATCCCGCGGACATGCTCCAGCGGCTGCGGCGCCTTGGGTCCGGCCCGGCCCAGCAGCCGCAGGGTGGCGTAGGCGATCAGGCCGATCGCGCCGAACGAGGCCGCCTGCCAGAGCACCCGCAGGACGGTCCACGGCAGCCAGGTCATCGGCGTGAAGATGATCGCCGAAAAGGTGGGGTAGGTGAACGGCAGATGCAGCGGCTCGGAGAAGAAGTCGTAGAGCGTGCCGTCGGTCAGGTGCTGTGCGCCCTCCAGGTAGACCTTCAGGTCGACCATGGCGAAGGCGTCACTACCGGCCAGCGTGACCAGCACGTGCAGCACGATGGTGACGGCGAGCAGGGCCCAGGGGGCCCAGGACGAGGCCACGAATCGCCGCATCGCAGCCAGCACGCCTGACCTCCGGACGCGGCCGCGTCGGGGTGCCGGAACCCCGGCGTCCCCACGACACCGGCGGCGGTGGCCGCCCGCTGATCCTAGGGGCCGCCCCGGCCCGCGCGGATCATCTACGCCGGCACGGCTCAACTCGTCGACTCGCGTCCCTACCGTCACATTCGGTGCTGGTTCATCCGCGCTGATCGATCCGCGCTGATCGATCCGCGCGGTCGCCCACAGGTCGGTCCGGTCGACGGAGGCGGACCACAGCTTCCGGACAATTCAGCCCTGGGCGCACGGGCCGCCACGGCCCGGGGGCCGGGCGTAGCCTCGCGGCCAGGACTGGATCACCCGGAGGTCGTGATGGCTCGAGGACGGCTCAAGGTCGCCGACAACGCTCTGCCGGACCGGATCGTCATCCCCGACCTGGACGCCGTCATCGTCGCCGGAGCGTTGCACCAGGCCGACCTGATCGGCTTCCGGCTGGTGATCGCCGATCCGCCGGCCGATCTGCGCACCCTGCAGGCCTCGGCCCGCTGGGTGGTCGCGGCCCAGGAACCCGAGGCGGGAGCCGTCCGGTTCCGCGGGGACACCGTCGTGGTGACGCTGCGCCGGGACGGCGGCGACGGCGCCGGCGACCGGGAACCCCGCCAGCCACTGCCGCCCCGCCTGTCCGACCGGCCGCCGCTGGGTGAGGAACCACCCACCCCGCTGGAACGGGCGCTGCCCCCGCTCGGCCGGACCCGGGACGAACTCGGGCAGGACGCCACCGTGCTCCGCTTCGAGCGGCCCTCCGCCGGCCACTGACCCCGCTGCCCGCCGGGCCCGTGGGGCGACCGGCGGGGGCCCGGTGATGTCAGCCGCGTCGGCGCGCCACCAGCTGATCGACCAGGGTGGCCGCGGCCACCACCGTGACCAGTCCGGCGTAACCCAAGGTGGTCGGGGCCAGCCCGACGACGGCGATCAGGATCCCGGCGAGCACCGCCGGGATGCTGAAGGCCAGGTAACTGACGATGAAGATGGCCGAGATGAGTCCCGCACGCTCGTGATCGCTGGCCAGCTGGCTCACCGACCGGAACGCGCCGAGGAACGCCGGGCCGAACCCGGCGCCGGCCACCACCGTCCCGACCACGAACACCGGCCAGGACACCGTCACCACGGACAGCGCGACGGCGCCGGCGCCGGCCACCAGCAGCCCAGTGCCCAGGCTGGTCATGAACTGCGGGGTCCGGTTTCGGAGCAGGGTGGAGGCCAGCGCCGCCGCTCCGGCGAACGAGCCCAGGACCAGCCCGACGACCGCATGGTTGCCCTGATCGAAGACGGTGGCCAGCAGCGACCCGCCCACCGAGAGCATCAGCCCACCCAGCATCCAGGTCGAGACGAGGGTGGGGGTGCTGCGCAGGAACGCACGGCGGGCGGCGACGGGAACCGACACCCGGGGCCGCAGCGCGGCCCACGCACCCGGCCGGCGACCGACCGTCTCCGGCAGCAACGCGGTGCCGGCGGCCAGCAACAGGAAGGCGATCACGAAGATCTCGAAGATCAATCTGGTCGGCTGCGGGCCGTACTGCAGCAGCAGACCGGCCAGCAGCGCGCCGACGCCGAGACCGCCGGTGGCGGCGACGCTGTTGACCAGCGAGCCCAGCCGGGAGCCGTCGGCGGGCTGCAGGTCGAGCAGGTAGGCCCCGAGCACGCCGACCGCCGCACCGGTGGCCAGTCCCTGGACGATCCGGGCGACGACCAGCGCGCTCACGCCGTCGGCGCCGAGGAAGACGGCCATCGCCGCGGCCTGCACGATCAGGGCGACGGCCAGGACCGGACGCCGACCGACGTAGTCCGACAGCCGGCCGACGGTGAGCAGGCTCAGCAGCAGGGCGAGAACGTAGACGGCGAAGATCGCGGTCAGGGTGGCCGAGGAGAATCCGAACGCGGCTTGGTAGACCGGATAGAGCGGGCTCGGCGCGCTGGAGGCGGCCAGCAGAGTGGTGACGGTCGCGGCCACCACCCAGAAGCCCGCAGTCCGCGACAGGGTGGGGACCGCGCCGGAAAGGCCGGTGCGCTCCCCCACTCGCTGTGATGTGGCCGGCAATCCTGTCATTGTGGCTCCGATCCGCTTACTGTTCGAGTTGTATCGAACGGTTGCAACCGCGCCATCCCGATGATTGTTCCAAGAAAGTCGAACTGTTATGTCCACCGCCGCGCGGGCCCTGCCCCACCCGGATCTGGTCGACGTCGACCTGCCGCAGGTGCTGTTCGCTCTGAGCGACCCGACCCGGCTGCACCTGGTCCGGGAACTCGACGCCCAGGGACCGCTGTCGGTCGCCCAGTGCCAGGCGGCCGGAGGCGACGTCCCCAAGTCGACGTTCTCGCACCACCTGCGCACCCTGCGCGAGGCCGGGCTGATCTGGAGCATTCCGGACGGCCGGCGGCGGACCATCGAACTGCGCCGGGACGACGTCGACCATCGCTTCCCCGGGCTGCTGGCCGCGGTGCTGGCCACCGGCCGGGGCGGCGCGACCGCGCCGGATCTTCCCGACTTGACGCCTGCGCCGTCGCGCTCGGCGAGTACGGTGCGAGCGACCAGCTGACAGGCCGACCTACCTACCCTCCGGACCCTAAGCTCACGGCGAGAAATTGCGTCGCCGGGGCGACCAGACGCTCCCTTCCCTCGACGGCGGGGCCCAGCGCCGGCCCGGTCACCAGCTCTTGACTCGTCGCCTGCGTCCCGGAATCTCGACGGCGCTGCGGTCATCAGCGGCTCCTACGATGCCCGGGTGACCGGATACGAGTACGACTTGGGCCGCTACCACCGGGAGATCGGCACGGACAGCGCGGAGGCGGCGGCCTGGTTCGACCGCGGATTGATCTGGTCCTATGCCTTCAACCACGAGGAAGCGGTGGTCTGCTTTGAACGCGCCGCGGCCGCCCACCCGGCCTGCGCCATGGCGCAGTGGGGCATCGCCTACGCCCTCGGGCCGAATTACAACAAGCCGTGGGAGTTTTTCGACGAGGACGACCTGGACCGCACCCTCGTGCGCACCCACCGAGCGGTGCAGCGGGCCCAGGAGCTGGCCGGGCGGGCCCTCCCGGTGGAGCGCGCCCTGATCGGCGCCCTGGCTCACCGGTATCCCGATGCCCACCTCGGCCCCGACCCGGCGGCCCCCACCGCGGTGTGGAACGCCGACTACGCCCAGGCGATGTCTCTGGTCTATCGGGACTTCGCCGACGATCCGGACGTCGCCGCTCTCTACGCCGATGCGCTGATGAACCTGACCCCGTGGCAGCTGTGGGACCTGCGCACCGGTGAGCCGGCTCCGGGATCCCGCGCCGACGAGGCCCAGCTCGTGCTCGACCGGGCCCTGGCCCGGCCCGACGGGTGGCAGCATCCGGGCCTGCTGCACCTGCACATTCACCTGGTGGAGATGTCAGCGACGCCCGAGCGCGGGCTGGCGCTGGCCGACCTGCTCCCCGACCTGGTGCCCGACGCCGGGCACCTGCAGCACATGCCGTCCCATCTGCAGGTGCTGTGCGGGGACTACCGGGGCGCGATCACCGCGAACAGCCGCGGCATCGCGGCCGACGCGAAGTTCCTGGCCAGATCGGGCCCGATGAACTTCTACACGCTGTATCGCGCCCACAACCATCACTTCCGCATCTACGCCGCCATGCTGTCGGGCCGGTCCCGGGTCGCCCTGGAGACCGCCGAACAATTGGAGCAGTGCATTCCAACGGAGCTGCTGCGGGTTCCGTCCCCACCCATGGCCGACTGGCTCGAGGGATTCCTGGCCATGCGGGTGCACGTGCTGATCCGGTTCGGTCGGTGGCCGGACATCCTGGCCCTCCCACTGCCGGACGACCGGGATCTGTATTGCGTGACGACCGCGATGACGCACTACGCCCGGGGCGTCGCCCTCGCCGCCACCGGGCACGTCGAGCGGGCCGGAGTCGAGAGAGTCCGCATGCAGGCGGCGGTCGCCCGGGTGCCGCCCGAGCGCATGCTGTTCAACAACACCTGCCGCGACATCCTGGGCGTAGCCTCCTCCCTGCTGGACGGCGAGATCAACTACCGGGCGGGTCATCTCGATCAAGCGTTCGCCGACCTGCGCCGGGCGATCGACCTGGAGGATGCCCTGCCCTTCGATGAGCCCTGGGGATGGATGCAGCCGACCCGGCACGCCTACGGCGCGCTGCTGCTCGAGCAGGGCCACGTGGCCCGGGCCCTGGATGTCTACACCGCCGACCTCGGCATCGACGACACCCTGCCGCGCGCCCTGCAGCACCCCGGCAACGTCTGGAGTTTGCACGGCCTGCACGAATGTCTGACCCGGCTCGGCCGGGACGCCGAGGCCCGGCTCGTCGCCCACCAGCTGCGCCTGGCCGCCGCGGTGGCCGACGTGCCGATCCAGGCTTCCTGCTTCTGCCGGCTGTCCACGGTGGAGCCGCTCCGCCAGGAGCCCGCGGATCTCGAGTCCCCCGGACGCGACAGCGGCTCGGAGCGGTCCGACCACGGGTGCTGCAGCCCATCGTGATCACTGCGGCACCGACCGCCGTGGCCGATCGCACAACCGCCCTGAGCGTCGCGAGGAGTGCTGCGGCGCAGGCTGATCGGTGCCACCATGCCGGGACGATGATCAGCTGGCCGTGGAGAGCCGCCGCGTTGACACCTCGGCGAGAGGCTGGCTACAGTCCCCATCGGTGACCAGACGCAGCGTCAAGCCCTGACTTGCTGCTCGGCAACCCTCACGTCGCAAGACCGGGTGCCCCAGGTGATCACTCGATCCGGTCCTCCGGATCAGCACGACGACCCTCGGGTCGACACCGACGGAGAGCATCGTGAACGCAGCGCAGGTGGGCCCGACCTTCCGGGCGACCAAGCGCCGGCACGTTGATCTGGCCCTGGTCGCCAGTTCCGGCTGTCGTCTCTGACGTTCAGCCCCCATCCTCCGCAGCGACGCATCGACCCACCGGATGTCCCGACCCGGCGCCGGTCGGCTCCTGTCGCACCCCTGTCGACCTGAAGGTGCCCCATGACAACCATTACCCAGACCCGCACGGCCACCGCCACATCCCCCGCCGAGACTTCGACACTTCCCCCGATCAGCCGACTCTCCCGCCGGTTGAGCGAACCTCGGGGGTTCGGCGACCAGACGCTGATCGTTCCCCGGCCCGACGCGATCCGGCTGCTGGGCGGCATTCCCGCACCGGAGGCGCTGCCGGTGCCCGACATCGCCCGTGTCTCAACAGAACTCTGGACCGATCCGGCGGCCGCGACTGCGGCGCTGCAGTACTCGTCGGCGACCGGCTTCACCGGCCTGCGGGAGTGGATCGCCCGGCGTGAGGGCGTCGATCCGGCGCGGGTCGTCATCACTAACGGGGGCCTGCACGGGCTGTCGCTGGCCGTGCTGACCGTGGTCGAGCGCGGCGCCACGGTCGCCGTCGACGACCCGATCTTCCCGCTGTTCCTGCGGGTGCTGGAACTGGCCACCGATGCGGTGCTGCCCATCCCGGTGGACGGTGACGGGCTGGACGTCGAGGCCCTGGCCGCGCGGCTGGCCGCCGGAGAGCGGATCGGCGCCGTCTACACCGTCCCCGACTTCCACAACCCGTCCCAGGGCACGCTGACCACCGACGGCCGGCGCGCGCTGGTCGCCCTGGCCGAGCAGTACGGGTTCTACCTGCTGATCGACAACCCCTACCGGGAGCTCCGTTTCGCCGGCGACGACCAGGGTCTGCGGCCGTTCCACGAGTCCGACCGGGCGATCGTGGTGAACACGTTCACCAAGACCCTCGGTCCGGGGTGGCGGGTCGGCTGGCTGGTCCTGCCCGAGCAGCTGGTGCCCCCCGTCATCCGGTTGCGCAACCGGCTCGACGGCCACTCCTCCACGGTCACCCAGACGCTCATCGAGCACCTGGTGCTGACCGACGACGGCTGGTTCGACCGGGTGCTGGCACCGGCCCGCGCGCTCTACGCGGAACGGGCTTTCGCGCTCGTCGACGCGCTCGAGGCGGAGCTGCCGGGGGCGTTCCGGACCGTCCGCCCGGAGGGCGGGTTGTTCCTGTGGCCGCGGCTGACCGATGACCGCGTCGATGCCGCCGCCCTGGCCGACCGGGCGGCCGCCCACGGCGTGCTCTACCAGCAAGGTGAGTTCTTCGCCTCCGGACCGGATCGGTGGGAGGCCTCCCGGCACCTGCGGTTGGCCTATGGCGATCGCACCCCCGAGGAGTTGCGCGAAGCCGTGCGCAGACTGGCCGCGGCCTTCTAGCGTGGAGGGGGTCAGTAGCCAGTGGGCCAGTGGCCAGTGGGTCGTCGTGGGTACAGTCCCCTGACGGTCGTGGCCGACCGATGGCCCGGCAGCGGTGGAGGTGGTCCGGATGGCCCAGGTGCCCTGGTCCGCGGGTCGGTGGACGCACGCGCCGGCCGCCGTGGTCGAGCGCGACGGCGACCTGCTGGTCACGGCCGTCGAGGGCAGTGACGCCTGGCGGGTGGCGTCCTACGGGTTCGTCCACGACAGCGAACACGCCCTGGTCGTGCCGTTCGCCAACGGTTCGGCCATGGAGGTGGAATTCACCGCCGTCTTCCGCGAACAGTTCGATCAGGCCGGCCTTTTCGTCTCCGTCTCGGAGCAGCGGTGGATCAAGGCCGGGCTCGAGTATGCCGACGGCGCGGTTCAGCTCGGGGCGGTGGTGACCGACGGTGTCTCGGATTGGTCGTTGGCCCCGGTCCCGGACTGGGCCGACCGGCGCGTCACCGTCCGCGCCAGCCGTGACGGCGATGCCATCACCCTGCGGGCCGGGGTGAGCGGCGGGCCGCCACAGCTGGTCCGGCTCATTCCGTTCCCGCCGGACCTGGCGGCCGCGGCCGGACCGTTCGTCTGCGCACCCACGCGGGCCGGCCTGCAGGTGCCGCTGCACAGCTGGCGGGTGACCGAGCCGGACGACGGGCTGCACCCGTGACCGCCGCCGATGCGGACGGCCGGCAGGTGCTCGAACAGTTGCGGGTGCGGCTGACGGCCGAGCTGGAGGCGCACCACCGGGCGCTGCTGGAGATCCGGCGGCTGCGCGCCGACCGATCGGATGACGACGAGCACGACCCCGAAGGCTCGCCACTGTCCGGTGAGTGGTTCCGGATCGACGGCATGCACCGGGCGGCCCAGCAGCGCGTGCGCGATGTCGACGAGGCCCTGGCTGCCCTCGACGCCGGGCGCTACGGCATCTGTGAACGCTGCGGCTGCGCCATTGCCGCCGGGCGGCTGGCGGCGCTGCCCACCGCGACCCGTTGTGTGTCCTGTGCCGGCCGGCGGTGACCGGCCGGTTCCCTCGCTCCGGCTCAGGCGGCCGGGCGCCAGCCCAGGGCCGGCCCCAGCCTGGTGGCGATATCGGTGAGGATCTGCACGTAGTCGGCCGGTTCGAACGAGAACGGCAGGGCGAAGGCCACCTCGTCGACCTCCCGGAAACCGGCGTGCGCGAACAGCTGCTCGGCGATCTGGGCACTGCTGCCGATCAGATCCCGGGCGAACAGCATGCCGCGGGGGCCCTGCGGGCCGGCTGTCCTCGGCGTCCGCGCCTGCACGTACGCCTCGTACTTGGCCCGCTGCTCGGCGGTCGCCGAATCGGTCGGGATGACGACCAGGCCCTGGGACACCCGCGCGGACGGCCCGGCCGGGTGGGCCGCCCGGAAGGCCACGATCTGCTCGCGCTGGATCTCGGCAAAGTCGGTGGCACCTCCGGGTTCGGCGAAGACCACGCTGCTGGACAGCAGGTTCATCACGTGCTCACCCGCCCACCGGGCCGAGCGCAAACTGCCCGCCCCGTACCACATCCGGGCCCGCAGTCCGGGTGAGTACGGCTGCACCCGGTCGGAGAACTCCTCGAAACCCTGCCGGCCGGCAAAGGTGGACGCGGTGCGGCCCTCGACGAACGCCAACAGCCGCTCCACCCGGGTGTAGCTGAAATCCTCGACCTCGGCGGTGTCCGGGTACAGGGCCGCCTTCAGGTGCTCGTACTGCATCGGGGGCCCGACGCTGATGCCCGGGTTGATGCGCCCACCGGAGAGCAGATCCACCGTGGCCAGATCTTCGGCCAGCCGCAACGGGTTCTCCCAGCCCAGTGGCGTCACCGCCGTGCCCAGCTCGATCTGGCTGGTGCGCTGACCGGCTGCGGCCATCATCGCGATCGGCGAGGAGATGCCGTACTGCAGATGCCGATGGCGCAGCCACGCGCTGTCGAACCCCAGTTGCTCACCGAGCTCGATGACCTCCAGGGTGGCCCGGTGCCCGGCCGCCGGATCGGCCGGGTCGAACAGACCGATGGTCAGAAATCCCAGACGGCGCAGGGGTTGACCGGGGACCGGCACGGTTGTCTCCTCTTGACGGTCAGGACTCGGGAATCAGCACCAGTTTGCCGCGAACGTGCCCGCTCTGGCTGATCTGGTGCGCTTCGGCGGCCCGGCTGAACGGGAACGTCTGCACCTTGATCACCAGCGCGCCGTTCTCCAGCAGCGCGGCGGTCTCCGCCAGCGCCTGCCCGGCGGTGGCCGCGCGTCCCGTGGTGAGCTGGATGCCCGAGTCACCGGCGTCGAACCGGGCGATCGTGACCACCTGAGCCGGTTCGCGGACCAGGCTCAGCAGGTCGGCCACCGGGGTCTTGCCGGCGACGTCGAACACCGCGTCGACCCCGTCGGGGGCCACGGCCCGGACGCGATCGGCCACGCCCGCGCCGTACTCGACGGCGGTGGCGCCGATCTCGCGCAGGTAGTCCTGATTGTCCGGCCCGGCCGTGGCGATCACGGTCGCCCCGCGGGCCACCGCGATCTGCACCGCGACCGCACCGACGCCGCCTGCCCCGCCGTCGACGAGCACGGTGCTGCCCGCGGTCACACCGACCAGGTCGAAGGCCCGGATGGACGTCTCGGCCGCCACCCCCGCGGCCGCGGCGACGGCCCAGTCGACCGACGCGGGCTTGCGCGCGTAGACCTCGAGCAGAGCCTGGTCGGCCGCCGTCGCCGATCCCAGCCCGAAGACATCGTCGCCGACCGCGACATCGTCGACGCCTTCCCCGATCTCGTCGACCACGCCGGAGGCGTCGAAGCCGACGATCCCGGGGCTGGTCAACGGCTTGCCCTGGGCCATGTACCCGGCCCGCAGCTTCCAGTCCAACGGATTCACGCTGGAGGCCCGCACCTGGACCCGCACCTGGCCGGGACCCGGATGCACCTCGGGCGCCTGTCCGACGCCGAGCACCTCGGGACCGCCGTATTCCTGGAACTGAACCGCACGCATGGGGTTTCCTTTCTCGGGAGGCCCGAACGGCCACCGATCAGACGCCTGGACCGGCGCCGAGCCAGTGACAGCGGCAACGCATCTCTCGATGGGATATTCCCGGCCCGTCCCCCAAGTGCCCGGGCCGCGCGCACCGGGGTCGAGCGGGCTGACAGGATCGGACGATGGGCACCATCGACTTCGCGCCGTCCGAGCGGTCCCGGCTCGGCATCGAATGGGAGATCGCCTGCGTCGACCGGCGCAGCGGGGAGCTGTCCCCGGCGGCACCGGAACTGCTGTCCCGGCTCGGCCCGGCGAGCGCCTTTCCCCACGTGACCGGCGAGCTGTTGACCAACACGGTCGAGATCGTCAGCGCGCCGCACCGCCGGGCCGGCGATGCGGTGGACGATCTGACCCGGATGGTCGACACGGTCTATCACCTGGCCGAACCGCTGGGCGTGCAGCTGATCTCCTCGGGGACCCACCCGTTCAGCCAGTGGTTCCAGCAGCAGGTGACCCCCGGAAACGACCGGTACGCCACGCTGATCGACCGCACGCGCTGGTGGGGCCGGCAGATGATGATCTGGGGTGTCCACGTGCACGTCGCGGTGGACGATCGGGACAAGGTGCTGCCGATCATCGACGGGCTGCTGACCTACCTGCCGCACTTCCAGGCGTTGAGCGCGTCCAGCCCGTTCTGGTCCGGCGAGACCACCGGGTACGCCTCCAACCGGGCGCTGATGTTCCAGCAACTGCCGACCGCGGGCCTGCCCCCGCAGCTTGCCGACTGGGCGCAGTACGAGTCACTGGTCGACGACCTCACGCATACCGGCGTCATCGACGTGCTGTCCGAGCTGCGCTGGGACATCCGACCGTCGCCAAAATGGGGCACGATCGAGGTACGCACGTTCGACGGCATCTCCACGGCCCGCGAGATCGGTGCGATCGCCGCGCTCACCCAATGCCTGGTCGAGTACTTTTCCCGGGAACTCGACGCCGGGCGGACCGTGCCCACCCTGCAGCCCTGGTTCGTCCGGGAGAACAAGTGGCGGGCGGCCCGCTACGGCATGGACGCGATCATCATCCAGAACGCGGCCGGCGACGAGCGTCTGGTCACCGAGGACCTGCACGAACTGGTGCCGCGCCTGGAGCCGGTCGCGGCCGACCTGGGCTGCCCCCAGGAACTGCAGGACATCCTGCAGATCGCGGACCACGGCGCCAGCTACCAGCGCCAGCTCCGCGTCGCCCAGGCCCATCACGGCAGCCTCAAGGCCGTGGCCTCCTCGCTGGTCCGTGAGCTCCGGGAGGGGCGGCCGACCACGCACTAGGACGCTCCTGAATTATCCGTATGTCGGCCCCTGTTGATCTTGTGGGTTCGGGATGATCTTGGTGTGCAGGGTCGGTCGCGGGATCAGCGTGAGTTGTTGGATGCCGAGTCGGTAGTCGGTGGGCTGCTCAAGCCGGGCAGCGTGTTCGCGTTTCTGGCCGCGCACCGTCGGGAGGTGTTCCCGGACGGCATGTTCGCGGATCTGTTTCCGTCGGGTCGGGGCCGCCCGTCAGTGCCGGCCGACGTGATGGCGTCGGTGATTGTGCTGCAGGCTCTGCACGGCCTGTCCGACGCGGACACGGTGGACTCGGTGACGTTCGATCTGCGGTGGAAGGCAGCGTGCGGGTTACCGGTGACCGCTGCGGCGTTCCATGCCACGACATTGACGTACTGGCGGCGTCGGCTGGCCGCTTCGCAGTCGCCGAACCGGATCTTCGACGCGGTCCGCCAGGTCGTGGACCAGACCGGGGTGCTGGCTGGAAAGAGCAGGCGAGCGTTGGATTCCACGATCCTGGACGACGCGGTCGCCACCCAGGACACGGTCACCCAGTTGATCGCGGCGATCCGCCGGGTCCGCCGCGAGGTACCCGGCGCCGCCGAGGTCGTCGGCGAGCACTGCTCGGCTCACGACTATGACGACCCGGGCAAACCGGCGATCGCCTGGAACGATCAGCAGGCCCGCGAGGCCCTTGTCGATGCGCTGGTCACCGACGCGCATCGGGTGCTGGGACACCTGCCCGACCAGGAGCTCGGACCGAAGGCGGCGGACGCGGTCGCCCTCTTGGCGTTGGTCGCCGGGCAGGACGTGGAACCGGTCGAGGGCTCGGACGGCACCGACGGACGGTGGCGGATCGCGCAGCGGGTCGCCCCGGACCGGGTGATCTCCACCGTGGACCCGGAGGCGCGGCACGCCCACAAGACCGTCCACCGGCGGCAGGACGGGTTCAAGGCACACATCGCGGTCGAACCCGACACCGGTCTGGTCACCGCCTGCGCGGTGACCATGGCCAGCGGACGCGGCAACAGCGACGCCGAGGTTGGACCCACCTTGCTGGCACAGGAGACCGAAAAGCTGCACGTGCTGGCCGATTCGGCGTACGGATCGGGATCCGCGCGGGCCGAACTGGACCATGCCGGGCACATCGCGTTGATCAAGCCGTTCCCGCTGCGGTCGGCCGTGCCGGGCGGGTTCACCCTGGACGACTTCACCGTCGACCCCGAGGCCAGGACGGCCACCTGCCCGAACGGGGTGACCCGGTCGATCACCGCGCAATGGTCCGTCACCTTCGGAGCGGCTTGCCGCGGCTGCCCGCTCCGGGCCCAATGCACGACCAGCGACGCCGGTCGATCGCTGAAGCTGACCGAGTACGAAAGCCTGCTCAGGGCGGCCCGTCGACAAGCGGAAACCGAGGACTTCCAACAGGTCTACCGACGGCACCGGCCGATGGTCGAACGATCGATCTCCTGGCTGGTCCGCGGCAACCGCAAAGTCCGCTACCGCGGCGTCGCCAAGAACGACCACTGGTGGCACCACCGCGCCGCTGCGATCAACCTCAGGCGAATGCTCACCCTCGGGCTGACGCGGGTGAGCGGGACGTGGACCATTGCACCGGCCTGACCGGCCGGCACGAGACCTCACCGGGCCGTGAGCAACGGCCCGTCCCTCCGATCAGTCAGGAGAATCATCCAGGGCCGGGCGACGACTCAGGACCACGCCTGACAGCCCGATCACGCGCGAACGCTCCCACTGTCCCAAAGCGAACTCCCGAACCCACAAGTGACCGTTATTCAGGAGCGTCCTAGCCGGCCGGGCGGCGGCGGTCGACCGCCGCCGCCCACTCGACGGTCGCCCGGATCGGCCCGATCAGCGCCGAAGAGCCTTGCGGGCCAACCAGTTGCCCACGAACTGGGCGACCTGGACCAGGATGATGATGGTGATGACCGCGATCCAGGTGACCACCCAGTTGAAGCGCTGGTAGCCGAAGGTGATCGCGAAATTGCCCAGACCGCCCCCGCCGACCGCGCCGGCCACGGCGGTCATGTCGACCACCGCCACGAACGCGAACGTGTACCCCAGGATCAACGGCCCGAGTGCCTCGGGTATCAGCAGGGTGACGATGATCCGCATCGGGCTCGCCCCCATCGCCCGCGCCGCCTCGATCACGCCCGGGTCGATGCTGACCAGGTTCTGCTCGACGATGCGCGAGATGCCGAAGGAGGCGGCCAGGGTCAGCGGGAAGATCGCGGCCGCGGTGCCGATGGTCGTGCCCATCGCCAACAGGGTCAGCGGGCCGACCGCGGTGATGAAAATGATGAACGGGATCGGCCGCACGAAGTTCACGATGACGTTGAGAATCGTGGAGGCCGGCCCGCTTTGCAGCAGTCCGCCCTTGCGCGTGGTGTACAGCAGGATGCCGATCACCAACCCGAAGAACCCGCCGACCACCATCGTGACGGTCACCATCACCAGCGTCTGACCGATCGAGCTCAAGAAGACCGGCCACAACGTGCTCCAGTCGGTGCTCATGCCACGTCCTCCACCACGGTCACCGCACGCAGATCGGCCACCGTCCGGTCGACCGAGTCCGGCGAGCCGACCAGCTCGAGGGTGATCTTGCCGAACGAACCGTCGTGCAGGGAGGTGATGCCGCCGAAGACGAAATCGAACTCCAGGTCGCTGACCCGGGCCCGGTGGGCCAGGACCCGCCCGATGCGGTCGTCGTTGGTCACGTCGACCAGCACGAGCCGGCCCTGATGCCGCTGCTTGAGCCGCTCGACGTCCACCCCGTCCGGCCGGTCCCGCAAGGCGGATTCGACGAACTTACGGGTGGTGTCGGCCTGGGGCCGGGAGAAGACTTCATACACCGATCCGACCTCGATCAGCCGGCCCCGGTCCAGCACCGCGACCCGGTTGGCAATGCTGCGCACGACGTCCATCTCGTGCGTGATGACCACCACGGTCACTCCGAGTTCGGAGTTGACCCGCTGCAGCAGACGCAGCACGTCCTCGGTGGTCTCCGGGTCCAGCGCGCTGGTCGACTCGTCGGCCAGCAGGATGGACGGGTTGGTGGCCAGGGCCCGCGCGATCCCCACCCGTTGCTTCTGCCCTCCGGACAGCTGATCGGGATAGCTCCAGGCCTTGTCCAGCAGCCCGACGAAGTTGAGCAGCTCGGTGACCCGAGCCTTCTGCTTGTCCTTGGGCCATTTGGCGATCTTCAGTGGGTAGGCGATGTTCCCGTAGACGTGGCGCGACCGCATCAGATTGAACTGCTGGAAGATCATCCCCATCCGGGAGCGGACCTGACGCAGCTCCCGCTCGGACAGGGTGGTGATGTCGGTGCCCTCGATGACGATGTGACCGGCGGTCGCCGACTCCAGGGCGTTGATCATCCGCACCAGGGTGCTCTTGCCCGCCCCCGAGCCGCCGATGATCGCGAAGATGTCCCCGGCCTGGATGTCCAGCGTGACCCCGCGCAGGGCGCTGACGGCATCCGGTCCCTGCCCGAAAGTCTTGCTCACGTCCTGGAACTGAATCAGCGGTGCCACGGTGTCTCCATCGGTGCGGGGTCTGTCGGGGCTGGACGGGGCCCCGGCCGGGGCACCCTCGGCGCCGGTGCTCACTTGCTGTCGCGGACCGTCTGCTCCAGACCGGTCAGGATGGTCTGCAGGTCGGTCTGCGGGCGATCGACGATCACCGCGGTGCCCTGGGAGGCGTTCACCACCGCCGCAGTCACCGCCGGATCGTGGTACAGCTCGACGATCGTGCGGTAGGTCGGGTTGTCCTGGTCCGCGGCCCGCGCCACGAAGGCGTTGATGTAGGGCTCGGCGGCCGGCTTGGACGGGTCGTCGTTGTAGAGCGCCTGGGACGGATCGAGCTTGGCGTCCAGGGCGAAATTGTTGTTGACGATGGCCGCATCGACCGAGGACAACGAGGTGACCGTCTGCTGCGCATCGACCGGCACGACCGTGACCTTCGAGGCGGCGGTATCGATGTCGGCCGGGGTGGACAGCACGGTGCCGCCGCCCTTGAGCGAGATCAACCCGGCCTGCTGCAACACCAGCAGCGCCCGCGCCTGGTTGGTCGGATCGTTGGGGATGGCGACCTGCCCGGCCTGCGGGATCTGCTCCAGCGCGGTATGCCGGGTCGAGTACAGCCCCAGGGGCACGACGACCGTCGAGCCGATCGGGGTGAGCGTCTGATCGGCCGAGACGTTGTAGTTGGCCAGGTAGAGCAGATGCTGGAACAGGTTCAGATCCAGCTGGCCCTGCGCCAGCGCCGGATTGGCCTGCGTGTAGTCACCGAAATTGACTGTCTGCAGATCGATTCCCTTGTCGGCGGCCAGTTTGATCAGGATGGGCCAGTAGTCGGCACTGGCCTCGGTGGTCCCGACCTTGACCACGACCTTGTCCTCATCCGAGCGGGTGAGAGTGACGATCAGGACGGTGGCGGCGACGGCCAGGGCCACCACGGCGGCCACGACACCGACGATCAACCCGGTGCGGGACTTCTTGCGTTCGGGCAGGGCCGCGGGGGTACCGGTGGGTTCGGATCCGGAGGTCATGGGTCTGTTCCTTGACTGCAGAGCGACGACATCGCCGCATGAGGGTGAATGAAGACAGACCGTGCTTCCTCGGCGACGCGCGAATCTGGGAAATGACGGGCCGGTAGTGCTCGGACCACCGCATCGAGACGCGAATGTCGCGTCAGATCAGGCAATTCCGTCCGCGGACGGCAGGCTCGAGCGAGCCGGTTGGGCCGATCAACAGCCCGGACACAGCCCCCCGGGCAGGGTGGTGTGCGCGAACAGAACGGTCGGGACGAGCTGCGGACATGCGGCAGCCCTATCGCTGCGATCTGTCCGGTTCGTCAACACCGCTCCAACGTAGAGCGATACCTCCGGCATGGTCAAACGACCGGGGCAAACCCCGTGGTGTCGTTGCTCACCGACACTGTGTCCGGGATCATCGACCGACTCATGGTGGCCCCGCCGGGGATGGATTGACCCTGCGCCGGTTGATCCGCTACCTTTCTTGAAAGGTCATGAGTCCCAGCATCGAGCTCCGGCTAGCTGGGCGGCAACCCTCCTCCGCGGTGGGGTGCTCCGGATGAAGACCTGGCGGGGCCGAACGGCTCCCGCAAGCGCGGGCTCGCTCATCACGAGTCCACCGGACGAGGGACTGACGAGGTGAGGACCATCATGAACGTTGCGCCCACCGAGTTCTCGTGTCCACCCGCGTCGGCCGCCTGGTTCTGCCGGCGTCATGTGGATCTGCAGCGCGTCGCCAGCGCGCTGTGTCCCGGTTGCTGACCACTCCTGCCGCGGTGATCGCTGCCCCGACCCGGTATCGGGCGGGCGGTCTGTCGCCGTCTCGCACCGGCTGATCGACACCTTCGTCCGAGCCGGCATTTTCCGCCTGCGTACGCCGCCGCGCACTTCTTCCCGGGGCCGCCGCGGTCCGCTTGGCGTGCCCATTTCCGTTGACCAGCAACAACTGTCGTCCTCGTACTACCACCCGCCCGCCAGAAAGGCCCCCGATGACCAGACGCCCGCTCCTGCGGCGCCTCGCCACCGCCACCGCACCGATCGCCGCCGTCGGCGCCGCCCTGCTGCTCGCGGCGTGCTCCGGCTCGACCACCTCCCCGTCGACCAGCTCCCCGTCGGCCACGTCAGCCGGCGCCGTCTCCAGCGGCTCGGTGTCGGCGGCCGCCGACTCCCTCGACCTGTCCGGCGTCACCCTGCGGATCGGCGAAACCGGTTACAAGCAGCAACAACTCCTGCTGGAGAAGGCGGGCCTGGCGGACACGCCCTACACCACCGACTTCAGCCTGTTCCAGGGCGGCAACCTGCAACTCGAGGCGCTGGGGGCCGGCGCCATCGACCTGGCCAGTGCCAGCGAGATCCCGCCGATCTTCGCCGCCCAGTCGGGTGGCCCCGGCTCCCTGGCGATCGTCGCCGTCCGCCAGGGCAACACGCTGACCCAGGAGGTCGTGGTTCCCGAAGGGAGTTCGATCACCGACGCCGCCGGCCTCAAGGGCAAGAAGGTCGCCTACGTCCAGAACACCACGGCGCACTACTTCCTGTACAAGGCCCTGGAACAGGCCGGCCTGAGCTGGAGTGACATCGAAGCGGTCCCCCTGTCCACCAGCGACGGGCTGGCCGCCCTGCTGTCCGGCCAGGTGGATGCGCTGGCGTCCTACGGCAACGCCATCATCTCGGCCCACGCCAAGGGCGCCAGCACCATCGTCGACGCCCGGGACATCCTGTCCGGCAATTTCGTCTACGTCTCGACGCCGACGGTGATCGACGATCCGGCCAAGCATGCGGCCATCGCGGACTACTTCTCCCGGCTGCAACGGGCCTTCAACTGGGCCCGGGCCAACCCGGACACATGGGCCGCGGTCGTCGCCGAGCAGACCAAGCAACCGGTCGAGCAGGCGCTGAGCACCTTCACCGACGGTGAGGCGCAACGTCCGAGCAAGTTCGTGCCGACCTCGGCCGAGGCGATCGCCTCCCAGCAGGACGTGCTCGACACCTTCGTCAAGGCAGGCATTCTCACCACCGGCTTCAGCATCGGCGACTACTGGAGCACCTCGTTCGACGCCGACCTGACCGCGATCGAGGGCGAGTATGTCGGCGGCTGACGTCAGCGCCGGCGCGTTGCCGGCCGCGCGGGCACGGGCCCCGCGGCCGGTCGCTCCGGACAACGGTGTGCTCCCCACCGGCCCGAGCGAGCACCCGATCCCGGTCACCGTCATCACCGGTCGGTCAACCCGAGCGGGCCGCCCGCGGGCCCGCCGGGCGCGGGTGCCCCGATGGGTGATCAAGTCCATCAGCCCACTGCTGTTGATCCTGCTCTGGTACGTGCTCAGCGCCGTGGGCTGGTTGTCGGCGAATACGTTGGCCTCCCCGCAACGGGTGGTGGTCAAGGCCGGTGAGTTGCTGCGCACGGGCGAGCTGCAGGAGGCCATCGTGGCCTCGGCCCAGCGCGTCGGGCTCGGGTTGTTCTTCGGCGTCACCGCCGCTCTGGTCGCCGCGCTCATCGCCGGGCTGTTCAAGGTCGGCGAGGACATCATCGACGCCCCCATCCAGATGCTGCGGACCGTGCCCGTTGTGGGCCTCATCCCGTTGCTGATCATCTGGTTCGGCATCGGCGACCAGCCCAAGCTCATCCTGATCGCCCTGGGCGTCTTCTTCCCGCTCTACCTAAACCTGTTCGCCGGGATCCGCGGGACCGACCCGGCGCTGATCGAGGCCGGCCGCACCCTGGGCCTGCGCAAGCTCGGCCTCATCCGGCACGTCATCCTGCCGGCCGCGGTGCCCAGCGGCCTGGTCGGCCTGCGGTACTCGATCGGCGTGTCCTGGTTGATCCTCGTTTTCGCCGAGACCATCAACGCCACCACCGGTATCGGCTTCCTGGTGAACACCGCTCGCGAATTCTTCGAGACCGACACCATCGTGCTGTGCCTGGTGTTGTACGCGCTCCTGGGCCTGTTGGCCGACCTGATCGTCCGCGGACTGGAAAGGGTGTTGCTGGCATGGCGACCGTCGTTCACCGGGACCTGACTTGCTCCCCCGCCGTTCCGGCGGACGCCGCGCCCTTCGCGGTCCGGGTCCGGGGGCTGACCAAGCGGTTCGGGGACCGCGCCGTCATCTCCGACCTCGACCTGGACATCGCCCCGGGCGAGTTCGTCGTGCTGCTGGGGGCCAGCGGGTGCGGCAAGAGCACGCTGCTGCGGATCCTGGCCGACCTGGACCGGGACCTGGACGGGCGCGTGGAAGTCGCCACCCGCCGCGCGGTCTCCTTCCAGTCACCCCGGCTCATGCCGTGGAAGAAGGTCTGGCGCAACGTCGTGCTGGGGTTACCGGGCCGGCCCGACCGGGCGCGGGCCGAGGCGGCGCTGGCCGAGGTGAACATGACGCACCGCAGCGATGTGTGGCCCAAGGTGCTCTCCGGCGGCGAGGCCCAGCGGGCGTCGCTGGCCCGGGCACTGGTCCGGGAACCGGACCTGCTGCTGCTGGACGAGCCGTTCTCGGCGCTGGACGCCCTGACCCGGCTGACCGCGCAGGCATTGGTCGCCGACCTGTGGACCCTGCACGGGTGTGCGGTGCTGCTGGTCACCCATGACGTCGAGGAGGCCATCAAGCTGGCCGATCGGGTACTGGTCATGCGGGACGGCGTCATCGCCCACCAGGCCGTGGTCGAACAGGAGCGGCCCCGCGAGGTCGCCGACCCCCGGTTCGTCAGCCTGCGCGCCGAGCTGCTGGCCCACCTCGGCGTCCAGGAGCACGGATGACCGCCGACCTCCTCGCCCCGGGCCGCATCGACCTGCGGGACCGGCTGCGCACCGTGCTGAACCCGGACGAGATCACCTGGCAGGACGACGCCCTCGAGGCGGCCGCGGTCGACCGGTCCGGGCTGCGGCTGCCCGGTCGCCCGCTGGCCCTGGTCACCCCCGGCTCCGTCGACGGCGTGCGCGCGGTGCTGCGACTCGCCCAGGCGGCCGGGGTCACCGTCGTGCCGCGGGGTGGGGGCAGCGGCCTGTCCGGCGCCGCCGCCGTCCCCGACGGCGCCGTGGTGCTGTCCACCACCCGGCTCGACCGCATCCTTGAGATCGATCCGGCGGACGGGGTCGCCGTCGTGCAACCGGGGGTGATCGTGGCCGACCTGGACGCCGCGGCCGCCGAGCACGGTCTGCTGTATCCGCCGGACCCGGCCAGCCACCGGATCGCGACGGTGGGCGGCACCATCGCCACCAACGCCGGCGGCCTGCGCTGCGTGAAATACGGCGTCACCCGCGACAGCGTGCTCGGTCTGACCGTCGTGCTGGCCGACGGTTCCCTGCTGCGGACCGGCGGACGGACCTTGAAGGGGGTGGTCGGGTACGACCTGACCGGCCTGTTCGTCGGCGCCGAGGGCACCTTGGGGGTGGTGGTCGAGGCGATCGTCAAGCTCTGGCCGCGCCCGATCCACACGCGGACCGCGGTCGCCTTCTTCGACTCCGCCGAACTGGCCGCGGCCGCGGTGACCACCGTCGCCGCCACCGGGGCCCGGCCCAGCGCCCTGGAGCTTATGGATACCGGTGCCCTGCGGGCCATCGACCGGGCGCAGCACACCGACCTGGCCGGGCGCGGCTCGGCCCTGCTCATCGCGCAGACCGACGGTTTCGGAGCCGACGCCGAGATCACCGCCGTCGCAGACGCTCTCACCCGAGCCGGGGGGCGCACCGAGCTGCCCGACCAGGCCGCCGCCGAGCGCTACCTGTGGTTGCGCCGGCATGGCCGCGGCGTCCCCGCGGACGAATGGGTGATCGGGGAAGACGTCGCCGTCCCTCGCTCGGCCCTGCCGGCCGCCGTCCGCGCCATCGAGGACATCGCCGGGCGGCACGGTCTGGACAGTGCACTGGTCGCCCATATCGGCGACGGAAACCTGCATCCCGTCCTCACCACCCCGAAGTCGTCGACGGATCAGGGGGTGGCGCCGACGAGGCTGCACCGGGCGGCCGACGAGCTGGTCCGGACCGCGCTCGCCCTGGGCGGCACCATCACCGGGGAACATGGCGTCGGAATTGCCAAGCGGCCCTGGCTGGCGGCCGAGCTCGCCGAAGACAGCCTGGCCCGGCAGCGCCGGATCAAGGCGATCTTCGACCCGACCGGCATCCTCAACCCGCACACCTGGCTGGCGCAGGCCGGCGCCCCGGGTCGCTCGGTTCCGGACCGAGACGTCTCAGAGCTGTTTGACGAGAACATCTCTCGTCCGTAGAGTGAAGGCACGGTCATGAGTTCCAGCGTCAAGCCCCGGCTTGCTGGGCGGCAACCCTCCTACCGCGGTGGGGTGCTCCGGGTGACGACACGGCGACGAGCGAATGCGCTCGACGCAAGCGCGGGTTCGGCCGGCCGAACCCCGAGGACGACAGGCGGGGACATGAGCCGATACACGACAACGATCGAGCTGAGCCGTCGCGCCGCGGTGGGCACCCCCTTCCGGACGGCGTCGTACGGCACGTCGACGCAACGCCGGCACGTCGACCAGGGCCGGCTGTCCAGCGGGCTGTGTTGATCCGGGTCTGATCCAGCGCTGTCGTCCCTGCGTCGATCCAGACGCGGACCCGGCCCCGGTACCGATCCGGGTCCGGCGCGCACGCTCCACCGTTGATCACCCGCTCATCCAGGGTGTCCGCGGCCTTCCGTTTCGGGACCACCCGATCGGCGGGCCGCCGTCCCCCGCATCAGGCTCTGTCGACCCCTTTCCGAGGATCCCGTGACCACCACTCCCGTACGCCGGCACGACCAGGCGAACCCGGCCCCAGCACATCCGAGCGGCGGGGGCGTCCCGCCGAGCACCGGCCCCGTCGCCACCCTCGACGTCGACCCGGCCTCGCTCACCGTGATCAAGGCCAGGCATCCCTGGCGCTGGGTGGGCGCCGCGATCGGACTGATCCTGCTGGCCCAGTTCGTCAACGGTCTGATCACCAACCCGGGGTGGGACTGGCCCACCTTTGCCCGCTACATCACGGCTCCGGTCGTCCTGCAGGCCGTGTGGCTGACGATCCAACTGACCCTGTACGGCACGGTCCTCGGCTTTGCCCTCGGCATCGCGATCGCCGCCGGTCGACTGTCCAAGAATCCGGTGCTGCAGACGATCTCGTGGACCTACGTGTGGGCGTTCCGGTCGATCCCGCTGATCGTCCAGCTGTTGTTCTGGTAACATCGCCTACCTCTACCAGAGTGTGTCGATCGGCGTGCCCTTCGGGCCCTCGTTCGTCACCTTCGACGTGAACTCGACCATCAGCGGGATCGCCGCCGCCGTGATCGGGCTGGGCTTGCACCAGGCCGCCTATTCGGCCGAGATCATCCGCGCCGGCATCCTGTCGGTCGACGCCGGTCAGCTGGAAGCCGCTGCCGCCCTGGGCATTCCGCGACGCCGCCAGTTCTTCAAGATCGTGCTCCCGCAGGCGATGCGCGGCATCCTGCCCAACGCGGCGAACGAGGTGATCAGCCTGTTCAAGGGCACCTCGATCGTCTCCACGATGGCGATCGCCGAGCTCTTCTACCAGGTGCAGGTCATCTACGGGCGCAACGGACGGGTGGTCCCGTTGCTGATGGTGGCCACCGTCTGGTACATCCTGATGACCACGGTGCTGTCCATCGTCCAGTACTACGTCGAGCGGCACTACGCCAAGGGCGCCGTGCGCACCATGCCGCTGACGCCGCTGCAGAAGGTGCGCCGACGTGTCGCCCTGCTGTCCGCGCAGGCCCGCCAGTCCTCGACGATCGGGGCCGGGCGATGAGCCTGCGCCTGGGCGAACCGGCCCACCCGAGCACCTCCCCGGCTCCGGCGGCTCCCGGCACCGTCATCGGCGATCCGGCGTTTGCCGTCGAGGTACTGGGCGTCCACAAGTCTTTCGGTGCGCTGCACGTCCTGGATGGGGTCGACCTGCGGGTCCGGCGCGGTGAGGTCACGGTCATCCTCGGTCCGTCCGGGTCCGGCAAGTCCACCCTGCTCCGGGCGATCAACCACCTGGAGAAGGTGGACAAGGGTCTGATCCTGGTCGATTCCGAACCGATCGGCTACCGCCGCAAGGGCACCCGGCTGCACGAGCTGAGCGAGCGGGAGATCCTGCACCAGCGGGCCAAGGTCGGCTTCGTCTTTCAGAACTTCAACCTGTTCCCCCACCTGACGGTGCTGGAGAACGTGATCGAGGCGCCCCGCAGCGCCCAGCGCCGCCGGCGGGACGACGTCGTGGCCCAGGCCCGATCGTTGCTGGCCGCGGTCGGCGTCGCCGACAAGGCCGACGCCTACCCACGGCAACTCTCCGGTGGGCAGCAGCAGCGGGTGGCGATCGCCCGGGCCCTGGCCCTGAACCCCGCGGTCATCCTGTTCGACGAACCCACCTCGGCCCTGGATCCGGAGCTGGTCGGCGAGGTGCTCGAGGCCATCCGGGCGCTCGCCGGCCAGGGGCGCACGCTGATCATCGTCACCCACGAGATCGGTTTCGCCCGTGAGGTCGCCGACTCGGTGGTGTTCATGGACGCCGGCGTCATCGTCGAGCACGGCACCCCGTCCCAGGTCCTGGACCATCCCCGCCACGAACGAACCCGCGCCTTCCTGTCCAAGGTGCTCTGACCGACCACGCGCCACCCGACCGGGCTTCCCCCGGCCGGGACCACCATCGAAAGGAACCACCCACCATGTCATCCCGTCTGCGACGCGGCTTCGTCCTGACTTCGGCGCTGATCGCCGCGGCCCTGGCGGTCAGCGCCTGCGGCGGCTCCACCGGCGACACCGCAAGCACCACGAGCGGTGCCGCCGCGCCCGCGAGTGCCGGTTCGGTGTCGGCGGCCGCAGCCGACGCGGTCGAGTTCAATCTCGGCCCGGACCAGAACCGGGTCACCACCGCCAAGGTCGATGCGATTGCGGCCAAGGTTCCGCAGGAGATCCGGGACCGCGGCACCATCAAGGTCACCGGCTCGGCCGGCACCGCGCCGCCGCTACGTTTCTACGCCACCGACGACACCACCCTGATCGGTTCCGAGGTCGACTTCGCGTACCTGTTCGCCGACGTGCTCGGGCTGCGGGTGGACCTGTCCGCAGCGGACTGGTCGCAGAACTTCGTCCGGGTCGATTCGGGTGAGGTGGACGCCTTCATCTCCAACGTGACGGTGACCGAGGAACGCAAGGAGAAGTACGACTTCGCCACCTACCGGCTGGACACCCTCGCCCTGGAGACCCGGATCGACGATCCCTGGACGGTCACCGACCGCAAGGATCTGGCCGGCAAGGTGATCGCCGTCGGGTCGGGCACCAACCAGGAAAAGATCCTGGTCGACTGGAACGAGCAGAACATCGCCGAGGGACTGGCGCCCATCGACATCAAGTACTTCCAGAACTCCACCGACTACTACCTGGCCCTGTCCTCGGGACGGATCGAGGGCTACTTCGGGCCCAACCCGACCGCGCAGTACCACGCGGCCAGCACCGGCGAGACCAAGGTGATCGGCACCTTCTCGGGGGCCGGCGAGGCCCTGCAGGGTGAGATCGCGGTGCTGACGCTCAAGGGCAACGGGTTGGCCGAAGCCTTCACCGAGGCGATCAACCACACCATCGAGAACGGGACCTACCAGCAGGTTCTCGATCGGTGGAATCTGGCCAGCGAGGGCGTCGCCCGCTCCGAGCTCGACCCGCGCGGGTTGCCCAAGCCGACCAGCTGAGCCCCCGACCCGATCCGCCCGGCCGTCAGCACCAGGTGACCGGCAGTCAGCACCATGTGAAAGGAGGGACGAGAAGATGTCTCGCACTCCCCCTATGAGCGTGGCCGTCATCGGCGGCGGGGCGATCGGCTCGGCCGCCGCCTGGCAGCTGGCGGCCCGCGGGCATCGGGTCGTGCTGGTCGAACAGTTCGGCCCCGGTCATGTGCGGGGCGCCTCGCACGGCAGTTCCCGGATCTTTCGCTACTCCTACCCGTCGGCGCTCTACATCGAACTAGCCCGGCGGGCCGGCCGGCTCTGGCGACGTCTGGAACGTCTGCACGGGCAACGGTTCTACGCCCGGACCGGATCGGTCGACCACGGCAATCCGGCGGCGGTGCAGCGGCTGGCCCGGTCGTTGCACCAGGCCGGGATCGAGCATTCCGTGCTCACCCCCGGGGAGGCCGAACTGCAGTGGCCCGGCCTGCGCTTCGACGGCATGGTGCTGCACCATCCCGACTCGGGGCGACTGCACGCCGATCAGGCGGTCGCCGCGCTCCAGCGGTGCGCCCAGGTCGAGGGCGCCGAGATCCGTTTCCACACCTCGGCGACCGGGGTTCGGGTCAGTCCCTCCGGGGTTCGAGTGCTGTCCGCGTCCGGGTCGATCCGCGTCGACCAGGTCGTCGTCGCGGCGGGCGCCTGGACCTGCGACATCCTGGAATCGCTGCCCACGCTGAGCCGGTCCCTGCCGGCGCTGGTGACCACCCAGGAGCAACCGGCGCACTTCGCGCCGCGGCAGACGCCGGTCGGCTGGCCCAGTTTCCTGCACCACCCGGGCGGGCAGTACCTGGGCCCGGCCGTGTACGGCCTGGCCGCCCCGGACGGGGTGAAGGTCGGCGAGCACGGCACCGGGCCACGCGTCACCCCGCAGCACCGCGACTTCCGGCCCGATCCGGACGGTGTGGGGCGGCTGCAGCAGTACGCCCAGCAATGGCTGCCCGGGGTCGATCCGACCCTGGTCGAGGCCACCACCTGCCTGTACACGTCCACCCCCGACGGGCACTTCGTCATCGACCGCCGCGGGCCGATCACCGTGGCGGCCGGGTTCTCCGGGCACGGCTTCAAGTTCGCGCCGGCCATCGGCGAACTGATCGCCGGCCTGGTGGCCGAGCAGGGTCGCTCCCCCACCCTCTTCCGGCTTGGACCTCGTGTATCAGAACCGGTTTCGGCCGGACGCCGCTGACGTTGCCGATCGCCCCCACCTCGTGACCCGATTCCTGGAGCATTCCATGTCCACCGTTTTGAGCATTTCCGGAAGCCCGCAGCCGGTGTCGAGCACCCATGCCCTGCTGACCCACGTGAACCGGCGGATCGCCGGGGCCGGCCACACCGTCACCATCCTGCCGGTGCGCACCCTGCCCGCCGCTCCCCTGCTCGTCGGTGACCTCACCCATCCGGCCATCATCGAGGCGATCGCCGCGGTCCGGGCCGCGGACGCCCTGGTGGTGGCCACCCCGGTGTACCAGTCGGCCTACTCCGGTCTGCTCAAGGTGTTTCTCGATCTGCTGCCGCAGTTCGCGTTGCGCGGCAAGACCGTGCTGCCACTGGCCACCGGAGGTTCCAGCGCCCACGTGCTGGCCGTCGACTACGCGCTGCGCCCGGTCCTGTCGGCGCTGGGGGCCGCCCACGTGACCCCGGGCTGGTTCGTCCCGTCCGCCCATATCCGGGTCTTCCCCGACGGCGGGGTGCTGCTCGATGCCGCCTCGCTGGCCCCGATCGCCCAGGTGACCGACGAGTTCCTGGCCACGATCGCGACCGCACGCGCCGGTTCGCTTCCGCTGCGGGTGGACGCGGCCGCCGGGCCTCGGGTCCGTCCGGTCGCCGGCGCCGACGACCTGGCCGTGCACCGGGTGGACCCGAGCGATCCCCGGCTGCGTCCGCTGCTGACCGACCTGGTCGTGGAGTACGGCACCCGGTACGGACGCGAGTCGGCGAACACCGAGCTCACCGAGGTGGCGGCCAGCGACTTCGCCGAGCCCGACGGCACCTTCCTGCTGCTGGTGGAGAACGGCGAGACCGTCGCCGGCGGTGCGCTGCGCCGGTACGACCACGACACGGCCGAGGTCAAGCGGGTGTGGACGGCCCACGGGCACCGGCGGCGTGGGCTGGCCCGCCGCGTGATGGCCGAGCTGGAGGCCGCCGCGCACCAGCTGGGGTACCGGCGGATCCATCTGACCACCGGCCCCCGCCAACCGGAGGCCCGCCAGCTGTACCTGGCGACCGGCTACACCCCGCGGTTCGACCTCACCGCCGACCCGGAGTCGATCGGTCCGCTGCCGTTCGGCAAGGAACTGGTGCCCGGAGCCGGGCTCGCCCCCTGGCCCGCCCCGCGCGCAGCCAGCCCGGTGGCACCCCGGAAGGACCGGCCGCTCACCCGTCAGCCCGACTACGCGCTGGGGCCTGAGGACCGGCGACAGGTGCATTCGCGGGCCGTGAACGGCATTCCGGCATGACTGCCCCCGCCGGCCGCGCCAGCGTGGTCTTCGTCGGCGGCGGTCCCCGCACGGTGGGTCTTCTCGAGCGCATCGCCGCCAACGCTCCGGCCCTGTTCCGCGGCCGCCTGGACCTGCACGTCGTCGATCCCTTCCCGGCCGGGGGTGGCCGGATCTGGCGCGGCGACCAGTCCGAGCTGCTCTGGATGAATTCCATGGCCCGCGACGTCACGGTGTTCACCGACGACTCGGTGACGTGCGCCGGGCCGATCGTGCCGGGTCCGGCCCTGCACGAGTGGATCATCGGGCCGGGCCGCGCCGTGCTCGACGCGGCCGGGCTGGGTGAACCGGCGCAGCGGTTGCAGCCGGACGACTTTCCGTCCCGGCGCCTGCAGTCGCACTACCTGCGCTGGGCTTTCGAGCGGGCCGTGGCCGCCCTGCCGGACGGGATCACGCTGGTGGAGCATCGCAGCCGGGCAGTGGCGGTCGAGGGCGGCGAGCACGATCAGCAGGTCCGGCTGGCCGACGGGCAGCAGTTGCGCGCCGACATTCTGGTGCTGGCGCAGGGATTCCTGGATCGGGACCCGACGCCGGAGGAACGGCGACTGTCGGCCGCCGCCGAACGGCACGACCTGACCTACGTGCCACCCGGTTACACCGCCGACCTGGACCTGTCCGCCGTGCGTCCGGGCGAGCCCGTCCTGGTCCGTGGTTTCGGCCTGGCCTTCATCGATCTGATGGTGCTGCTGACCCAGGGCCGCGGCGGCCGCTTTGACGATGCGCCGGACGGGACCGGGCCGCTGGTGTACCGGCCCAGCGGCCGGGAGCCGGTCCTGCACGTCGGTTCCCGGCGCGGCGTGCCCTACCACGCGAAGATCAGCTACGCGGTGCCCGGATCGATTCCGGTGCCCCCGACCTATCTCACGGTCGAGGCCGTCACCGGCGCCGCCGCCGCGGCCGGGTCCGACGGCGGGCCGGTGGACTTCCGGTCGGTGGTCTGGCCGCTGATCGCCAAAGAGCTGACCGCCGCCCACTACCGGCGACTGGTCCACGCCCACCCTGAGCGCGTGCTCGGCCCCTGGAACGAGTTTCGCGATCTGCTGGACTCGGCCAGCGTGACCGGCGACGCCTTCGCCCGCGCGGTGGAACAGCTGGTGCCCAAGCGCGAGGACCGCTTCGACCTGCCGATCATCGACCGACCGCTGTCCGGTCATCACTTCGGGTCGTCCGCCGATCTGACCGGTACCGTCATCGAGTACGTCCAGAACGATCTGCGGCGGCGGGCCGATCCCGCCTACTCCGCCGACGCGGCCGTCTTCGACGCGCTGTTGACCGTTTACGGCGTCCTGAACATCCTGATCACCCGGGGCCTGATCGCCCCCGCCGACCGGATCCGATACGTGGAAGGGGATTTCCACAGCTTCTTCTCCTTCCTGGCCAGCGGGCCGCCACCGCGGCGACTGGCCGAACTGCTCGCCCTGCACCGGGCCGGCGTGGTCCGATTCGCCGGTCCCGAGCTGCAGGTCGACCTCGAAGGGGGTCACTTCGTGGGCCGCTCGCCGGCCGTCCCGGGGGCCATCCGGACCCGCGCCCTGATCGACGCCCGATTGCCCCGCCCGGACGTCCGGGCGGCCGCCGACCCGTTGATCCGCGGGCTGCTGGCCGACGGCGAACTGGCCGTCGAGGACCTGACCGGCGCCGGAGGTCGCGGTCCGGACGGCGGTCAACTGCTGGCCGACGAACTGGCCCGGGCGGTCCGGGCCGACCGGACGGTCCACCCGCGGCGATTCCTGCTCGGCCCTTCGGTCTCCGGGTCGGCCGGATCGGCCGGGTTCTCCCGACCGGGCTTCAACGGGCCCGGGCTGCGGCAGAACGACGCGGTCGCCCGGCACCTGTTGACCGAGCTGACCCGGCCGACCGTCGCCGGGGGGTCCGCCAGCCGCCCGCAGCCCCGGCCTCGTGCCTATGGGGCCACGACATCATCTCTGTCCGTTGCGTTCTCGCACGCACCGCATCCTGCAAAGGAGAGTTCTCATGCCCGTTGAGTTCCTGGGAATTGCCGGCACCAACCCGGCCAGCGAGGTCACCGCCCGGCGCGGCGGCATTCTCGACCTGGATTACACCCGCCGGCTGGCCCGCGCCCACGAGGATCACGGCTGGGATCGGATCCTGTTCGCGTATCACTCGGGCTCGCCCGATCCGGCTCAGGTGGCCGCCTACGTGGCCGGGCACACCGATCGCCTCACACTCGTGGTGGCCCACCGGCCGAATGTCTCGGCCCCCACCTACGCGGCCAAGACCCTGGCCACCCTGGACCACCTGTCCGGCGGTCGGGCCGAGGTGCACTTCATCACCGGCGGATCGACCGCGGACCAGGCCGCCGAGGGCGACCACCTGGACAAGGACAGCCGCTACGAGCGCACCCGCGAGTACATCGCGATCGTCAAACAGGCCTGGACAGCCACCGATGCCGTCGACTTCGCCGGCCGGCACTACGACATCCGCGGATACCGGCCCGACATCCGGCCGGTCCAGCAGCCCCGGCCCCGGGTCTCCTTCGGCGGTTCCTCGGCCGCGGCCTACCGGGTCGGCGCCGCCGAGGCCGACGTCTACGCCCTGTGGGGTGAGCCACTGGCCGGGACCCGCCAGCAGATCGCCTCGATCGAGTCGGCCGCCGCGCAGGCCGGGCGGCCCCGACCGCAGCTGCAGATCGCCTTCCGGCCGATCATCGCGCCCACCGAGGACCTGGCCTGGGCCAAGGCCGAATCGATCCTGAACCGGATCTCGGCCACCGCGGCCGGGAGCATCGCGCCGACCTTCCGGACCGGAACCCCGGAGAACGCCGGCTCCCAGCGCCTGCTCGCGGCCGCGGCGGGCACCGACCGGCACGACCGGGCTCTGTGGACCGCCCCCACCCGGCTCACAGGCGGGGCCGGTAACTCCACCGCCCTGGTCGGCACCCCGGAGACGGTGGCCGCCGCCCTGCTGAACTACTACGACCTGGGCATCACCCTGCTGTCCGCCCGCGGCTACGACATCGCCGACGACGCGATCGATTTCGGTCGCTACGTGATCCCGCTGGTGCGCGCGGAGGTGGCCCGCCGGGATGCGGCCGCCGCCCGGGCCACCGCGACTACCGACCTGCGCGCACCGGCCCTGGCCGGAACGCGTTGACGGCGAACCCTCCTCGACAGGAAGAACCGACATGAGCCCGACGTAGCGCCCCTGACCGGCGATTCGGCCGCGAACCTGATCGCCGGCCCCGCACGCACCGCCACCGACGACCTCACGGCGGGCTGGACCCACTGGCACGACGCCCGCGAGCAGGAGCTGCGGACCGAACACGGGTGGCTGTCCATCACCGCCTTCCACTGGCTGCCCGATCGACCGGCCACCCTGCCCGGACTGCCGGGCCAGTGGCACAGCGCCGACGGGTGGTCGCACCTGACGGCGACCCGGCGCGACGGTCTGGAGCACGCCGACGGTCCGGCCGCCGGCACGCCCGTGCAGGGCTCGATCGCGGCTCGGGTCGATGAGGCCGGTTCGCGATTCTGGGTTCGGCACGGTGCGCGGATCGTCGAGCTGGTGCGCCGCGGCGGCCGGGACGCCATCCGGGTGCGCGACCCGAAAGCACCGGAAAGGCTGGGTTTTCGGAGTGTTCCGACCTTCCCGGTGGACCCGGCCTGGGTCCGCACCGGTCGCTTCACGCCCTTGGCCGAGCCCCGCTCGGTCACGGTCGAGACCGCCCGTCCCGACCTGCGCCAGCAGGTCACCGCGGTGGGCACGGTCGAGGTCGACATCGAGGGCACCCGGCATCGGCTGACCGCCACGGCCGGACCGCGTGGCCGGCTGACCCTGTCGTTCACCGACCCGACGAACGGCCGGCACACCGCACCGTGGCGGGTCGTCACCCTCGACCCGGCGGCCGACGACGGCACGATCGTCGTGGATTTCAACCGGACCGTGAACCTGCCGTTCGCCTTCACCCAGTTCGGCACCTGCCCGGCCCCCGTCCCCGGCAATCACCTGCCGGTGGCCATCAACGCCGGCGAACGGGCACCGCACCGGGTGACCGGCCCGCTCGCGACGCTGGCCTGGTGAGCCGGGTGAGCGAGATCAGGATCGTCACCGTGGTCGGCAACCCGAAGGCGGGTTCCCGGACGCTGACCGCCGCCAGCACGCTGGCCTCCGGGGTGGCCGAGCGACTGCGCGAGGTGGGCGAGTTCGACCCGGTGGTGGCCGAACCGATCGACCTGGCCGTGATCGCCGACGGGCTGCTCGCTCCGTGGCGGCTGTCCCCCGCCGCCGCGAACGCGGTCGACAGCGCCCGCTCGGCGGCGGTGCTCGTGCTGGCCACGCCGACCTACAAGGCCAGCTATACGGGACTGCTCAAACTGTTCCTGGACACCCTCCCGGCCGGTTCGCTGGCCACCGCGGCGGTGCTGCCGCTCACCGTGGCGGGTGGCCCCGGCCACCGGCAGCTCGCCGACCTGCAGCTGCGACCCGTGCTGAGCGAGCTCGGCGCGGCCGTGCCGACCCCGAGCCTGCTGCTCGAGGAGGCCCAGTTGGCCGCGCTGCCCCCGATCGTCGAGGACTTCCTCGACCGGCACGCCGCCGTGCTCACGGCCACCGTCGCCGCCCTGCGCCGCCCCGCCCGCACCGCAGTGACCGCCCGCACCGCAGTGACGCACGAACTGAAAGGCAGCCTGTCGTGACCCACCTGCATCTGGCCATCGCCCTGGACGGCGCCGGCTGGCACCCCGCGGCCTGGCGGGAGCCGGGCGCCCGGCCGGGCGACCTGTTCACCGCCGGCTACTGGGTCGACCTGGCTCGCTCCGCCGAGCGCGGGCTGGTCGACCTGATCACCATCGAGGACTCGTTCGGCCTGCAGTCCAGCGACGTCCGCGGGCCCGACGGGCGCAACGGCCGGGTCCGCGGACGGCTGGATGCGGTGCAGATCGCCGCCCGGGTCGCGCCGGCCACCCGGTACGTCGGCCTGGTACCGACCGCGCTGGTCACCCACACCGAGCCGTTCCACCTGGCCAAGGCGATCGCCACCCTCGACTACGTCAGCCACGGCCGCGCCGGCGTGCGGGCCCAGATCTCGCCGCGCGCGGTGGACAGCGACCTCGTCGGCCGCCGGTACATCCCGGAGTTCGATCGGACCGGGCCGATCACCGGTGAGGCGGCGGAACTGCTGGACGAGCTGTTCACCGAGGCCTGGGACTACGTCGAGGTGTTGCGCCGGCTCTGGGACAGCTGGGAGGACGACGCCGAGATCCGCGACGCCGTCACCGGCCGGTTCATCGACCGCAACCGGCTGCACGCCATCGACTTCACCGGTGACTTCTTCTCCGTCAAGGGCCCCTCGATCACTCCCCGCCCGCCGCAGGGCCAGCCGCTGGTGACCGCCCTCGCGCACGCCGCCCCGGATCTTCGCGAGCTGCCGATCCGGTTCGCCGCCGGACAGGCCGACCTCGTCTGGCTGACCCCGCACGACCGCGCCCAGGCGCAGGGCCTGGTCGAGGCCGTGCACCTGGCCCGGCAGCAGTCCGCGGCCGGGTCGGCCCCGGTGCACACGTTCGCCGACCTGGTGGTGTTCCTGGACCGGCCCGGTGAGTCCGGGGCCGACCGCAAGGAGCGGCTGGATACCCTCGACGGCCGCGAATACCGTTCGGACGCAGGGGTATTCACCGGGTCTGCGGCGGAACTGGCGGACCTGCTGGTCGACTGGCAGCAGGCCGGAATCACCGGGTTCCGGCTGCGTCCGGGCGTCCTGCCCGACGATCTGGACCTGATCGTCGAGGCGCTGACCCCGGAACTGCAGGCCCGCGGTCGGCTCCGCCGGAACCACGAGGCGAGCACCCTGCGCGGCCTGCTGGGCCTGCCCCGCCCGGAGAACCGTTACGCCACCACCCGTCAGGGAGTCAACGCATGAGCACCGACCGACCCCGCAAGCAGATCCATCTGGCCGCCCACTTCCCCGGGGTCAACAACACCACCGTGTGGAGCGATCCCCGATCCGGCAGCCACATCGAGTTCGACTCGTTCGTGCGGTTCGCGCGCATCGCCGAGCGGGCCAAGTTCGACTTCCTGTTCCTGGCCGAAGGTCTGCGGCTGCGCGAGCAGGGTGGCCAGATCTACGACCTGGATGTGGTCGGCCGCCCGGACACCTTCACGGTGTTGGCCGCGCTGGCCGGGGTCACCGAGCGGCTCGGCCTGACCGGCACCATCAACTCCACCTTCAACGAGCCGTACGAGGTGGCCCGCCAGTTCGCCACGTTGGACCATCTGTCCGACGGTCGGGCCGCGTGGAACGTGGTGACGTCGTGGGACGCGTTCACCGGGGAGAACTTCCGGCGAGGCGGCTTCCTGCCGCAGGAACGGCGGTACGAGCGGGCCCGCGCCTTCCTGGACGCCGCGACGCAGTTGTTCGACTCCTGGGACGGGGTGCGGGTCGAGCCCGACCGGGCCGCCGGGCGCTTCCTGGCCGGACTGGACGAGCGGGACGCCGCGCCGACTCCCGGCGCGTTCGCGGTGCGCGACGACGACTTCGACATCGAAGGTCATTTCAACGTGCCGACCAGCCCCCAGGGCCGGCCCGTGATCTTCCAGGCGGGCGACTCGGACGCCGGCCGGGAGTTTGCCGCGGCCAGCGCCGACGCCATCTTCTCCATGCACGGCACGCTGGCGGCCGGGCAGGCGTTCTACGCCGACGTGAAGAGCCGGCTGGCTCGCTACGGTCGCCGGCCGGAGGACCTGCTGGTGCTGCCGGCGGCCACGTTCGTGCTCGGCGACACGGCCGAGCAGGCCCACGAACAGGCCGCCCTGATCCGCCGCCAGCAGGTCAGCGGAGCGACGGCGATCGCGTTCGCCGAGCAGCTGTGGAACCGTGACCTGTCCGGCTACGACCCGGACGGCCCGCTGCCCGACGTCGATCCGGATCCCGGGGAGCACACCATCTCCCGCGGCCGGGCCTCCGTCCGGCACTTCCGCGATCGGATCGCCGTCGCCGCCCAATGGCGCGAGCTGGCCGCCGCCAAGGGACTCTCGTTGCGGGAGGTGGTCATCGAGGTCACCGCGCGGCAAACCTTCGTGGGCACGGCGCAGTCCGTGGCCGACGACATCGACCGGTACGTCCAGGCCGATGCCAGCGACGGATTCATCCTGGTGCCGCATATCACCCCGGACGGGCTGGCCGACTTCGCCGACACGGTGGTGCCGATCCTGCAGGAACGCGGGGTCTTTCGCACCGAGTACACCGGCACCACCCTGCGCGATCACCTCGGGCTGACCCGCCCGACCCCGGGGTCCCGCCGACCCACCCGGTTCGGACGGGTGGCGTCATGACGGTCGCTGCGGCGGTGGATCTTTCCCGCCCCGATCCGGGGCTGGGTGATCCGGATCTGGACCGGGTGGTGTGGGCCTCGCTGACCTCGGGGCACCATGCCCGATTGACCCAGCGTCGCGGTGATGCCGCCCGATACCACCCGGACGTCGCCCCGTTCGTCGGGCTGGCCGACCCGGCCGACCCACGAGGCTGGGCCGATGTCGCGGCGCTCGTCGGGCCGGGGGCCACGGTCGCGGTCTCCGGGGCGGGCGTGGTCCCGCCCGCCGATTGGGCGGTCACCCTGATCGGCCGGGGTGTGCAGCTGGTCGACGTCACGCTGGACAAGCAGCCGGACCCGGAGGCGGTTCGCCTGGGCCCGGACGACGTGCCGCAGATCCTGGATCTGGTGGCCCGCACCGAACCCGGCCCGTTCCGGCCGCGGACCATCGAACTGGGCACCTACCTGGGCATCAAGCACGACGGGCGGCTGGTGGCCCTGGCCGGGGAACGGCTGCACCCGCAGGGCTGGACCGAGATCAGCGCGGTGTGCACCGATCCGGCCTACCGCGGGCGGGGGCTGGCCAGCCGGCTGGTGTCCGCGGTGGGCGCCGGCATCGCCGATCGCGGCGACCGGGTGCTGCTGCACGCCCTGGCCACCAACCCGGCGGTGAGCCTGTATCAGCAGTTGGGCTTCCGGCTGCGGGCCGTCACCGAGTTCCGTTCGGTGACGGTGCCGGGCTGACCGCGCACGGTCCTCGGGGCCGGCCGGTCAGCCGCTGCCGCTGGCCGGCTGCGGCCGCCGCAGCCGGATGTCGTTGCAGGCCTCGCACACCGAGGCGGGGATCACCCCGAGCGCCTGCAGCCGGCCGAAGATGATGCAGCCCAGGCAGATCGCGAACACCGACTCCAGGAAGGCGGCGACGGTGATCAGCCCGACCAGCACCCAGGCCGCGGTCGGCGCGCCCAGGTAGTAGGCGACCAACGCCGCCGTCGACAGGGTGGCGCCGATGGCCTGGGCGAACCGCTTCGGCGGGCCCGGGACCAGCCTGGCCGGACCCAGCCGCGGCGCGATGACCCGGCTGGCCAGCACCGCGAACGGCGAGACCCGCGGTCCGAACGCCACCCGCAGCCAGAACCCGATCGCCAGCGCCCAGAGCAGCCACGGCGTGCGGAACACCAGCACCGCGACGGTCAGCAGCACCACCAGGCCGCCGACCGACCGGGCCACCTTCTCGTTCACCGGGTTCGGAAACCGGAACACCTCGGCGACCGACCGAGCTCTTACCAGAGCCATTGCACTGCACCTTCCTTCGTGACTGATCAGGCCAACACCGCCGCGGGCGAACCGCTTCCGGGCGGTGACCGAGGTCACCGCCCGGAAGCGCTCAGTGCACTTCGCGCAACGATCCGTTGGTGACGTCGTAGACGAACCCGCGGACCGAGTCCTTGACCGGGATCGAGGTGTCGGCGCGGATCCGGCCGATGCTCTGCCGCACGTCCGCGTCCAGGTCGGTGAACGCCTCGGCCGCCCAGGCCGGCTTGACCCCGGTCTCCTGCTCGATCCCCCGCCGGAACTCGTCGTCGGTGAAGGTGAGCATGCCGCAATCGGTGTGGTGGATCAGGATGATCTCGGTGGTGCCCAGCAGGCGCTGGCTGATGGCCAGCGAGCGCAGTTCGTCCTGGGTCACCACCCCGCCGGCGTTGCGGATGACGTGCGCGTCGCCCTCGGTCAGGCCGAGCAGCCCGTAGACGTTGAGCCGGGCATCCATGCAGGCCAGGACGGCCACGCCGCGCCCGGGCGGCAGCGGCAGGTCGCCCTTGTCGAAGGTGTCGGCGTAGCGGGCAGCGTTGGCCAGGAGTTCATCGGTGACGGACATGGGTGGACCTCTCGGGAGGGTGGACGGCGGGGCGCGACCCGGCCCCGCCGGGTGGGCGGACGGCACGCAGGGCTCGGGACCGGACCCGAGCCGGGTCAGCGACAGACGGCCGAGCAGACCAGCATCTGGTCGACGGCCCGCCGGCGCACCAGCACGCGAGCGGGATCGCTCAGCGCACGCGCATCACCGGACATACCGCCGACTGTCGTCACCGTCGGCGAGGATGTCAAGCCCGGGTGGGTGAATCGAGCAGCCCGATCGGATCAGTGAACGGCAGGCCATGGGCCGCGGCCACCGGGGCATTGGTCAGCTGGCCGCCCAGGGTGCTCACGCCGCGGGCCAGGACCGGGTCGGCCGCCACCGCACCGCGCACGCCCAGCGTCGCCACGGTCACCAGGTAGGGCAACGTGGCCGAGGTCAGGGCCAGGGTCGAGGTCCGCGCCACGGCTCCGGGGATGTTGGCCACGCAGTAGTGCACGACGCCCTCGTCGACGTAGGTCGGATCGGAATGGGTGGTCGCCCGGCTGGTCTCGAAACAACCGCCCTGATCGATGGCGATGTCCACGGCGACGCTGCCCGGCCGCATGCTGGCGATCATCGACCGGGTGACCAGCTTCGGTGCCTTCGCGCCGGGCACCAGGACCGCGCCGATCAGCACGTCGGAGTCGGCGATGTAGGCGGCCATCCGGGCCCGGTTCGGGGTGACCAGGTCGACCCGGCCGCCGAAGATGTCCGACAGGTAGGCCAACCGGGTCGGGTTGGTGTCGAAGACCCGGACGATGCCGCGCATGCCGATGGCGATCTTGGTCGCCTCGGTGCCGGCGACCCCCCCGCCGATGATGGTGATCTTGGCCGCCGGGGTGCCGGGAACCCCGCCGATCAGGATGCCGGCCCCGCCGGACGGGCTCTCCAGGTGATGGGCGGCCGCCTGCACGGCCAGCCGACCGGCGACCTCACTCATCGGGGCCAGCAGCGGCAGCCGGCCGTCCGGGGTCTGCACGGTCTCGTACGCGATCGAGTCGATCCGGCGGTCCAGCAGGAACTCGGTCAGGCCGCGATCGGCCGCCAGGTGCAGGTAGGTGAACAGCTGCTGGCCCGCGCGGAACCGGTGGTACTCGGCCGGGATCGGCTCCTTGACCTTGACGATCAGGTCGGCCCCGGCGAACACCTCGTCCGCGGTGGCCACGATCCGCGCCCCGGCCTGGGCGAACTCGGCGTCGGAGAAGCGGGACCCGGCGCCCGCCCCGGCCTGCACCAGCACGGTGTGACCGGTGTGGGCCAGCTCGTACACGCCGTCGGGCTGCATGGCGACCCGGTTCTCGTTGTCCTTGATCTCGGCCGGCACTCCCACGACCAGGGCGGACATGGCGGCTCCCTCGGGCTCGGGGCGACCGCGAGGTCAGCTGCTCCCGCGGTTGAGCCAAGGGTACGGTCCGCGCATCCCCGCCGCCCGGCACGAAGACGGCCCTATCGGGCCACCACCCGGGCGTCGGGGAAGACCAGCGGCTCCCAGACCGGGGCCGGCCGCCGCCCGTGACCGGGGTCGATGCCGACGATCCGGCGCTCGCCGACCGTCGTCGTGGTGTGCCGCAGTACCGGGTCCGGCGTGAACCGGCCGACCCGGTCGGGCAGCCCGAGCGCACGGCCGGTGGACCAGTCGACCAGGCTGCTGTGCCCGTGCACCTGGTGGAAAGGCATCTGCAGAGCAGCCTCCCGCCAGGACGGGATGAGCTCGTCCGGCGCCGAGGCCCACATCGGCCCGGCGGACAGGTCGATGGATTCGGTGACCATGACCCCCGGCCGGAACAGCCACTTCTCGTGCAGGTTGCCGATCAACCGGTTCAGCCCCCGCGCCGCCGTCACGCCGTCGTCCGGCAGGCCCAGGAAGTGCCGCCAGAATCCCTGGGTGAGCCCGGCGTGGGTGATCAACCAGGCCGCCGCGTCGCCGGGCACCTGCACCGCGGCGGCGACCCGCAGCCGCTGGGTGCCCCACCACCGGTTGATCACCTCGCGAGACGGGCCGGGCAGCCGTTCGGGCCAGTGGAACTGCGGCAACCCCAGATAGAGCGCCTCATGATTGCCCGTCAGCTGGACCCACTGGTCGGGCTGCTCGGTCATCACCCGGTCGACCAGGTCGATCACCCCGGCCGAATCCGGGCCCCGGTGCATCAGATCGCCCACCTGCACCACCGTCAGGTCGGCCGGCAGCGTCAGGGTGCCCGGGTCGGCCCCCAGTGCCACCAACCCGGCGGCCAGGGCGTCCCGCTGGCCCCCGACGTCACCGAAGACGGCGACCCGACCCGGCCGGGCCTCCGGTGGCGTTGACATCGGCCCAGTGCATCACAGCTACCGGCCCGACCTGCGCAAACGCAGCCCGACTCACTCACCCGGCGCGCCGGGTGGGTCAGGGCCACGATGGCCAGATGCAGAAGATGTCGTTGACCGCGTTGGCCCGCGAGCAGCTCGATCTGGCCCGATCGGCCAGCAGCGGCCGCAGCGCCAGGACGGTCTGGGGCGGCCACGAGCATGTGCTGCGGCAGACGGTGATCGCGCTGACCGCGGGGGCGGCCCTGTCCGAGCACGAGAACCCCGGGGAGGCCACGATCGCGGTGCTCGAGGGCCGGGTGCGGATGGACGCCGGCGGCCATCAGTGGCAGGGCCGAGCCGGCGATCTGTTGCTGGTGCCCCCGTCCCGGCATGCGCTGACCGCCCTGGAGGATGCGGTCGTTCTGCTCACGGTGGCCAAACCGGACCGCGCCTGACGGACCCGGGCTTCCCTCGGGCGGGATCGGCCTGGTAGAAGGGAAGGATGACTGCGCGCCCCCTCCTGCTCGTCAGCCGTCGGGCTGTCGATTTCGGGCGCGTCACTTCCGCCGCCTGTCCGGTTCGCTGACGGTCTGCGGCATCGGCGCCGCCACCATCTCCGGGAACGTCCCCCGCGTTCCGACCTGATGCTGACGGCTTGACGGCATTTCAGTGTGGAACGCGGGCATCCGCCGTCGCCCCTCCCTGTCTTTTGGAGCCCGCCCCCATGCCCACACTCTTGCTCATCGCCGTGGTCGGTTTCGTCGCCCAACTCGTCGACGGCAGCCTCGGCATGGCCTACGGCGTCACCACGACGACGCTGCTGCTGGCCATCGGCACCAACCCGGCGGCCGCGTCGGCCACCGTGCATCTCGCCGAGATCGGCACCACTCTGGTCTCCGGCGCCTCTCACTGGAAGTTCGGCAACGTCGACTGGAAGGTCGTCGCCAAGATCGGCGTCCCCGGGGCCATCGGCGCGTTCGCCGGTGCCACCGTCCTGTCCACCATCTCCACCGAGATCGCGGCGCCGGTGATGGCCCTGATCCTGCTCACCCTCGGCGTCTACATCCTGGTGCGCTTCACCACCTTCGGGCTGCCCAAGGGCAACCTGGGCAAGCCGCTGCGCAAGCGGTTCCTGGGCCCGCTGGGCCTGTTCGCCGGGTTCGTCGACGCCACCGGCGGCGGCGGGTGGGGGCCGGTGGGCACGCCGGCGCTGCTGGCCAGCGGGCGGATCGAGCCGCGCAAGGTGATCGGCTCCATCGACACCAGCGAGTTCCTGGTCGCGGTGGCGGCCAGCCTGGGCTTTCTGTTCAGCCTGGGCTCGCAGGGCATCGACTGGTCCTGGGCCGCCGCGATCCTGCTCGGCGGGGTAGTGGCCGCACCGGTCGCCGCCTACCTGGTGCGGCACGTGCCGCCGCGGCTGCTGGGCTCGCTGGTCGGCGGCATGATCATCCTGACCAACACCCGCAGCCTGCTGCGCAGCGACTGGATCGACGCGCCCACCTCGGTGCAGTGGCTGATCTACGGGCCGATCGTGCTCATCTGGATCGCCGCGATCGCCTACTCGGTGCACCAGTACCTCAAGGGCAAGGCCCAGGAGTCGGCGGACGCGTTGCACCACGAGTTCGCCGCCCGGGAGGCGGCCCTGGTCGGCGCCGAGCAGCCGATCGGTCAGGCCGGCAGGTAGGTCCGCCGCACCGCGGGCCAGGTGCGGGCGAACCCGGTGTGCAGCGGCAGGTCGGCCACGGCCTCCGGCCGGACCCAGCGCAGTTCCGCACTCTCCGCGTTGGCCCGCAGGGTGACCCGGGCCAGCGACATGGCCACCACCGTCACGTACTCCCAGCCGTCGTGATCGTCGTGCCAGAGCCCGACCACCTCGACGTCGGCGGCCACGATGCCCGCCTCCTCGGCCGCCTCCCGCAGCGCCCCCTGGGCCGGCGTCTCGTGCGAGTCGCGGGCGCCGCCCGGGATTGCCCAGGTGTCGCCGTCGCTGGTCCACGCGGCCCGGTGCTGCAACAGGATCTCGGTCGACCCGCCGCGGGTGCGGGTGAGCAGCAGGCCGGCCGCCCCGAACCGACCCCAATGCCGGTGCCCGAGACCGCACCGGGCCCAGCCGTTGCCGTCGCCCTGCATCGCCCCGCCTCCGGCCCCGGTCTCGCGCCGGCTCGGTGCGCGGCTGCCCGCCACGGTAAACGGCCCGTTGCGCGCGAGGCGACGGAACCCGCCCGGCCGACTATTCTGGGGGGTGAGCCGGTCAAACAGCGCGCCGGTTTCTGCGATGTGTGCGTGACGGAGCGTGTTCATGAAGGTGAACCGGCCCGCGGAGCGCGCCTCGTTCGGTTCGTTCGTGCTCGACGCCGGGTCCGCCCGGTTCGTCGGCTCCGACGAGTTGGCGCTGGTGCTTGGCTTCGCCCCGGGTGATGTGGTGCTGACGCCGGCCGTGGTGCTGGCCCACCTGCATCCGGACGATCGGCTGGAATGGCAGGCCGGTCTGCAGCGATGCCTGGCCACCGGGCGACCCGTGGTGGTCAACCACCTGCTGCTGACCGCGGAGGCCGAGCCGCGCCCCGCGATGACGACGCTGACCGCGCTGACCGAGCAGGACCGGGTGCGAGCGGTCACCGGTGTGATCACCGACCTGAGCGACCGCGTCCGGCGGGCGACCGAGGCCGAGATCCGCCAGGCGGTCCGGGCGGCGGCCGCGACCCGCAGCGAGATCGACCAGGCCAAGGGCATCGTGATGGCCGCCTTCGACGTCGACGCCGACCAGGCGTTTGCCCTGCTCAAGTGGCACTCCTCGCAGAGCAACCGCAAGCTGCGGGACCTGGCCACCGGGATGATCGAGGGCTTGGCAGCGGCCAACTCCGCGTTGCCACTGCGGCGGCGGCTGTCCACCGTCTTCACCGACATGGGTTGCCCGGCGCCCTCCACCAAGGGCTGGACCGTGCCGGTCACCGACATCGGCCTGCCGCCCACGTCGGGGCTGATCCCGACCGCGTTGCTCCCGGGCATCCTGACCCGGGCCGCGCACGACGCATCGGTTGCCATCACCGTCGCCGACGTCACCGCACCGGACCAGCCGCTGGTCTACGCCAACCCGGCCTTCGAACGCCTGACCGGTTACGCCGCGGCCGAGGTGCTGGGCCGCAACTGCCGCTTCCTGCAGGCCGAGTCCGGCGATCCGCACGAGCGGTCGGCGATTCGCTCGGCGATCGCCAACGGCGACGCGGTCACCACCCTGATCCGCAACTTCCGCCAGGACGGGCACGCCTTCTGGAACGAGTTCCACCTGTCCCCCGTGCGCAACGGGGCCGGCCGGGTCACCCATTACATCGGCTACCAGCTCGACGTCACCGAGCGGGTCGAGCGCGATCAGCAGTTGGAGCAGCTGGCGTCGTAGGCGGGCTGACGTCGTCCCCGCCTCCGGTCAGACGTTGAAGCGGAACTCCACCATGTTGCCGCGCCGAACAACGTCACGATGATGGCGCGATGTACTCGTGCTGCAGATCGGTCACCCGAGCAATGTGGTCGAAGTCATGGTCCGCTGCCAGCACCGTCGCATTGTTCACCAACGCGTACCCCGCGATGAGAATGTCGAGCGGCCCAGCCGCACGAACCAGCCCCGCATTCCACAGTGCGCTTTGGATATCGAGAACCACGGACTCGTCCGGCGCGCGCTCAAGCGGAAACCCCAGGGAGATCCGCTCGCGATAGCGCGCGTGCTCCTGCGGGCCACGGGCGCTATGGCAGAACTCGAGCACCTGGGGCGGGCAGGTCACGAAGAGGTCGGCCGGCGCTCGCTCAATACGCCGCAGTCTCGCCACCATTCCCGGGTCCAACAGAATCGCCCTGGCCCAGACGGAGTTGTCGACCAGGTAGTCAGTCACGAACGATGATGGGGTACGAGGCGACAGGAGCGCCCAACTCGTTCGGCAGATCGGTCAGCTCCAGGATGCCGTCGATCATGGCTCCCCTCTGCTTCGAGGCGATGAGCCGGCGCAATGCGAGGTCGATGACAGCCCGGTTCGAGCGCTCGCCGGTGAGCGCCCTGGCGCGCTCGATCAACTGCGGGTCCAGGTCGACGCTGGTGACGGCCACGACACTCCTCCCGAACACTATATTTCCAACTATATAGCATCGCGCGCGGCGGGATACGATCAACGTCGAAGCCGGTCTTGAGCTCGACGAAAATCAGCCGGCCCCGCGATGACCGTGTCAGATCCCCCATGTCCGGCCGTGAGACGTTGAAGCGGAACTCCCAAGATCAATCGACTGGTCGTTCGGGCGCTCGACGCCATGCTCTCCGTGACGATCGCGCAGGAACGGGGATCGCCCGGGGCCAGGGCTGATCTTCCGAGAGAAAAGACCTACGGTGAAGGCGCTCCAAGGGTTGCTCGCCAAGCGCAACGAGTGCGCGCATCCCGGCAACTACGAGCCCAGCATCAATGACACGCTCGGCTACCTCGACGAGATGATGAAGCGGATAGAGGCCCTCCCGAAGTAGTCCAACCGGCACTTGCGCGGTTGCCGAAGGGCCTTGCCGCCTGGTGCCTTCGACCCGCCCTGCGAGCATGACGCCGTGGCCGCGCGCGCACCTGGGCAGGTGGCCAGGTGGCCGCGCTGCTACACGTTGAACCGGAACTCCACCACGTCGCCGTCGGCCATGACGTAGTCCTTGCCTTCCATCCGGACCCGGCCGCCCGCCTTGGCGGCGGCCATCGACCCGGCGGCGATCAGGTCGTCGAAGGAGACGATCTCGGCCTTGATGAAGCCCCGTTCGAAGTCGGTGTGGATGACGCCGGCGGCCTGCGGGGCGGTGTCGCCCTTGTGGATGGTCCAGGCGCGGGCCTCCTTGGGCCCGGCGGTCAGGTAGGTCTGCAGGCCCAGGGTGTGGAACCCGGCCCGGGCCAGCGCGTGCAGCCCCGGTTCGGACTGGCCGACCGACTCGAGCAGTTCCCGGGCCGACTCCTCGTCCAGCTCCAGCAGCTCGTGCTCGACCTTGGCGTCCAGGAACACGGCGTCGGCCGGGGCGACGGCGGCCAGCAGCTCGGCCCGCTTGGCCTCGTCGGTGAGCACCGCCTCGTCGGCGTTGAACACGTACAGGAACGGCTTGGCCGTCATCAGCGACAGTTCCTTGAGCAGGGTCAGGTCGACCCGCTTCCCGGCGGCGAACAGCGTGCTGCCGGCGTTGAGCACCTCGTTGGCCATCTTGGCCGCGGCCAGCACCGGCGCCCGGTCCTTGGCGTTGCGGGCCTCCTTCTCCAGCCGCGGGATCGCCTTCTCCAGGGTCTGCAGGTCGGCCAGGATCAGCTCGGTATTGATCGTCTCGATGTCCGAAAGCGGGTCGACCCGGCCGTCCACGTGCACCACGTCGTCGTCGGCGAAAACCCGGACGACCTGGCAGATCGCGTCGGCCTCGCGGATGTTGGCCAGGAACTTGTTGCCCAGCCCGGCGCCCTCGCTGGCCCCCTTGACGATGCCGGCGATGTCCACGAACGACACCACGGCCGGCACCGTCTTGGCCGACCCGAAGACCTCGGCCAGCCGGTCCAGCCGCGGATCCGGGATCGGCACCACGCCGATGTTGGGTTCGATGGTCGCGAACGGGTAGTTGGCGGCCAGCACGTTGGCCTTGGTCAGCGCGTTGAACACGGTGGACTTGCCCACGTTGGGCAGGCCGACGATGCCGAGGGTCAGACTCACGAGGCGTCAGTCTACGGACGATGCGCGGCCTGCTCGCCGCGTGCGGCCCGGGTGCCGGTCGCCGCCGCCGGCGGCTTGCGCGGGCTCACGGTGTCGCAGACCGCCACGATCACCTCGATCGCCAGGATGAGGCCCAGCAGGCCGACGGTGGATCGGAACGGCTCGAACGTGATGCCGGCGAACCACACGAGCCCGGCCATGACCGCGACGGCGATCACGGCGGCCAACCCGGTGCGGCCCACGTCCAGCCAGCTCGCCCGCATCTGGTCGATCCCGTACTTGCGCACCGGGGCCGGCCCGCCGGCGAACCGGTGGGCGAACCGAACGTCCGCCCAGCGGATCATGGCGTGCCCGTAGGCGACGGAGAAGCCGAGATAGATCGCCGCCAGCGCGTGCGCGGGGCCCGGCTCGGCCCCCGAGCGCAGGTGCAGCGCGGTGGCCACCAGCAACACCAGGTCCAGCACCGGCGCCAGCACCAGCAGGCCCGCACCCAGCGCCGGCCGGCGGAGCAGGTATCGCGCGGCCAGACCGGCCACGATCGCCAGCCAGAACCCGATCTCGCAGGCGAGGATCACCGAATAGATCATGAAGGTCTCCTTGTCAGCACGACTGTGCTGCTTAAACTAGCACAGTCGTGCTGCCATACAATGGCTGTGTGCCCCGACTCATCGACCACGACCGGCGACGCGAGGATCTGGCGCAGGCGCTGTGGCGGGTGGTCACCACCAAGGGGATCGGCGCCGTGTCCATTCGCGAGGTGGCCGCCGAGGCCGGCGTCTCCGCCGGGTCGTTGCGGCACCTGTTCCCCACCCGTGACCAACTGGTGATCGCGGCCGCCGAGCAGATGCTGCGCAACGTCGAGCGCCGGATCATGGCCCTGCCCCGGGACGTGCCGCCGGTCGAGTTCGCCGAATGCGCTCTGGCCCAGGCGCTTCCCCTGGACCCGGAGCGGCGGACCGAGTTCGCGGTCAATCTCGCGCTGGTGGCCGAGGAACCGGCCGTCCCGGCGCTGGCCGGCATCCGGCGGGAGACCTACGACGGGCTGCGCCAGCTCTGCCGGGCGGTGGTCGACGCGCTGCGACCCGCGAGCCCGGACCACCGCGATCGCCGCAGCGCGGAGGAGGCCGACGAAGCGGCCCGCCGGCTGCACGTGCTGATCGACGGGCTGGCCTTTCACCTCTTCCAGGGCGGGGACGACGGTGACTGGACGAGGCAGACCCTGCGGGGCGAGCTCGCGGCGATCGCGGCGCCCCGCGCGTGACCGCGGCGCAGGTCAGGCCGGTCGGCGCAGCACCGTGACGGCCCAGTCGGCCGCCGGGGTCCACGGGTCCAGGTGCCAGGTCGCGAACCGGTGCTCCACCGCCAGTCCCACCGCCTCCGCGTCGGTGGCCAGCGCGGTCACGGTGTAGTCGCGGTCGGTGGCGAACCCGGTCACCAGACGACCGCCGGGCCGCAGCAGCCCGCCGAGCACCGCCAGCACGTCCCGTTCGGTGCCCGGGGCCAGGTAGACCATCACGTTGCCGGGCAGCGCGACGAGGTCGAACCCGGTCGGCTGCCCGGCCGCGGCCAGCGCCTGCGGCGCGGCGAGCAGATCGCCGACCAGGAACGGCGGTCCGGGATAGCGCCGGCGGGCGATCTCGATCAACCCGGCATCGCGGTCGAGGCCGACCACCCGGTGCCCCATCCGGTGCAGGGCGGCGGCCACCCGCCCGGTGCCGCAACCGCCGTCCAGGATCGTCGACCCGCGGTCGGCCATCATGTCCAGGAAGCGGGCCTCGCCCTCCAGGTCGTTGCCCTCGGCGACCTGGCGGTTGAAGCGGTTGACGTACCAGTCCCACTTGTCGCCGACCACAGTCAGCTCCCAGCGGGTCGGCGGCGTGGACGGATCGGTCACCGGCGCATGATGACACGAGTGAGCGCTCCCCTGCCCGACCCCGTCGTCGTCGACCTGCCCGTGGCCGGCCCGTTCGCCGCCGACCGGCTGCTGGCCTTCCTGAGCCGGGAGTCGGTGCCGGGCGTCGAGTACGTCCGGGAGCGGGAGTACGCCCGGAGCCTGCGCCTGGGGTCGGGGGACGACGCCGAGGTGGGCACGATCCGGCTGCACCTGCCCGGTCCCGGTGACCCGCCGACGGTCCGCGCCGTCGTGCGGTTCGCCGCCCGGATCGACGAGGCCGTCGCCCGCTGCCGGCACCTGCTGGACCTGGACACCGACGGGTCGGCGGTCGACCGGGTGCTGCGGGCCGACCCGGGCCTGGCCGCGTCGGTGCAGCGGTGTCCGGGGCTGCGGGTACCCGGTCCGGCCGAGCCGGCCGAGACCGTGGTGCGGACGATCCTGGGCCAGCAGGTGTCGGTGGCCGGCGCCCGCACCGCGGCGACCCGGCTGGTCGCACTGGCCGACGACCGGTTGCCCGAACCGGTCGACGGGCTGACCCACCTGTTCCCGGAGCCGGCCCGCATCGCCGCGCTCGGACCCACCGCGTTCGTCGGCCCCCGGATCCGGGCCCAGGCCGTCGTCACCGCCGCTGCCGCGATCGCCGGCGGCACCCTGCGCCTGGACCGCACCGACGCGCACGCCCGCGGCGTGCTGCTGGCCATGCCCGGCATCGGGCCCTGGACCGCGGACTACCTGTCCATGCGCGTCTTCGGCGATCCCGACGTGCTGCTGGTCGACGACCTGGCGATCCGCCGCGGCGCGGGCGCCCTCGGGCTGCCGGATCAGCCCCGGGAGCTGGCCGCCCGCGGCCTGGACTGGCGGCCTTTCCGCTCCTACGCCGGCATGCACCTGTGGGCCGCCTCCGGCTGATCGGGCGTCCTCCGGCCGGCCGGGCTGATCAAAGCCGCGCCGGCAGGCGTGGATCGACGCCTTCACGCGGAGATGATCAGCGAACCGGCGACGAGGCGGGCACCAACGCACGCTCGGCCAACTAGACTCACGAACCGTGACGAGCACTCCGGACGGCAACCAGTCGGACAGCACGAACCCGGGCGAGGAGCACCGCTCCGCCGGTGAGGAGCTGGAGTGGATCGGCGCCGAGGTCGAGGCGCGGCCCAAGGTTCAGTTCTGGATCTGGATCGGCATCGCCGCGATCCTGGTGATCGCGCTGATCTTCATCATCGTCACCGCCCTTTAGGGCGTATCGACACCGCCCTTGAGGGCGTATCGACACCGCCCTGTAGGGCGTATCCACCCCGCCCTCGAGGGCTCAGGCGGGCATGACCGCCAGGGCCTGCAGATAACGCTGCACCACCAGTTCGGCCAGCGCGGTGCCCAACGGCAGGGCCACCTCCGCGTCCACCGCGCGGGCCTTCTGCGCGATCTGGTCCAGCAGGAGACCGGGCGCCAGGAACAGGGGCACCACCGCGATCCGGCGGCCGGCCGTGGTCGCCCGGGCCAGCACATCCGCCGCCGACGGGTCGCCGACGGTGCCGAAGCCCGCCCACACCGGCCCCACCCGGCGTTCGCTCCAGCGCCGGGCCAGATCGTGCACGGCCTCGTTGGCGGCGTCCCGGCTGGAGCCCACGGCATACAACAGGATGGCCTCGTGCGCGGAGATGTGCGCTCGGGCGGCAGAATCCTCCAGCGCGGACAGCACCTCTTCGCCCATGCCCAGGATGCCGGCCAGCCGCAGCGCCACCCCGGTGGCCTGCTGGGCGTTGCCCACCGCGGTCGGCACGTCGACGGTCGCGTGGAAGGCGTCGGTGAACAGCAGCGGCACCACGATTGCCTCGTCGAACCCGGCTCGGGCCCTGGCCGCCGCAATGGCCCCGTCCAGGTCGGGCTCGCTCAGGTCCAGGAAGGCCGGGATCGCCCGGAGCCCGGGCCGCAGCGCTTCCGCGGCCCGCATCAGATCCCCGATCATCACCGCGGCCCGGGGGTCGCGACTGCCGTGGGCCAGTCCGATCAGCGGCGGGAGGGGGCGCTCGGTCACCTGGTCAGGCTATGACGAGGGGGTGGGCCCGGCGACCCGGACCCACCCCCATGCGCACGATCAGCGGTTGCCGGTCAGCCCGCGGGCATCCAGGATGGCCCGCTCGAGCGGCCGGAACATGATCAGCTCGACCCCGACGCCGACCACGAAGATCAGGATCAGACCCGCGTAGAGCAGCGGCGCGTCGGACAGGTCGCGGCCCTGGTTCATCAGCTGGCCCAGGCCGAAGCCGAGCTTGGACGAGGTCACGATCAGCTCGGCGGCCATCAGCGACCGCCAGGAGAACGCCCAACCCTGACGCAGGCCGGCCAGGAAGCCGGGCAATGCGGCCGGCAGCAGCACGTGCCGGGCCTGGCCCCACCAGCCCAGGCCGAGCACCTTGCCCACCCGGGTGTACAGCGGCGGGACCTGGTCGATGCCGGCGGTCAGGCCGTTGGCGATGGAGGGCACCGCCCCCAGCAGCACGACCATGTAGATCATGGCCGGGCTGATCTGGAACCACAGGATGGCCAGCGGCACCCAGGCCACCGACGGCATCGACTGCAGGCCCGAGAGCAGCGGCCCGAAGGACAGCCGGATCCACTTGAACCGGGCCACCAGCAGGCCGATCGGCACGGCGATGACGATCGCCATCGCAAAGCCGATCAGGCCCCGGGACAGGCTGGTCCAGATGGTCTGCCAGGCCTGCCCGCCCTGCAGCAGGCGGACCAGCTCGTCACCGACCGCGGCCGGCGAGGGCAGCATCACCTCGGGCTTGACGCCCAGCAGGTAGACGATCTCCCAAATGATCAGCACGAGGACCAGGGCCAGCAGGGGCGGCACGATGGAGGTGCCCAGCCGGCGCCACCAGGGTTCGCGGTGCCGCTCCGGTTCCTCCAGCGCGTCCAGCCCGGCGCCGACGGCCGCGGTGTCCTCGCGTTCGACCTCTTCCTTGGTGATGACCGAATCGTCAAGCGCGGGCATGATCGGCGTCCTTCACCAGCTGGCGGGGCAACCCGGTGGCCACCGCGGCCGACTGGGCATGGCTGGCGATCTCCTCGCGCAGCCGCAGCGTGATCTCGGCGGCCAGCGCCCCCACCGCCGGGTGCTCGATGGTGCGGGGACCGCGGATGTTGATCTCCCACTCGCCGACGACCCGACCCGGGCGGGAGGACAGCAGCACGACCCGCTGACCGAGCCGCACTGCCTCGCGCACGTTGTGGGTGACGAAGACGATGCTGTTGCCGGTCTCCTTCCACACCCTGGTCAGCTCGTCGTGCATGACGTCGCGGGTGATGGCGTCCAGCGCGGCGAACGGCTCGTCCATCAGCAGCACGTCGCTGTTCTGGCCCAGCGCGCGGGCCAGGGCGACCCGCTGCCGCTGGCCGCCGGACAGCTCGTGCACCCGGCGGTCGGAGTGTCCGGACAGCCGCACCAGATCCAGCAGCTCCTCGATCCGGTTCTTGCGCTGGGCCCGCGGCACCCCCGAGTACTTCAGGGCCAGCGAGATGTTCTGCCCGGCGGTCAGCCACGGGAACAGGGCCGACTCCTGGAACATCAGCGCCGGTCGCCCGGTGCTGGTGACGGTGCCCGAGGTGGGGGTGTCCAGGTGGCTGATCAGGTTCAGCAGCGTGGACTTCCCGCACCCCGAGGCACCCAGCAGGCAGACGAACTCGCCGCGGCCCACGGACAGGCTGATGTCGTCCAGCGCCTTGACCGACCCGTGCCGGCCGCGGAAGACCTTGCTGACGTGGTCGATGCTGACGGCCGCACCGGCGTCGGCGGCCTTCTCGGCCAGCAGCGGCACCACGCGGGGGTCGTCCTCGTGGTAGGCGACTTCGGACTCGTCGACGAGTGTCGTCATGATGTCTCCTCTACTCCTGGCCGAGACCGGCCGCGCTGACCGGCTTCTCGCCCTGCTCGGCGAGGACGGCATTGAGCTGCCGCAGGTCGTAGATGCCCTTGAGATCGGGCACCTCGGACAGGGTGCCGGCGGCGACGCCGTTCTCGGCGATCGTGTTCAGCGTCCCGGCCAGCGGATCCCAGGTCGGTTCGATGTTGGCGAACGCCGCGGTGATGGTGGCGTCCTGCAGGGGCTTTCCGGTCAGCTCACCCAGCGCCTTGTTCAGGGCGGTCTGCGATCCGGCGGGATCGGCTTCGATCGCCTTGATCTCGGTGATTTCGCCACCGATCAGCGCCTTGATCGTGTCCGGGTGATCCTCCAGGAACTGCCGGGAGGAGATCAGGATGGTGGTCTGGAACTTCTCGTCCGGCCACAGGGTCTTCTCGTCGACCAGCACCTTGCCGTTGGCCTCGAGGGCCAGGCGGGACGCCCACGGCTCGGGCAGCCAGGCGCCGGCGATCTCCCCGCTCTTGAACAGATCGAGGGTCTGCGAGTTCTCCTGGTTGACGATGTCGACGTCGTCGCCACCGGTCGTCTGCACCTTCAGGCCGTTGTCCAGCAACCACTTGCGCAGGGCGACGTCCTGGGTGCCACCCAGCTGCGGGGTGGCCACCGTCTTGCCCTTGAGGTCGGCGGCCGAGTTGATGTCGGGCGAGACGACGAGGGCGGCACCGTTGTCGGTCGCGCCGGCGACGATCCGGATGGAGTCACCGTTGGACTTGACGAAGGAGTTGATGGCCGGGTTGGGGCCGATGAAGGTGGCGTCGATGGCGCCGGAGAGCAGGGCCTCGATCGCGGCCGGGCCGGCATTGAAAGTACTGGTCTCGAGCTTGGTGTCGCCCAGCGCGGACTGGAAGGTGCCGTTGGCGACGCCGAGCACGGCGGCGGCGTGCGTGACGTTCGGGAAGTACCCCAGGCGCAGGGTGTCGGCGGCGGTGCCGGCCGGCGCCGCGGAGCCAGCGGCCGAGCCGGAAGCGGCGGCCTGGGCAGTGGTTTCAGAGGCGGTGGAGGAGGAGCCGCAGGCGGTGACCAGCAGCAGGGCGGCCACGGCCCCACCGAGCAGGGCGACGGGTTTGACGCGGGCGAAACGAAGACGACTGGCAGACACGATGGTTCCTTCGGGCATGCTCCCGGTCACGGACCGGGGGTGTGGGCGTTGCTGGGACTGAGCGGGTAGGCGCGGCCGGTACAGGCCGGCTGGGGACATCGCTCCAGATCGATCACGTATTCCTGACAGCTCATGACAGCCAGTCCTCCTCGGTCTCGGCGGCGGGGGCAGCGGGGGTGGTGGTCTCGGGATGCAGGGCGGCCAACCGGTCGCCGACCATGCCGGCGGCCAGCGTGGTGCCGTCGGCCGGGTCGATGATCAGCAGCGAACCGACGGCGCCGCCGGGCCGATAGGCCTCGACCGGCACGGCATCGGCGGTGCGGATGGTCACCTGGGCGATGTCGTTGAGGGCCAACGACTCCGGCGCCGGCCCGTAGGTCAGCGAGTCGATGTCCAGCAGGTGGTCCAGCGAGGTGACCAGCGCCCGGGTCGAGGTCGCGCCGTACCGCAACAGGGTGCGGGCACCCGGCTTGAGCGGCTTGTCGGCCAGCTGGGTGACCGTTGCGGTGAACTCGACGACCGGGGTCGGGGCATCCTGCACCCCGGCGATCAGGTCGCCGCGGGACAGGTCGACATCGTCGGAGAGCAGCAGCGTGACCGAATCACCCTTGGTGGCCGACGGCCGGGGGCCGTCCGCGGTGTCGATCCCGGTGACGGTCGAGCGTCGCCCGGAGGGCAGCACGACGACCTCGTCGCCCGGGCGGACCGTGCCGGCCCCGACCCGGCCGGCGTAGCCGCGGTAGTCGGGCAGCTCGTCCGAGCGCGGCCGGATGACGTACTGCACCGGGAACCGCAGGGCCTCGTCCGTGTCGGCGGCCAGGTCGACCGTCTCCAGATGCTCCAGCACGCTGGGCCCGTCGTACCAGTCGATCCGCTCCGAGCGGGTGACGACGTTGTCGCCGTTGAGCGCCGAGATCGGGATGGAGGTGATCTCGTGGATGCCCAGACCCTTGGCGTAGGCGGAGAACTCACCGGCGATGGCGTCGAACACGCCCTGGTCGTAGTCGACCAAGTCGATCTTGTTGACGGCCAGCAGCAGGTGCGGCACCCCCAGCAGCGCGGCCACCGCGGCGTGCCGGCGGGTCTGCGCGACGACCCCGGTGCGGGCGTCGGTCAGGATCACCACCAGGTCGGCGGTGGATGCCCCGGTCACCGTGTTGCGGGTGTACTGCACGTGCCCGGGGGTGTCGGCCAGGATGAAGGTCCGGGTCGGGGTGGCGAAGTAGCGGTAGGCCACGTCGATGGTGATGCCCTGCTCGCGCTCGGCCCGCAGGCCGTCCACCAGCAGGGACAGATCGACGGTCTCCAGGCCACGAGCCTGCGAGGTGCGCTCCACCGCGTCGAGCTGATCGGAGAGCACCGACTTGGAGTCGTGCAGCAGCCGGCCGACCAGGGTCGACTTGCCGTCGTCGACCGAGCCGGCGGTGGCGAACCGCAGCAGCCCGCGGGCGTGTGAGAGCTCCTGCGCCAATTCGTGCGCTTCGCTGGCGGTATCGACCCCGGCGGCGCCCGCACCGACCACCTCGGTGACCGCAGCGCTGTCGTTCACAACCGTGCTCACTAGAAGTATCCCTCGCGCTTGCGGTCCTCCATGGCGGCCTCACCGAGCTTGTCGTCGGCCCGGGTGGCGCCGCGCTCGGTAATCCGGGTGGCGATGATCTCCTCGATGACCGCCTGGACGTCGGTGGCCTGCGAATCGACGGCGCCGGTGCAGGACATGTCGCCGACGGTGCGGTACCGAACCCAGCGGCGCTGCAGGGTCTCCCCCTTGGCCGGGCCGCCCCACTCACCGGGGGTCAGCCACATGCCGTTGCGCGAGAAGACCTCTCGCTGGTGGGCGTAGTAGATCTCGGGCAGGTCGATGCCCTCGGCCTCGATGTAGTTCCAGACGTCCAGCTCGGTCCAGTTGGACAGCGGGAACACCCGGACGTGCTCGCCCGGCGCGTGCTTGCCGTTGTACAGGCCCCACAGCTCGGGCCGCTGCTTGCGCGGATCCCAGCCGCCGAAGGCGTCCCGCAGCGAGAAGATCCGCTCCTTGGCCCGGGCCCGTTCCTCGTCGCGGCGGGCGCCCCCGATCACCGCGTCGTACTTCTCGGCGACGATGGTGTCGACCAACGGCACCGTCTGCAGCGGGTTGCGGGTGCCGTCGGGACGCTCGCTGAGCCGACCGTCGTCGATCCAGTCCTGCACCTTGGCCACGGCCAGCCGCAGGCCGCCCTCGGCGACCACCCGGTCCCGGAAGGCCAGTACCTCGGGGAAGTTGTGCCCGGTGTCCACGTGCAGCAGCGAGAACGGCAGCGGCGCCGGGTGGAACGCCTTACGGGCCAGGTGCAGCACGAGCACCGAGTCCTTGCCGGCGGAGAACAGGATGACCGGCTTGTCGAACTGCCCGGCCACCTCCCGCAGGATGTGGATGGACTCGGACTCCAGCGCCCGCAGGTGCGGGCTGGCGACCCGCCGGGTGGCCAGGCCGTCGGCGGTGGCCGTCATGCCAGTCCTCTTTCGGTCAGCAGGTCCAGCAGCAGAGCGATCGAGCGGGCCTGGTCGACGGTCGAGGTGTCGATCCGCAGGTCCGGGTCGGCCGGAATCTCGTAGGGGTCGTCGACCCCGGTCATCGAGCTAATCTCACCGCGATAGGCCTTGGCGTACAGGCCCTTCACGTCCCGATCGGCGCAGACCTCGACCGGCGTGGACAGGTGCACCTGCAGCAGCGGGGTGCCCCGGTCGGCGTGATGTGCGCGGACCCGGTCCCGGGCGTCGGCGTAGGGGGCGATCACCGGCACCAGCACCAGCACGCCGTGCCGGGCCAGCAGCTCGGCCACGAAACCGATGCGGGTGACCTGGGTGTCGCGGTCGGCCTTGCTGAAGCCCAGGCCGGCGGACAGGTGCGTGCGCACCTCGTCGCCGTCCAGCAGTTCGGTCTCGACGCCCCGGGCGGCCAGCACCTCGATCAGCGCGCGGGCCAGCGTCGTCTTGCCCGCGCTGGGCAGGCCGGTCAGCCACAGGGTGGCGCCCGGCCGGGTTCGGTTCCCGGCCGCGGCCCCGCCTTCGGCGAGAGTCTGAGTTGTCGTCATGTATTGATCCCACATTCGGTCTTGGTGAGTCCGGCCCAGCGGCCGGCCCGAGAGTCCTGGCCCGGCAACACGCGCCGGGTACAGGGCTCGCAGCCGATCGACGGGTACTCGTCGGACAGCAAAGGATTGACCAAAACGTTGTTGCGCTCGATGTAGTGGGCGACATCGTCGTCGGACCACGCGGCCAGGGGGGCGATGCGGACCTTTCCGCGTTTGGCGTCGAACTGCACGACCGGGGTGTTCGCCCGGGTGACGGCTTCGGAGCGCCGCATCCCGGTGGCCCAGGCCTCGTACCCGCGCAGCGCCTTGTTCAGCGGCGCCACCTTGCGCAAAGCACAGCACAGGTCCGGATCCCGCGCGAACAGATCCTTGCCGTGTTCGGCGTCCTGCTCGGCCACGGTCTGCAGCGGCAACAGCCGGCGCAGGGTCACCGGGTACACCGCCTCGATCGCGTCGGCCGTGCCGATCGTCTCGATGAAGTGGTACCCGGTGTCCAGGAACAGCACGTCGATCCCGGGCACGACGACGGACGCCAGGTGGACGAGCACGTTGTCCTGCATCGACCCGGCCACCGCGAACCCCGGGCCGAACTCGTCGGCCGCCCACCGCAGGATCTCCTGCGCCGACGCGTCGGCCAACTCGCGAGCCCCGCGCTCGGCGATCACCTCCAGCTCGGCGGGCGTCCGCAGCGCCGCGATCGTCATGATCCGCTCCCCTGCGTCGCCGGGGCACCGGAGGACCGACCGGTCAGCCCGATGAACTTGACCGAGAACACCCGCAGGCAATCCCGGCAGCTCCAGGCCCCGTGGCCGGATTCGTCCGGCCACAGGTTCGTCTCCCCGCAGTACGGGCAGTACTGGGCCGGGGCGCGGTTCTCGCTCATCAGCGCAACGCTTCTTCGTCGGCGCGGGCCACCCACTGGGCGAACCGTTCGCCCTCGTGCCGCTGCGCGTCGAAGGACTTCACGACCCGCTCGATGTAGTCGGGCACGTCGTCACCGGTGATCTTGTGGCCGCGAACCTTGCGACCGAAGCCGGCGTCCAGCCCCAGGCCGCCGCCCAGATGCACCTGGAAGCCCTCGACCTGCTCGCCGGCGTCGTTGGTGACGATCATTCCCTTGAGGCCGATATCGGCGATCTGGGTACGGGCGCACGCGTTCGGGCAGCCGTTGATGTTGATGGTGATCGCCGGCAGCTGCGCGGCCTGCTCGCCGAACCGGTTCTCCAACTCGTCGACCAGGGCGATTCCGCGGGCCTTGGTGTCGACGATGGCCAGCTTGCAGAACTCCAGGCCGGTGCAGGCCATCATGTTGCGCCGGAAGGTGGACGGGGTGACCGAGAGACCGAGCTCGTCCAACCCGGCAACCAGGGAATCGACCTGGTCGGGCTCGACGTCCAGGATGACCAGGCCCTGGTCGGTGGTCATCCGGATGCGATCGCTGCCGTGCGCCGCCACCAGGTCGGCCAGCTTGATCAGCAGGGTGCCGGTGACCCGGCCGACCGTCGGGTTGACCCCGACGTAGAGCCGGCCGTCGTTCTGCGGGTGCACGCCGACGTGGTCGCGGGGGCCGTCGTAATCGACCGGCGCCGGGCCGTCGATCAGCGGGCGCTTGAGGTACTCGGATTCGAGAACCTCACGGAACTTTTCCACGCCCCAGTCGGCGACCAGGAACTTCAGCCGGGCCCGGTTCCGCAGCCGGCGGTACCCGTAGTCGCGGAAGATGGAGATGACCCCGGCCCACACGTCGGGCACCTCGTCCAGCGGCACCCAGGCGCCCAGCCGCTGCCCGAGCATCGGGTTGGTGGACAGGCCGCCGCCCACCCACAGGTCGAAGCCCGGTCCGCGCTCGGGATGCACGACGCCGACGAAGGCGATGTCGTGGATCTCGTGGGCCACGTCGTGCCGCGGCGATCCGGAGATGGCCGTCTTGAACTTGCGGGGCAGGTTGGAGAACTCCTCGCTGCCGATGTAGCGACGCAGGATCTCGTGCACGGCGGGGGTGCCGTCGATGATCTCGTCGGCGGCCACCCCGGCCAGCGGGGAGCCCAGGATCACCCGGGGCACGTCGCCGCAGGCCTCCGCGGTGGTCAGGCCGACCCCTTCGATGGCCTCCCAGATGTCGGGCACGTCCTGCACCTGCACCCAGTGCAGCTGGATGTTCTGCCGGTCGGTCAGGTCGGCGGTGTCCCGGGCGTACTTCGCGGAGACCTCACCGACGGTGCGCAGCGCGTCGACCGAGAGCTGTCCGCCGTCGATGCGCACCCGCATCATGAAGTACTTGTCCTCGAGCTCCTCGGGCTCCAGGACCGCGGTGCGGCCACCGTCGATGCCCGGGGCGCGCTGGGTGTACAGGCCCCACCAGCGGAAACGCCCCCGCAGGTCGGCCGGGTCGATGTCGTCGAAGCCGGTGTGCCGGTAGCGGTTCTCGATCCGGGCCCGCACGTGCAGCCCGTCGTCGTCCTTCTTCATCCGCTCGTTGGGGTTCAGCGGCTCGCGGTAGCCCAACGCCCACTGCCCCTGACCACCGGGACGGCCGTGCCGGGCTCCCCGGGCCGGGGCGGGTCGACGCGCGGGTCGATCGGCCGCCGGTTGCGCGGTGGCGTCGACCGGTCGCGATCCGTGATCGACCGAGGTCTCGGTGGCAGGCTGTGCGGTGGGCATCTGGATCCTTGGCGGAGTAGCCGGTGCCGTCCGGCCGGACACGACGAGTGCGCTGGTGGGCGACCGCGGGCCGAGCAGACAGCCCGGCGCAGTGAGCGGCGGCGGGTGTCAGGCGGCGAGGCAACAGGCAGCGCTGGCGACGCGCACGAGGTCAACCTCGCGGCGGCACACCAAAGGCACTCCCTGGACAGACATAGGCCGAATCATACCGTGGTTCGCCCCGTTCCCGGATCGGCCGAACGAGGGCGATCGTCGGGTGCCGTTCTCGCTGTCCGTATGCTCGCCCGCGATCCGGACGGACGACCCCGCCGGGGCGACCGAGTGTGCGAGGTTCCACGGAAGGACCAGGCGTGACGATCCTGGAAAAAATCGGCCGAGCGCTGGCCGACGAACCGGCGACCGTGGTCGTCGAACCGCCCGGTGTCGGCCACGGCTTCTGGGCCGGCGGCCCCAGCGTCGTGCACACCGACGGGCGCTTTCACCTGGCCTATCGGCTGCGCCGGCCGGTCGATCAGGGACGCGGCTACGCCAACGTGGTCGCCACCTCCGACGACGGGATCCACTTCACCACGGTGGCCACCCTGCCCGTGGAGATGTTCGCCAGCGCCTCGCTGGAACGGCCGGCCCTGATCCGCCGACCCGACGGTGGTTGGCGGATCTATGTGAGCTGTTCCACATTCGGCTCCAAGCACTGGTGGGTGGAGGCGGTCGACACCGCGCCCGGCGGGGACATCGCCGACCTGGCTGCGGGCACCCGCACGGTGGTGCTGGCCGGCGACGCAACCTCGGCCTGGAAGGACGTCGTGGTCACCCGGGAGGGCGCCGCCTGGCAGATGTGGGCCTGCGAACACCTGCTCGACCAGGGTGACGACGAGGCCGACCGGATGCGGTCGGTCTATCTGACCAGCACCGACGGTCTGACCTGGACGCCGCAGCGGATCGCGCTGGCGCCCACCCCGGGCCGCTGGGACGGCCGGGGGGTGCGCATCACCAGCGTCTGGCGCTCCGGTGATCAGTGGCTGGCCAGCTACGACGGCCGGGCCAGCGCCGCCGAGAACTGGTTCGAACGGACCGGCTTGGCCGTCGGGGCGAGCCCGGCGGAGTTCGCGCCGGTGGCCGGACCGATCGACCGCGACGGCCACACCCTGCGCTACGTCACGCTGGCCCAGCTGCCGGCCGGCCTGCAGGTGTACTTCGAGGCCCAACGCCCGGACGGGTCCAACGACCTGCGGACGGTGTTCGTCCCGGCCTGACACCATTGTTCTGAATCGATCTTTGCCGGGCGCGTACGGTCGAGACTGTTTGTGCACAGCCGCACCACGTGAAGTCCGGAAAGGTCAATTCATGCCCGAAACAGTCGCGGTTCCCACCGTCGAACTCAACAATGGCGTCAGCATCCCCCAGCTCGGCTTCGGGGTTTTCCAGGTCAAACCGGACGAGACGGCCGCCACCGTCACCGCCGCCCTGGACGCCGGTTACCGGCACATCGACACCGCGCAGATGTACGGCAACGAGAAGCAGGTGGGCGAGGCCATCACCGCCTACGACATCGACCCGGCCGAGGTCTTCGTCACCAGCAAGCTCAACAACGGCTTCCACGCCTACGACGACGCCCTGCGCGCCTTCGACCAGAGCCTGGCCGACCTGCAGCGCGAGCAGATCGACCTGTTCCTGATCCACTGGCCGCTGCCCGAGGTCGGGTTCGACGACGCCTGGCGCGCGCTGGAGAAGGTCTACGCGGACGGGCGGGCGCGGGCCATCGGCGTCTCCAACTTCCAGCCGCATCACCTCCGCCGGCTGCACGAGGAGTTCACGGTGCCGCCGGCGGTGAACCAGATCGAGGTGCACCCGTACCTGACCCAGACCGAGCTGCTGGCGTTCGACGCCGAGCACCAGATCGCCACCGAGGCCTGGTCGCCGATCGCCCAGGGACTGGTGCTGACCGACCCGGTGATCGTCGACGTCGCTGAGCGGTACCAGCGGACGCCGGCCCAGGTCGTGCTGCGCTGGCACATCCAGCTGGGCAACATCGTCTTCCCGAAGTCGACCTCGCCGGCGCGGATGGCCGAGAACTTCGCCATCTTCGACTTCGAGCTGGATCAGACCGACCTGGCGCTGATCTCCGCGCTCAACCGGGACGAGCGCACCGGCCCCAACCCGGACGAGTTCAACTGGATTCCCGGGCAGCCCCGCTGACCGCCTGATCGGCCGCCCGGCCCGGACCCGATGGGGCCGGGCCGGGCCGGCCGGTGTCCGCCGGCGTCAGGTCCGTTCGGTGAAGGCGCCCCGTCCCTTGTCGTTGAGCCAGTCCGAATGGTCGACGCCGGTCAGCTGCGACAGCAGCGCATTGTCCGTCCGGAAATAGGGCAACAACTGCCGGCGCTGTTCCACCGGCAGCGACGGTCGCCGGTGATGTCCGCGCTGCAACACCGCCAGCAGCGGCTTTTCGACCTGCCGCCACACCTGCGGCGGCAGGTGCGCGCCGGCGGCCGCCCCGACCCGGAAGCCCTTTTGCACGGCACGGTTGATCGCGGTGTCGGGCACCCAGTCCTTGACGTTGGCGCCCGGAATGGTGGTCACCACGCCGGTGCGCACCCCGAGGAACTCGCAGATCCGGTCCAGGACCTGGGCGGTGTCGTCGATGAGCTGCCGGTAGCGCAGCACGAACACCTGCTCGCGCGGGAACACCGAGTACAGGTGCTCGAGCTGCTGGCCGTAGAGCCCGGTCTCCAAATACCGCCAGAATGGGGCGTAGCCGGCTTCGATCCGGGATCGCTCCAGCTGGCAGGCGGTGAGGAAGTCGGCCTCGGGCTCGAGACCGTCGCACCACAGGTGCACCCAGTTGGAATAGGCCCGATCGATCGGGTCGCGCACGACCGCGATCATCTTGACCTCGGGGATCAGCGCGTGGATCCGCCGGTGCGCGGCCGTGTCCCACAGGTAGAACGGCGTCGACTCGCCGCGCAACACGCCGGCTGGAGCGGCCTGGAACAACCGCTCGTAGGCGGACCGGTCCCAGATCCACTCCTGGGCGCTGTGCGCGTCGCCCGGGCCCTTCTGGTGCGCCGGGTCCGGCGGCCGTTCGTCGCAGAGGAAGAATTTCGGTTCCTTGGGTGTGGACAGGAACAGGTCTGGGTGCGGCACCAACGCGTCGTGCAGTGCGGTCGAGCCACACTTGGGCGAGCCGATGATCAGGAAGTCAGGAAGAGCCATCTGGGGTTCACTCCGATGCCGGCGGCAGAAATCGGTACGGGAGCACGCGGCGGTGCGTACCTGCGGGAGATCAGCGAGAAAGACTGTCGACGACGGTGCCGACGGCCCGGACAACCACTCGGCACACGTCTCCGAGGAGCGGGTCGAATCACGGCGGCGACCAGGCGGCGGTGCCCGAGCGGGCCCGGACCGCGGCGGATCAGGAACAGGCGGCGCTGGCGACGCGCACGAGGTCGATCTCGCGGCGACGCACCAACCGCAGACCCGTGCCCGTCATGGTCGGGAAGATTAGTGCATGACGACGGGGGTGCGCGCGGCACCGGAGCCGACCCGGCCGGTCGCGGCCCGGCGTCCGGGCACTGTCGGAGTCCCCGGGCATCATCACGGCCATGGACACATCCGGCTTGCTCCTGGGCGCGCTGCTGCTGGCGGTCGGTGCCGCGATCGGCTTCGTCGTCGGGCTGAGCGTGGGTCGAGCCCACCCACGGGATCAGCGCTCGGCGGCGGAGCTGGACGCGTTGCTGGCGCCGGCCTCCGACGCGATGCAGCGGGTGGAGCAGCACCTGCACGAGGTGGAACGGGATCGCGCCGCCGCCTACGCGGGCCTGCGCGAGCAGGTGTCGGCCCTGCATCTGACGTCCGCCGATCTCAACCGGCACACCCGGGCCCTGGCCGGGGCGCTCAGCGCGCCGCAGGTGCGGGGGCGATGGGGAGAGATGCAGTTGCAGCGGGTGGTCGAGCTGGCCGGGATGGTCGAGCACTGCGACTTCGACACCCAGGTCGGCGTGCGCTCGGACGATCCGGAGGCGGCCGGCGTCCGCCCGGACATGATCATCCGGTTGGCCGGGGGACGCCAGATCCCGGTCGATGCCAAGGTCCCCTTCGCCTCCTACCTGGAGGCGGCCGAATGCACCGACGAGCGGCGGCGGTCCGCACTGCTGGCCGCGCACTCCCGCGCGCTGCGCAGCCATGTGGACGCGTTGGCGGCCAAGGCCTACTGGCGGCACTTCCAGCCGGCCCCCGAGTTCGTCGTGCTGTTCGTACCGGGTGAGCCGTTGCTGGACGCCGCCTTGGCCGTCGACCCGGGTCTGGCCGACTACGCCTTCGCCCGCAACGTCGTCATGGCCACCCCGACGTCGCTGATCGGCCTGCTGCGCACGGTCGCGCACGTCTGGCGGCAGGAGCGGTTGTCGGCCTCGGCAGCCCAGGTGCACGAGCTGGGTCGGGATCTGCACCGCCGCCTGGCCACCCTGGCCGGGCACCTGACCACCCTGGGCGCCAGCCTGGATAAGGCGGTGCGCGCCTACAACGGCACGGTGCGCTCGCTGGAGTCGCGGGTCCTGGTCTCGGCCCGCAAGCTGGCCGATCTGGGGGTCACCGGGGAGGAGCTACCCAGTCCGGCCCAGGTCGAGACCACCACGTTGGTGCCCCAGGAGGCGGCCTACGCTCGCGCCGCGGACCCGCTGGACGCGGCCGCCGAGTTCCAGGCGCAGGCCGCCGTGCAGCGGGAGGCGGCCGAGGCGGCGTATGCCGCGCGTGTGCACACATCCCCTTTACCGATCCGGGACGCTACCGTTGACCGGTGACGACGAATACTGCGACCCGACCACGGCTGGCCGACGCCTCGGTGGTGTCGTCGGTTCGCGGTTGGCCGTCCTGGGCGGTCATCGTGCTGGCCCTGCTGTGCACCCTGGCCGGCGCCGCGATCGACGGGCTGACCACCGGGACGCTGGCGTGGGGGCTGCGCATCGGCTTCTATCTGGGTGTGGTGGGCGCGGCCCTGCTGGTCCGCCGCGGCTCGATCTTCACCGCCATGGTGCAGCCGCCGCTGGTGCTGGTGGTCGGGCTGGTGGTGGGCGGGATGCTGTTCACCGACGCCGGTGGGCTGTACGGAACGGCCCTGCGGCTCATCGCGACGTTCCCGACGATGGCCATGGGCACCGCCGCGGCCATCCTGATCGGCCTGATCCGTATCGTGGCGCAGCCCCTGAAGAATTCCGCGGCCAAGCGCGCCGCGGCCGGCGGCACCCCGCCGCCCGCGCACCACTGACCCGGCGGCGCCCCGGGCGCCAGCGGTCCGAACCCGGAACCGGCTCAGCTGCCCCCGCGAGTGGAGGCCGCCGGCCGGCGCAGTTCCTTGGGCAGCGAGAACGTCAGCGTCTCGGTCGCCGCGGTGAACTCCTCGGCCGGCGGAAAGCCCCGTTCCTGCAGGTGGGCCAGCACTCCTTCAACCAGGTCGTCGGGCACCGAGGCCCCACTGGTCACCCCGACGGTGTGCACCCCGTCCAGCCAGGCCTCGTCGATCTCGCCGGCGTCGTCGACCAGGTAGGCGGTATCGGCCCCGGCTCCCAGCGCCACCTCGACCAGCCGCACCGAGTTGGACGAGTTCGTCGACCCGACCACGATCACCAGGTCGCAGTCCGCGGCGATCTGCTTGACCACTTCCTGCCGGTTCTGGGTGGCGTAACAGATGTCGTCGCTGGGCGGCGAGGTCATCAGCGGGAAGCGCTTGCGAAGCAGATCGACGGTGCCCAATGTCTCATCCACCGACAGCGTGGTCTGCGAGAGCCAGATCACCTTTTCCGGGTCGCGCACGGTCACCGCATCGACGTCGGAGGCATCGTTGATCAGCTGGATCGCCTCGGGCGCCTCCCCGTGGGTGCCCTCGACCTCCTCGTGCCCGCGATGGCCGATGAGCAGGATGTCGTAGTCCTCGGCGGCGAACCGCCGGGCCTCCTTGTGCACCTTGGTGACCAGCGGGCAGGTCGCGTCGATCACCTGCAGCTGCCGGCGCGCGGCCTGCTCGTGCACGGCCGGGGACACCCCGTGCGCCGAGAAGACGACGATCTCACCCTCCGGGACCTCGTCGGTCTCCTCCACGAAGATCGCCCCGCGGGACTCCAGGGTGGCCACCACGTGCTTGTTGTGCACGATCTGCTTGCGCACGTACACCGGCGGCCCGTACTGCTCCAGGGCCTTCTCGACGGTGACGACCGCGCGGTCGACCCCCGCGCAGTAGCCGCGCGGGCTGGCCAGCAGGACGCGCTTGGCGGGCGAAGAGGTCGGGGCGGTCATGGGTCAATCGTAGGTGTGTTGCCGGTCCACGATGCCCGGCGACGGCACCGGCGTGCGGGCCGGCCGGCCGATGCGGCAGTCTGGTGACATGGCCATCACGCTGCCCCTGCCGGTGCGGGTCGCCGCCGGCCTGCTCGTCACCGGCATCCAGCTGGTCCGTTCCCTGCCTGAGGAGATCCCGGGGATCCCGGTCACCCTGGTCGGCAACGCCATGCGCCTGTCGATGAAGGTCCAGCAGGAGATCACCACGCTGGCCACCCGGGGTGATGAGCTGCTCGGCGGCATCATCGGCGGGCGGGCTCAGGAGAACCCCAGCTGGGCGACCTTCGACGAGGACAAGCCGACGTCCGCGGTCAAGGCCCCGAGCCGGCCGTCCGCGACGCCGACGGTTCGGACCAAGCCGGCGCCGCCCGCGCCGACGCCGGCGGTCTCACCGGCCCCCCACCCGGCTTCGACGCCCCCGCCGGTGGTGCAGACCCCGCCCGCCACGCCGGACGTCCCCGTGGCCGCGTCGCTGGCCGCCGTGCCGGACCTGCCCGAGCCCGATGCGGACGAGCCGGACCGGCATCAGCCGGAAGCGACCTCGCTGTCGGACATCGACACGACCGCGACCGAGGCGGCCGCCGAGGTACCGGCCGCGCTGATCGACGCCGCCCTGCACGCCGTACCCGACCGGCCGGCCCCCGACCAGGCCGACGGCACCGACGAGCCCCAGGCGGCCGAGACCGACGACCCCGCGCCCCGGGATTCGACGGCCGAAGCCCAAGGGGCGGCCACACCGGCCGAGTCCACCGAGTCAACCGAGCCGGCCGGCGACGATCCGGCGGTCGAGCCCGACGGTCCGGCCACCCTGCCCGGCTACGACGCGATGACGTTGGCCCAGGTCCGCGGACATCTGCGGGAGCTGTCCGTGGCCGACGTGACGGACCTGCTGGCCTACGAGCAGGCCGGCGAGAACCGGGCGCCGTTCCTGACCCTGCTGAGCAACCGGCTGGTCACCCTGGGCGCCCAGGAATCGTGACCGCCCGCCCCGCTCGGTGCCCGGCGGCATGACCGGCGAACCCCACCGCGCAGCACCGGCCTCGACCGCCCCGCCGTCCCAGTCCCGCCCGCCGCTGCCGACCAAGGCGGCCGAGACCAGCCGGGAGAATCCCTGGCCGGTCCGGGCACTGGCTCAGCGGATGACCGAGTACGTGGCCCGGGCGCCCGCCGCCTGGGTGGAGGGTCAGCTCGCGCAGGTCACCATGCGCGGCGGCAGCCAGGCCTCGTTCCTGACCCTGCGCGACCCGTCGGTGCCGATGTCGCTGCAGGTGGTGTGTTCCCGCGCGCTGCTGATGTCGATGAACCCGCCGCCGTCCGAAGGATCGCGGGTGGTGGTGCACGGCCGGTTCGAGTTCTATCCCGCCCGCGGCACCCTGAGCTTCAAGGTCGATCAGATGCACCCGGTCGGCATCGGCGAGCTGCTGGCCCGGCTGGAGCGGCTGCGGCGGCTGCTGGCCGCCGAGGGGCTCACCGACCCACGGCGCAAACGGCCGTTGCCGTTCCTGCCCACCGTCGTCGGCCTGATCACCGGACGGGCCAGCGCCGCCGAGTCCGACGTGCTGGCCAACGCCCGGGCCCGCTGGCCGGCCGTCCGGTTCCGGGTGGAGAACCCGGCCGTGCAGGGGGTGTCCGCGGTCACCCAGATCATCGAGTCGCTGGCCCGCCTGGACGCCGACCCCGAGGTCGACGTCATCGTGCTGGCCCGCGGCGGCGGCAGCATGGAGGATCTGCTGCCGTTCTCCGACGAAGCCCTGTGCCGGGCGGTGTCCGGCTGCCGCACCCCGGTGATCGCGGCGATCGGTCACGAACCGGATCACCCGATCGTCGACGACGTCGCCGACGTCCGCTGCTCCACCCCCACCGACGCCGGCAAACGCGTGGTCCCCGACGCCCTGGCCGAACGCCGGCAGGTCGAGCAGTGGCAGGCCCGGGCCCGGCGGGCACTGACCGGCTGGGTGAGCACCGAACAGGCCCGGCTGCACCGGCTGACCAGCGCGAGTGTGCTGGCCGATCCGTTCAGCCCGCTCGACCGGCGCCAGCGTGAGGTCGAGCGCGACCGGGACCGCGGCCGCGCGAGCCTGGACCGGACGCTGGAGCGGATGGAGCGGGACATCGCCCACCGGCGGGCCCAGCTGGCCGTCCTGGGGCCGGCCGCGACCCTGGCCCGCGGTTACGCGGTCGTGCAGAGCGCCGGCGCGGTCCTGCGGTCGGTCGCCGACGCCCCGGCCGGGGCCGACCTGCGGATCCGGGTGGTCGACGGCGCCGTGCTGGCCGTCAGTACCGGCCCCGAGCCGGCGAGCGAATGATCGGGAAGGGACGAACGCGATGACCCCGTCGTCGAAGGATGCGCCGAGCACGGCGCAGCGGGCCGCCAGCTACGAGAGCGCCCGGGACGAGCTGGCCGAGGTGGTGGCCCGGTTGGAGGCCGGCGGCCTGTCGTTGGACGAGTCGCTGACCCTGTGGGAGCGCGGCGAGAAGCTGGCCGCCATCTGCACCCGGTTCCTGGACGGGGCTCGGGAGCGGGTCGAGCAGGCGCTGCGGACCGCCCCGGACTCAGGAGCGGCCGATGCCGGTGGGGATGAGCCCGAAGCCTGACGGCACGTCCCCCGGGTCGGTGCCCAGCTGCACGATGTGGTTGAACCCGTCGACGAACACGACGTGCGGAGCGCGGCTGCGCGCCTCGGCGTCGGTCAGCAGGCCGTAGGCGATGATGATCACGATGTCGCCCGGGTGGACCAGGTGGGCGGCGGCCCCGTTGATGCCGACCGTGCCCGACCCGGGCTCGCCGGCGATCACGTAGGTGCTCAGCCGGGCCCCATTGGTCACGTCGACCACGTCCACCTGCTGCCCCGGCAGCAGATCGGCCGCGTCCAGCAGCTCGGAATCGATGGTGATGGACCCGACGTAGTCCAGATTCGCCTCGGTCACCGTGGCCCGGTGAATCTTGCCGAGCAGCATCGGTCGCAGCATCGCTCGCCTCCCGGCCAGGTGGTGGGTCGTGATCGGGTCAGGAACCGCAGGAGCAGCAAAGTCACGGTGGTGAAGGGACCGCGGCCACGTTGCCGCGGTGGATACCAGTATCGGGTCAGCGCGACCCCGGGGTGCGGTGAGGGTCGTCACACCAGCCAGTGGCGGCTGCCGACCGGCGCCCAGTCGCACGGACCCTGGTCGACCTGGGCCGCTACCGGCGCGACTCCACTCCACCCCGATGTTCCTCACTCCACATCGGTGTTCCGAACTCCACGTCGACACGGAGTACCGAACACCACCATGGAGTAGAGCCCGCCGTCGCGGAGTAGAGCCGGCGTGAGCGAAGCTCGCCGTCAGCCCCGGCCGACGAACGGCATCTTGGTCGCCATCACCGTCATGGTCGGCACGTTGGCCGCCAACGGCAACGAGGCCATGAACGCCACCCCGCGGCCCACCTCCCGCACGTCCATCGTCGGTTCGACCATCAGGCCGCCGTGCGGCTGCGGGGTGCCCTCCCCCCACCGGGCCGTCAGGTCGGTGGCCGCGTTGCCGATATCGATCTGCCCGCAGGCGATGTCGTAGGGCCGGCCGTCCAGCGACAGCGACTTGGTCAGTCCGCTGATCGCGTGCTTGGTGGTCGTGTAGGCCAGCGCCCGCACCCGTGGGGTATGCGCCGAGATCGAGCCGTTGTTGATGATCCGGCCGCCCTGCGGGTCCTGCGCCTTCATCACCCGGAACGCCTCCCGGGCGCACAGGAACGCGCCGGTCAGGTTCACCGCGACCACCGCGGACCATTCGGCCAGCGGGATCTCGTCCGGGTCCCGGGACGGCGCGAACATCCCGGCGTTGTTGAACAGCAGGTCGACCCGGCCGAAGTCGGCCACCGCGCCGTCGAACACACCGACCACCGACGCCTCGTCGGTGACGTCGGCCGGCCGGGCCACCAGGGACCCGGGCAGCGACGCCCCGTCGGCGACGACGTCGTCCAGCGGACCCGGCCGCCGCCCGACCAGCACCACCCGCCAGCCGTCGGCGGCCAGCGCGAGCGCGGCCGCCCGGCCGATCCCGGTGCCGCCGCCGGTGACCACCGCGACCCGAACCTGCTGCATTGCATGAGCCTTCCGCGTCCGACCCGGCGGGCGCGGACGCGCCCACCGGGCCTCGATGCTGTCACACCGGGCGGGTCAGAAGACCCGGTTGGGGATCTCCGCCGGCGCCTCCAGCAACTCCTCGATCTCGTCGTCGAGCCGGACCAGGGTCAGTGACGCCCCGGCCATGTCCAGGGAGGTGCAGTACTCGTTGACGTAGCTGCGGGCGACCGTGATGCCCTTGGCCGCGAGTTGCTGATGGGCCCGCCGGAACAGGATGTACAGCTCGCTGATCGGCGTACCGCCGAGCCCGTTGATCATCAGCGCCACCCGGTCGCCGGACCGGTAGGGCAGGTCGTTGACGGTGGCGTCCAGCAGCAGGTCGACGATCTCGTCGGCCGTCTTGATCTTGACCCGTTCCCGGCCGGGTTCGCCGTGGATGCCGACGCCGACCTCCATCTCGTCCTCGGCCATCTCGAACAGCGGCTCGCCCTTGGCCGGCGGGGTGCAGGCGGTCAACGCCACGCCCATGGTCCGGGTGACGTCGTTGACCTTCTTGCCGATCCGGATGACCTCCTCCAGGCTGTCGCCGCGTTCGCTGGCCGCACCGACCGCCTTGATGACGAAGAAGTTCCCGGCCACCCCGCGCCGGCCGATGGTGTACAGCGAGTCCTTGACCGCGACGTCGTCGTTGATCATCAGGATCTCGACCTTGACCCCGTCGGACTCGGCCATCTCCTTACCCATCTCGAAGGCCATCCGGTCGCCGGTGTAGTTGTTGACCAGCAGCAGCACGCCCTTGGGCGAGGCGAGTCGTCTGGCCGTCTCGTACACGTAGTCCATCGGCGGGGCGGCGAAGACATCCCCCGGACAGGCGGCGTCCAGCATGCCCTTGCCCACCACCATGACGTGTGCGGGTTCGTGACCGGATCCGGACCCCTGGACGATGGAGACCTTGTCCGCGCGCGGCGCGTCGGCCCGCATGATCAGGTTCCACTCGGGCTCGTACCGCAGCGTGTTGGGGTTGGCCAGGGCCAGTCCCTCCAACATCTCCGGAACGAATGACTTCGGGTCGTTGACGAACTTCTTCATGCCTGCGCCTCCTTGGCGAATGCCTGGTTGATCTGTTCGACGATCACGGCCACGGCCATCGCCCCGGCGTCGACCGAACCCCGGGACCGCTCCCCGGTGTACGACGCGCGCCCGCGCCGGGCGACCATGTCCTTGGTCGCCTCGGCCGCGTCGCGAGTGGTGGCCGACACCGCCGCCAACGTGGTCGCCGCGTCCGACCCGTTCTTGATTTCCTGCTCCAGCCGGTCGGTCAGCGGGACCAGCGCATCGAGCAGGGTCTTGTCGCCGACGTCGGACTGGCCGCGGGCCTTGATGCCCTCGATGGCGTTGCGCAGCATCGCCACCGCCTTCTCGCCGTCGACGTCGTCGCTGCCCGCGGTCATCCCGGCCCGCAGGAAGGCCGTCCCCCAGATCGGCCCGGAGGTCCCGCCGATCCGCGAGGAAATGATCATTCCGGTCTTCTTCAGGAAGGTGCCGGCGTCGGTCCGGTCGATCTCGTCCCAGCCCTCGAGGACCTTCTCGAAGCCGCGGGCCAGCGAATACCCGAAGTCCCCGTCACCGACCACGGCATCCAGGTCGCCGAAGTACTTCTCGTTGTCGACCGCGGTCCGGGCGATCGTCTGCACGACGAGCTCGACCTGATCTTGGCTCATGGCCAGCACATCCTTCTCGTGTCGGGGTCGGGGAACTCGGCCGGGGCACCGCGGGGCGACGGTGGATCGGGGCCGGCCCGGTGCGGTTCCGGGACGTCGGTCGGGGCGAGGTGCGGCGCCCAGGCCCGACCGGCGGCGCGGAACGAGTCCGCCGGCCGGTCCGGTGAGTTCCCGTCCTCGACGACGAGCATCACCCGACCATACGAACGCATGGAGTTCGCGGCAACGGCTGGACCGGACCAGCACGACCGGCTCGCCTAGGGTGCAGCCATGGATCCGATCGCCGCCCTGCGCCGCATCGGCTTCCTGCTGGAGCGGGAGCGGGCCCCCACCTACCGGGTCCGGGCGTTTCGTAACGCGGCCCTGACGCTGGCCGGGTTGCGTCCGGACGAGCTGGACCGGCGCGCCGCGGACGGCACGCTCACCGAGCTGCCGGGCATCGGCAAGACCACCGGGACGGTGATCGGGCAGGCCCTGGCCGGGCAGGTGCCGCAGTATCTGGCCGATCTGGAGGCCGGGGTCCAACCGCTGACCACCGGGGGTGAGGGGATCCGCGCGCAGCTGCGCGGCGACCTGCATGCGCACAGCGACTGGAGCGACGGGGGCAGCCCGATCCAGGAAATGACGGTCACCGCTCAGGAGCTGGGCCACGAGTACCAGGCGCTGACCGATCACTCGCCGCGGCTCAAGGTGGCCAACGGGTTGTCGGCCGATCGGCTGCGCCGGCAACTGCGCATCGTGGCCACCCTCAACGAGCACCTCGGTGACTTCCGGCTGCTCTCGGGCATCGAGTGCGACATCAACGATGACGGCACCCTGGACCAGAGCGATCAGCTGCTCGGGCGGGTCGACGTGGTGGTCGCCTCGGTGCATTCCAAGCTGCGGTCGGATTCGGGGTCGATGACCCGGCGGATGCTGCGGGCGATCGCCGACCCGCACACCGACATCCTGGGGCACTGCACCGGGCGGCTGGTCACCGGCGGTCGCGGCACCCGGCCGCCCAGCCAGTTCGACGCGGATCGGGTGTTCGCGGCCTGCGCCGAGCACCAGGTGGCCGTGGAGATCAACAGCCGGCCGGAGCGGCTCGACCCGCCGATGCCCCTGCTGCGGCAGGCGGTGGCCGCGGGCTGCCTGTTCAGCATCGACACCGACGCGCACGCCCCGGGCCAGCTGGACTGGCAGGCCTACGGCTGCGCCCGGGCCGAGGCGGCGCAGGTGCCGGTGGACCGGATCGTCAACACCTGGCCGCTGGATCGGCTGCTGGACTGGACCAACCGCGGCTGACCGGGCCTCCGGCCGGCCGGTTACGAGGTGGCCGGCGTGCCCTGGTCGGCGGCCACAGCCAACGCCCGGAACTGCTCGGCGGTGGCGCTGCCGGTGATCAGGTAGGTCACGTCGCCGGCCGGTCGCACCCAGGCGACCTCGTCCCGGCGACCCGGCACGATCGTCCAGGTCGTGCCGTCCACGTCGACGGTGCCGGCGGCCGACCGGGCCGCGCCCAGCTCGGCCGTCTGGATCTGCGGCAGTTCACCGGTGGACTGGACCAGCGTGACGAACCGGTTGTCCTCGGTCAGCCACCCACCGCGGACCGCCGCCGGCTGCACGGCCGTGCCCGGCGCGGCGGTGAAGGTGAACGAGTTCGGCTGCCAGCCGTCGGGCAGGGCGGCCGGCACGATCACCGGGAAGCCGACCAGCGGCGCCGCCCGGGTCAGCCCACCGGTGACGTCCGCGGTGGGAGCCTGGCCCGCGCTCGGCCCGCCGGGGGCGAAGCTGGCCTGGCCGTACAGGAACATCAAGCCGAAGGCGACGACGGCCAGCACGACCGCGGCCACCGCCATGTCGCGCAGGGTCTTGGGTCGCCGGGTGACTGCCACCCGCCCATCGTCCCACGCGCTGCGGCGGGTCCGGCCCCGCGCGCGCCTCCCCCCTCGGACGGGGCCCCCGGGCGCCGGCGGCGAGTGTGACCGAAATCCGCTATGGCCTTCCTCGTTGGGCGCAGCCTGGGCGCGGCCGCCCCGATAGCGTCTTGGCCATGGCTGAACACGACGACGTGACCCCCGGCTCCACCGACGTGGAGTACCGCATCGAACACGACACCATGGGCGAAGTGCGGGTGCCCAAGAACGCGAAGTACCAGGCGCAGACGCAGCGGGCGGTGGAGAACTTCCCGATCTCCGGTCGGGCCCTGGAGCGGACACAGGTCCGGGCGCTGGCCCTGATCAAGGCGGCCGCGGCCAAGGTGAACGCCAAGCTGGGCGTCATCCCGGAGGACATCGGCGCCGCCATCGAGCGGGCCGCCCACGAGATCGCCCGCGGCCGGTACTACGAGGACTTCCCGCTGGACGTGTTCCAGACCGGGTCGGGCACCAGCTCGAACATGAACACCAACGAGGTCATCTCGACGCTGGCCACCGAGTCGCTGGGCCGCAAGGTCCACCCCAACGACCACGTCAACGCCTCGCAGTCGTCCAACGACGTCTTCCCGACCTCGATCCACGTGGCCGCCACCGAGATGGTCGTCTACAAGCTGATCCCGGCGCTGGCCCATCTGGAGAAGGCCCTGGAGGACAAGGCGCAGGCCTGGTCCGAGGTCGTCAAGTCCGGCCGCACCCACCTGATGGACGCCACCCCGGTCACTCTGGGCCAGGAGTTCGGCGGCTACGCCGCGCAGGTCCGGCTGGGCCAGGAGCGGCTCAAGGCCTCCCTGCCCCGGCTGGCCGAGCTGCCGCTGGGCGGCACCGCCGTCGGCACCGGCATCAACACTCCCCCCGGCTTCTCAGCCGCCGTCATCGGCGAGCTGGCCCACATCACCAGCCTGCCGTTCACCGAGGCCCGCAACCACTTCGAGGCCCAGGCGTCCCGCGACGGCCTGGTCGAGACCTCCGGCCAGCTGCGGACCATCGCGGTCAGCCTGACCAAGATCTGCAACGACCTGCGCTGGATGGGCTCGGGCCCGACCGCCGGCCTGGGCGAGATCGCCCTGCCCGACCTGCAGCCGGGGTCCTCGATTATGCCCGGCAAGGTCAACCCGGTGCTGCCGGAGGCCACGCTGATGGTCTGCGCCCAGGTCATGGGCAACGACGCGACGGTGGCCTTCGCCGGCTCCCAGGGCAACTTCGAGCTCAACGTCATGTTCCCGGTGATCGGCCGGAACCTGCTGGAGTCGATCAACCTGCTGGCCAACGCGAGCCGCGTGCTGGCCGACCGCTGCATCGTCGGCACGGTCGCCAACGTCGAGCGGTGCCGGGCCTACGCCGAGTCCTCGCCGTCGATCGTGACCCCGCTGAACAAGTACATCGGTTACGAGGAAGCGGCCAAGATCGCCAAGCTGGCCCTCAAGGAGGGCAAGACGATCAAGCAGGTCGTGCTCGAGCGCGGCCACGTCGAGAAGGGCAACCTGACCGCCGAGCAGCTCGACGCCGCGCTCGACGTGCTCTCGATGACCCACCCGTAACTCGCGGTTCGCTGACCGGAAAATCAACGTGCCGTTGGGCAGCCAAGGGTGACCCGTGGTGGTGACCATCGGGTTGAGTGGGTGTCGGGTTTAGGCGGCCGCGGTCAGGGTGACGTTGAAGCCGAGGGCTTCGAGTTGCCGGACGTGGTTACGGGTTCGGCGTCCGATGTCGATGCGTTGGTCGTTGAAGTCGACGCCGAGGTCGTGGAAGGTCGTGCCGGGGTTGGCGAGCAGGTGCCAGATGATGACAAGGATGGATCGGGCGATGGCGACGATCGTTTTGAGTTTGCCGCGGCGTTTGATCAGGCGTCGATAGCGTTCTCCCAGGAAGGTTTGGGTCTTGCCGCCGGTCGCGGCCGCTTCACCGAGCACGGCGCGCAGGTAACGGTTGCCCTTGCCGGTCTTACCGGTTGTTGATCGTTTCCCGGACTGGATCGTGCGGGGGCACAGCCGGGTCCAGGACACCAGATGGCCAGCGGTCGGGAACCGGCTCATGTCCAGCCCGATCTCGGCGATGATGACCTGTGCGTTGCTTGGGCCGATCCCGGGTATCTGGTCCAGGATCTTGATCATGTCTGCGGCCGTCGGCGGTGTCCGGCGCTGGGCCGCCTCGTCGGCGGGTGCGTTCGCCCTCGTACCGGGCCGAGTTTGGCCATCCGGTGCGGGGCGGTCCGGATCGGGGGTGTTACCGGCCGGCAACCTGGCCAGGAGTGCCTCGATGCGTGCGGTCAGGACGTCGATCTGATCGGTCAGCGTGTCGATCTGATGCAGCAGCATCCGGGCCAGCTCGGCGTGATGATCGTCGAACTGACCGGTCAGCGACTCGACCAGGTCGGCGTGCTTGAGCCGCATCCGGCCGCGGGCCATGCCGGCCAGAACCCGCGGGTCCCGCTGGCCCGCGATCAGGGCCTCAATCATGTCCCGGACGGACAGGGTGTCGATCCTGCTCGCCACGGAGGTGACCTTGATCAGGGCGTCCTCCAGCAGCTTCTCCAGCCGTTGCCAGTACCTGGTCCGGTCGCCGGTCAGATCGGCCCGCATCCGGGTGTAGTCGCGCAACTGCCGGACCTGCGCTGATGGCACGAACGATGGACGCAACAGCCCCTTCTCGGTGAGCTTGGCCAACCACACACTGTCCAGCTTGTCCGTTTTGGGGCGACCGGGGACGTTCTTGACATCGCGGGCATTGACCAACTGCACGTCCAGGCCATGAGCTTCCAGCAGATAGAACCAGATCCGCCAGTAGTCCGAGGTCGATTCCAGGGTCACCTTCTCGATGCCCTGGTCTGACAGCTGTGCGGCCAGGCCCAGGACCGCTCTGGTTCGGGCCGGGACGTCCCAGACTTTGCTCACTCGCCGACCCGTCCCGGACGCGGCTGGTACGCGAACGCAGACTGTGCCCGAGTCCTTGCCCACGTCGATCGCGCAGACCCGCTGCACGATCTGTTCATGGGGTTCGTCGAGGATCTCCTCGACCTGTTTGGTCATCACACCGCGTCGCTCCTTCCCTGAGGTGCACCACCGCCACGGCGGGCTGCCCGGGGGCCTCGGTCGGGAACCGAAAATCTGACCGGCGTGCTCGAAGCAACAGTGCGTGACCCGTCAAGGTCGGGCCCCGGCGCCAGACTGATCAACGGGCTCGAAGCTCAAGCGAACGAATCGGCGTCGACAGGCAACCCACCACCCATTTTCACGCCGTCGTGGCGTCACCGGAAGGGACAGGGTGACTGACCGGAAAATCAACGTGCCGTTGGGCAGCCAAGGGTGACCCGTGGTGGTGACCATCGGGTTGAGTGGGTGTCGGGTTTAGGCGGCCGCGGTCAGGGTGACGTTGAAGCCGAGGGCTTCGAGTTGCCGGACGTGGTTACGGGTTCGGCGTCCGATGTCGATGCGTTGGTCGTTGAAGTCGACGCCGAGGTCGTGGAAGGTCGTGCCGGGGTTGGCGAGCAGGTGCCAGATGATGACAAGGATGGATCGGGCGATGGCGACGATCGTTTTGAGTTTGCCGCGGCGTTTGATCAGGCGTCGATAGCGTTCTCCCAGGAAGGTTTGGGTCTTGCCGCCGGTCGCGGCCGCTTCACCGAGCACGGCGCGCAGGTAACGGTTGCCCTTGCCGGTCTTACCGGTTGTTGATCGTTTCCCGGACTGGATCGTGCGGGGGCACAGCCGGGTCCAGGACACCAGATGGCCAGCGGTCGGGAACCGGCTCATGTCCAGCCCGATCTCGGCGATGATGACCTGTGCGTTGCTTGGGCCGATCCCGGGTATCTGGTCCAGGATCTTGATCATGTCTGCGGCCGTCGGCGGTGTCCGGCGCTGGGCCGCCTCGTCGGCGGGTGCGTTCGCCCTCGTACCGGGCCGAGTTTGGCCATCCGGTGCGGGGCGGTCCGGATCGGGGGTGTTACCGGCCGGCAACCTGGCCAGGAGTGCCTCGATGCGTGCGGTCAGGACGTCGATCTGATCGGTCAGCGTGTCGATCTGATGCAGCAGCATCCGGGCCAGCTCGGCGTGATGATCGTCGAACTGACCGGTCAGCGACTCGACCAGGTCGGCGTGCTTGAGCCGCATCCGGCCGCGGGCCATGCCGGCCAGAACCCGCGGGTCCCGCTGGCCCGCGATCAGGGCCTCAATCATGTCCCGGACGGACAGGGTGTCGATCCTGCTCGCCACGGAGGTGACCTTGATCAGGGCGTCCTCCAGCAGCTTCTCCAGCCGTTGCCAGTACCTGGTCCGGTCGCCGGTCAGATCGGCCCGCATCCGGGTGTAGTCGCGCAACTGCCGGACCTGCGCTGATGGCACGAACGATGGACGCAACAGCCCCTTCTCGGTGAGCTTGGCCAACCACACACTGTCCAGCTTGTCCGTTTTGGGGCGACCGGGGACGTTCTTGACATCGCGGGCATTGACCAACTGCACGTCCAGGCCATGAGCTTCCAGCAGATAGAACCAGATCCGCCAGTAGTCCGAGGTCGATTCCAGGGTCACCTTCTCGATGCCCTGGTCTGACAGCTGTGCGGCCAGGCCCAGGACCGCTCTGGTTCGGGCCGGGACGTCCCAGACTTTGCTCACTCGCCGACCCGTCCCGGACGCGGCTGGTACGCGAACGCAGACTGTGCCCGAGTCCTTGCCCACGTCGATCGCGCAGACCCGCTGCACGATCTGTTCATGGGGTTCGTCGAGGATCTCCTCGACCTGTTTGGTCATCACACCGCGTCGCTCCTTCCCTGAGGTGCACCACCGCCACGGCGGGCTGCCCGGGGGCCTCGGTCGGGAACCGAAAATCTGACCGGCGTGCTCGAAGCAACAGTGCGTGACCCGTCAAGGTCGGGCCCCGGCGCCAGACTGATCAACGGGCTCGAAGCTCAAGCGAACGAATCGGCGTCGACAGGCAACCCACCACCCATTTTCACGCCGTCGTGGCGTCACCGGAAGGGACAGGGTGACTGATCAAAGCCGCGCCGGCCTGCCCCTGGAGGCGGGTTCGGCGCGGCTTTGATCAGCGGTGCGGGCGGGTGGGACCCGACCCGCTCAGCGGGACCGCGGGCCGGTGTCGGTCGGGCCGTCGGACTCGTCGCTGCTGTTCGGGTCGCGGCCGTTCGGATCGTCGCTGTTCGGATCGCGGCCGTTCGGATCGTTGAAGTCCGGCCGGAACTGCGCCGTCCGGGGACCCTGCTCCGGCGGCTGCGACTGCGGCTGCGGAGTCGTCGGCGGGCCGGCCGGACGCTCGCTCGGGCCGCCCGAGAACTCGGGCGGGACCGTCCAGTCGGGGGCCGGACCCCGACCCGGACCACCCTGACCCGGACCGCCCTGACCCGGACCGCCCTGACCCCGGCCGGCCTGACCCGGCGGGATGACCTGGGTCGGATCGCTTTGGTACTGCCCCGGATCGGGCGGGATGTACTGGGTCGGACCGGCCGGCGGGTCGTACCGGGTCGGCGCGTTCGGGTCGACGCCGTAGGGGTGGTTGCGCCCGGAGAGCAGGCCGTAGGGATCGGCCCCCGGCGGCGGTCCGCTGGGCCGCGGATCGGCCGGCGGCATCATCATCGTCGGCGCGTCGGCCATCGGGTCGTAGGGCGGCTGCTGCCGGTTGGCGGCGTCCGCCAGCTGCCGTTCCTGCTCGGCCCGGGCCGCCTCCTTGTTCCGGCGGTCGACGACGAACCAGGTGATCAGCCCGGCCAGCACGACCAGGGCCAGGATCAGCCAGATCCACCAGTTCGAGCCGCCGGAATCGCCCCCGCTGTCGGTGCTGGTCGTGGTCGCCGCGGTCGTCGGGGCCAGGCTGCTGGAGCTCGCCGCGCTGCTGGTCTGGCTCGTCGACGTCGGCGACGGGCTGGGCGAGGGGGTCGGGCTCGGCGTCGGCGTGGGGCTCGGGGTGGGGGTCGGCACGACCACCTGGAAGCTGGCCACCCCGACCGTGCCGGACTGGGCGCCGATCGCCTCCAACCGGTGCGCGCCGTCCACGAAGTCGGCCGGGACCACGAAGTCGACCCGGGCCACCCCGGTGGGATCGGCGGTGACCGGCGACAGGGTGACCGGCTCGGAGAACAGGGTCAGGTTGACCTGCTCACCGCCCTTGAAGCCGGAGAAGATCACCGACTGGGTCGCCCCGGGGGCAATGGTCGGCGAGCCGACCTGCTGCACGATCGCGCTGGTCGGCGTGGACGGCGCCGACGACGTCGGCGCCTTGAAGCCCAGCGGGATCCGGTTGTCCAGCGATGGCTCGCTGCCGTCGTCGCTGACCGTGTACAGCGCGCAGGCCGACTTGACGCAATCGACGGACCCGCCGGCCACCGAGGGCAGGGCCAGGGTCACCTGGAAGCCGCCCCCGTTCCAGTTGGCCACGTTGACCCCGGTGCCGCTGGCCACGATGTGCGCCCACGCCCCCGGGGTCGGGTTGGTCGGGACGGGCCCGCCGACGCACTGGTCCAGGTTCGGGGTGGCCCCGGCGTCCCGGCAGACCGCGACGTACATGCCGCCGGGATCGGTCCCGAAACCCTTGCCCTGGACCTTGATCGAGGCACCGGTGTCGGCGAGGTCGCTGGTCGGGTCGACGATCAGCGTCGCCTCGCCGTTCGCGCTGGTCACCGGGGTCCCCACGGCCTGCGCCGAGGACGCCGTGGTGGTCGCCTGCGCGGGTAGGGACGCGACGGTCGCCGCCAGGGTCCCGGTGGCCGCCACGGCCAGGGCGAACGCACCGATTCGAGCCCGCATCATCCTCGTCCTTCGTTCATTCGAGCCGGGCGGCAGGGCCCGGCGACTTCTCGGGCCACTGTGCCGCCTGGCCCCCTCCGATGCATCTCGACCCGCCGCGGAGCGCCGGCCGGAGCTGGGCACCCGTCGCGCCGTGGGGTCGGACCGGGGACCACCCTCACTCCGGGCCGACGCGGCCGATCACCAGGTGATGCGGGTGCAGCCGGTGCCGGTCCAGCCGCAGCTGCGCCGTCCACAGACCCGCGTCGCGCAGCCACGACGCCATCGTCGACGGGTCGACGAAGTCGAACGGGGCGGCCCGGCCGGCGGCATCCTGCTCGGTGATACCCAGCACCGAGACGGCGAGGGTCTCCTGGCCGCGGTTCCAGGCCGCCTTCCACCGCGGGCGCGGGCTCATCTCCTTGACCAGCAGCTGCCCTCCGTCGGCCAGCTGCGCAGCGGCCTGGTGCAGCAGGGCCCGCTGGGCCGGCGCCGGCAGCAGGTAGAGCACGTCGACGATGACGATCGCGTCCCACGGCCCGGTCGGGACCGCGCCGGACTCGGCCACCCGGAACGTCAGGTCCACCCCGGGCAGCTGGGCCTCGGCCTGCCGGGCCAGCGCGATCTTGTCGGCGTCGATGTCCACCCCGACCACCGAGCGACCCGGCCCGGCCAGCGCCGCGTAGGTGCTGAACAGGCCGTGCCCGCAGCCGATCTCCAGCACCCGGCCGGAGGTCGGCAGGAACGCCGCGATCCGGGGGAAGGGTGCGCTCCACCAGCGGATGGTGGCGTGCACCCGGGCCGAGCGGGGCAGGTGCCGGTAGGCGCGCAGCGCGGCCCGGCCGGCGCCGGTCGGCCGGCGCGCCCACCACGAGTCGATCACTGCCATGCCGCCGTCCCGCCGATCAGGTCGTTGAAGGAGCCCAGGGTGTAACCCAGGCTGGTGATCAGGGCGCGGGTGGCCGGGTCGCACAGCATGGCCAGTTCCTCCGACCAGTGATAGCCGCCCCAGTCGAAGCGTCCCAGGTCCGGGTCGCCGGCCTCGCCCGGATGGGTGTTGATCTCCACGGTGGACGGTCCCCGGCCGGCGTCCCCGGACCCGGTCAGCTCGGTGACCGCGGCCCGGAACGCGGCGGCGTCCATCGCGCCGGCCTGGTCCAGACCGGCATAGGCCGCCGTGGTCGGCACGCCGGCCCGGTCCACCCGCCGGCGCAGGCCGGCGGCGAGCAGGTTCACGGCCATTCCGACGGGCGGCCACCCGGATCCGCTGCGCGGGGTCCGCACGGCCACGGCCGAGCCGTTCGCCCCGGCGTCGGCGGCCAGGTCCAGGACGACCCGCCCCACCGACGGCCACAGGTGCGTGTGCTGGTGGGTGTCCAGGTGGGTGACCCTCACCCCGGCCGACCGGATCCGGGCCAGCTGGGCGGTGAACTCGCGGCGCACGTCCGCGGGATCGAGCCGGCCCGTCGCCGCCCGGGCGACGACCGTCCGGTAGCTCAGGGGGAACGCCCCGCGGCGGTCGACCAGAGTCGGGATCTCCCGCGCCGACAGCAACGGCGGGTCCTCGCCGACGATGGCCAGGTGCGCCCCGACGTCGAGCCCCGGGTGGTCGGCCAGCATGCGCACGGCCAGGTCGAACGAGCGGCCCACGGCCAGCAGGGAGGTGGCCGTGACGATGCCCTCCCGGTGCCCACGCAGGACGGCCCGGCAAACCCCGTCGGTCAACCCGAAATCGTCGGCCGAGACCACCAGCAGGCTGGTCATCGACCGGCCGGCCGGCCGGTCGGCGGCGCCTTGAGCTCGCTGCGCAGCCGGGCCATCTCGCCGAGCATCTGCCGGATCACCGCCAGCGAGGACAGGGTGGACACCCCGCGGGTGCGCGGGAAGTAGTCGACACCGATCTGCAGGATGGTGAAGCCGGCCTTCTGCGCCCGGACGACCAGCTCGGCGTCGATGAACGAGCCCTCGCTGGACAGCTCCACCGCCTCCAGCACCCGGCGCCGGGACAGCTTGAACGCGAAGTTGATGTCGCGCAGTCGGGTGCCGAAGGACAGCTGGATGAGCCAGTTGTAGATCCACGAGTAGACCGCCCGGCGCAGGCCCTCCCCGGTGCGGTCGAGCCGGTAGGCACAGACCATGTCGGCCTCATAGTTGCGCAGCACCCGCAACGCCCGGACCAGCTCGATCATCTCGAACGGCAGGTCCGCATCGGTGTAGAGCACCACGTCGCCGGTGGCCGCGGCGAAGCCGCTCTTGATGCTGCCGCCGAGCTTGCGGTTGCGCTCGTGGTGCACCACCCGGATCCGCCGATCGGCCTCGACCAGGGCGTCGGCGTACGCGCCGGTCCGGTCGGTGGACGCGTCGTCGACGACGATCAGTTCGTAGTCGCCGATCTCGCCGTCCTGCACGAGCTGATCGCAGATCTCCTTGGCCGCCCGGATGGCGCGGTGGATGTACAGCTCCTCGTTCCACATCGGGAAGAAGATCGACAGTTTGGCGAAGTGTTCGGGCTCCAGCGGTACCGTCATGCCCGGATCGCGTCCTGCGTCATCGCCTGGTTCGTCCCCTCCACGCCCGATTTTCGTGCTCATGTAACCATGGGGCGCGGCCGCGGCTGTGAGCCCGCTGTTGGGTCGCGCCGAAGGCGGCCGGCCGTCCGCAAGGTTCCGACGAGCACACCCGGGGGAATGGTGAACGCTGCCCTGCTGGCGGTCGCCGCGTCCGCGCTCTGCTCGGGCGGGGCCGCCGTGCTGCAGGCGTCCGCGGTGGCCCGGTTGCCGCGCACCAGTGCGGTCAGCGGGCACTTCGTGATCCGGCTCGCCCGCAGCCCCCGCTACCTGGCCGCGCTGGCCCTGGTCGCGCTCGGGTTTGGCCTGTCCTTCCTGGCCCTGCGCACCCTGCCGCTGTTCGTGGTCCAGGCCGGCCGCGCCTCCAGCCTGGCCGTCACCGCGGTGCTGTCGGTGCTGGCGCTGCGGGTGCGGTTACGCCGCGTGGAGATCGGCGCGGTGCTGGTGATCGGCGTCGGCCTGGTGGTCGTCGGCCTGACCGCCGGCGGGCAGGAACCGGCCGACGTCGGCTCGGTCGGCCGGCTGCTGCTGCTGGCCGCCGTCCTGGTGCTGGTGCCGGCGGTCGCCGCGGCCCTGCGCCTGGGCGCGCCGCAGCGGGCCGGGCTGATCCTGGCGGTCATCGCCGGCACCTGCTTCGGTCTGCTGGCCCTGGGCGCCCGGATCCTGCGCGGGTTCGACCCGGGGGTCCTGCTCACCGACCCGGCCGCCTGGGCGATGGCCGGCGCCGGGACCCTGGGCCTGCTCAGCGGCGCGCTGGCGCTGCAGCGGGCCTCGGTGGTCACCGTCACCGCGACCATGGTGGCGACCGAGACGATCCTCGGGTCGGCCCTGGGCATGCTGGTCTGCGGCGACCGGCCATCCCCCGGCCTGGCCCTGCCGGCCGCGATCGGGTTCGCCCTGGTGCTGGCCGGGGCGCTGAGCCTGGCCCGGTTCGGGGCGCCGCCGGCCGCGGCGGACGGCACCGAGGAGCCGGCGACCCTACCGATTGCCTAGAACCGATCGCCCAGACCCGATCGCCCAGACCCGATGACCTGGGGCGGGTCGGCCGGTCAGGTGACCGACGTGCCGGTGGCGAAGACGAAGGTGGCGACCAGCATCCCCAGCAGACCGACGCCGAGGACCACCGGCCGCACCCAGCGCGGGCGGGCCGAGGCCAGCACGTGGCCGGCCGCGGCGATCACCGGGAAGGCCGCCATCACGTACCGCCCGGTGCCCATGAAGTCCTTGGTGCCCAGAAGCGGAATGGTCAGCACGACGACCGAATAGGCCAGGTAGCCCCAGCCGAACAGCCGGTAGACCCGGCGCAGCAGCAGCACCGCGATCAGGCACATCAGCGCCTGCGCGGCGATCCGCAGGGCGACGTCGAACGGGCCGCGGACCATGGTGCCGAAGAAGATCAGCTTGAACCAGGTCTTGGGACCCGTCCCCTGGTTCCAGCCCGGGGCACCCTGGACGGTGTTGAAGGCCAGCGGGTCGCCGTAGGTGGTCCACAGGTAGATGCACCAGCCGGCCAGGCCTATGCCGGAGAGCAGCACCCCGGCCTCGCGCCAGCGCACGGCGCGGATCGCCCCGAACAGGTCCCGCCAGCGGACGTGCCGGGGCCACCGGGCGACCGTCTGGGCGTCCGCGTCCGCGTCGGGCTCCGCGCGGGCGGGGGCGGCAGCCTCGTCCGCCGCCTCGTCGGCCGCCTCGTCCGCGGCGTTCACCGCCGCGGCGGCGCGGCGTTCGGCCAGCAACTCCAGGGTGCGCACCACCAGGCCGACGGCGACCGCGACGCCCACCGGGCGACCGGCGGTGGCCAGCGCGCCGACCAGCCCGGCCAGCCAGAACATCCGCCGTTCCAGCAGCACGAAGGCCAGCAGCGCCAGCATCAGGAAGAACGCGTCGCTCATCATCGGGCCGTACAGGAAGAACGAGTACGGGTAGAGCATGAGCACCGCGATCGCGGTGAGGGCGGCGGCCCGGGGCAGCCGCGCCCAGACCCAGCCGGTGAACATCACCACTGCGGCCAACCCGGCAGCCAACGCGACCAGCCAAGCGGCCAGTTGGAAGTCCGACCCCAGCACCCAGCCCACCCCGCGCACCGTCATCGGGTAGGACGGGAAGAAGGCGATCGAGGACTGCTGGCCGGGCAGGTAGAAGTAGCCGTCGGCAGCGATCGACTGGTACCAGCGGGCATCGTCGACCAGCCAGGCGTCGAGCCAGAACCGGGTCCCCACGTTGACGTTGGTCGGCGCCCGGTCGCCGATGGCCCAGATCGCCACCGACGTGACCAGGACCGCGAGCCCGGCCCAGCAGCCCAGGATCCAGGCCCAGGGCGGGCGGCCGGGCTCGGCGCGGACGGTGCTCACCGGCCGGGTCGGTTCGACCACCCAGCCACCCCCGTCCGCGCCGTGCCCATCGACCGCGGTCACCCTACCGAGCCCGGACCCGCCACGGGCTCAGCTGTGCTCGGGTTGCTCCAGCAGCTCGGTGACCAGGGCGGCGATCGGCGAACGCTCCGAGCGGGTCAGCGTCACGTGCGCGAACAGCGGGTGCCCCTTGAGCGTCTCGATGACGGCGGCGACGCCGTCGTGCCGGCCGACCCGCAGGTTGTCCCGCTGGGCGACGTCGTGGGTCAGCACCACCCGTGAGTTGGTGCCCAGCCGGGACAGGACGGTGAGCAGCACGTTGCGTTCCAGCGACTGCGCCTCGTCGACGATGACGAACGAGTCGTGCAGCGACCGGCCCCGGATGTGGGTCAGCGGCAGCACCTCGAGCATGCCGCGTTCGATGACCTCGTCGATGACGGCCTGCGAGGCCACCGCCGAGAGCGTGTCGAACACCGCCTGCGCCCAGGGCTGCATCTTGTCGTTCTCGCTGCCCGGCAGGTAGCCCAGCTCCTGCCCGCCGACCGCGTACAGGGGCCGGAAGACAACCACCTTGCGGTGGGCCCGGCGCTCCATCACCAGTTCCAGCCCGGCACACAACGCCAGGGCCGACTTGCCGGTGCCGGCCCGCCCGCCGAGCGAGACGATGCCGACCTGGTCGTCCATCAGCAGGTCGAGGGCGATCCGCTGCTCGGCCGAGCGGCCGCGCAGGCCGAACGCCTCCCGCTCGCCCCGGACCAGGCGGACCTGCTTGCCGGCGGTCACCCGGCCGAGCGCCGAACTGGACGGCCCGACCAGCTTGATCCCGGTGTGACAGGGCAGCTCGCGGGCCTCGTCGACGTCGGCCAGACCGGCGTGGAACAGCGTGTCGACCTGCTCGGCCGAGACCGGCACCTCGGCCATCCCGGTCCAGCCGGAGGGCACGATGTCCTGCGCCCGGTACTCGTCGGCGGCCAGACCCACCGCGGAGGCCTTCACCCGCAGCGGCATGTCCTTGGAGACCAGGATGACCCGTCCGGCCGGCCGTTCCTTGGCCAGGTTCAGCGCGCAGGCCAGGATGCGGGAGTCGTTGCTGTCGTTGCGGAATCCCGCGGGCAGCACGGTGGCGTCGGTGTGGTTGAGCTCGACGTGCAGGGTCCCGCCGGCCGTGCCGACCGGCACCGGCGCGTCCAGCCGGCCGTGCTCGATGCGCAGGGTGTCCAGCAGGCGCAGCGCCTGCCGGGCGAAGTAACCCAGCTCGGGATGATGCCGCTTGGCCTCCAGCTCACCGATCACCACCAGCGGCAGCACCACCTCGTGCTCGTCGAAGCGGTTCAGCGCCCAGGGATCGGACAGCAGAACGGATGTGTCGATGACGTACGTGCAGCGCGCCCCCTCCGGCGCGACACGATCAGCCGACTCGGCGGCTTCGGCGGCGATTTCTCGGGCAGACCTGCGTGTGACCACGGACGGCTCCCTGTCGGACGCGGTCATCCGCATCCGGCTACTCGAGGCGGGCCGGCGGTTCCCCGACCACCCGACCCGGCTGGCGCCGGCGGGCGTGGGGGCCCGAAACCGGCCCCCCTCGTGCTCGGTGCTGCGTTCGCGGCACGCACGATTCGGGGCCTCCCGTGTGGGCGCACTCGGCCTGCAACCCACGATTCGGACGGTACTCCGGGGCCGCTATGGGCCCTGTGTAACACGCAAAACAAGCGCGTGAACTTCAGGTTTCGGGCAGGTCAACCGAACCGGCGGGGCCGCCCGGGCGGGCCGGGCGCACCGCCGCGGTCCCCGACGCGCGGGGCAGCACCACCGTGATGGTCAGGCCCCCGCCGGGGGTGTGGGTGGCCGCGATCCGGCCGCCGTGGCCGCGCACGATCGCCGCCACGATGGACAGGCCGAGCCCGGTGCCGCCGCGTTCGCGGCTGCGCGACGGGTCGACCCGGTAGAACCGGTCGAACAGGCGGTCCAGGTCCTCGTCGCTCACCCCGGGCCCGTCGTCGCTCACGCTGACCGCGATCTCGTCCAGGCCGGGCAGCACGGAGACGGTGGCCACCGTCCCCTCCGCGGTGTGCGTGCGGATGTTGGACAGCAGGTTGGCGAACACCTGGTGCAGCCGCAGCCGGTCGCCGAACACGTCCACGCCGCCGTTGCTGGCCGCCAACCGCCAGATCCGGGTCGGGTCGATCACCGCGGCGTCGTCGACCACCCCGGTGAGCAGCTCGTTCAGGTCGACCAGCTCGTGCCCGACCGCGTTCTCCGCGTCGGCCTGGATCAGGGTGAGCAGGTCGTCGACCAGCGCGCCCATCCGCCGGGCCTCGAAACCCATCCGCTGCATCGCCCGGTCGACCGCGCTCTCGTCCGGGAGCGCTCCGGCCTGATACAGGTCGGTGTAGCCACGCACGGCGGCCACCGGGGTGCGCAGCTCGTGCGAGGCGTCGGCGATGAATCGGCGCAGCTTGTCCTCGTTGCGCCGGCGCTCGTCCAGCAGGGAGGAGATGCCGTCCAGCATGTCGTTGAAGGCGAACCCGAGCCGGCCGATCTCGGTGCCGGGATCGGACTCCTGCACCCGCCGGCTCAGATCGCCCTGGGCGATGGCGTCGGCGGCCGTGGCCATCGACTCCAGCGGCCGCATCTCCCGCCGGATCACCAGGCTGGCGGTGGCACCCAACAGCACCAGCAGCCCGGCGGTGATCAGCAGCTCGGCCAGGATGAGCCGGCGCAGCTGCTCGTCCAGGTCGGCCATCGGGATCCAGGCCACCAGGTAGCCGGGTTGGCCGTTGACGATGACGCCACCGAAGCCCATCGCCCGGTACCGCAGGTCGCCGTGAGTGGCATCGCCGACGGTGGCCGCGGCGTTGAGCCACTCCGCCGAGGTCAGATCGGGATTGGCGTCCTCGTCGCTGGCCGCCTGGACCAGCACCTGGGTGATCCCGGACTGGGTGATCGTGGACCAGCCGACCTCGCCCTTGAGGCCCGACCCGCTGGTCAGGTCGGCCAGGATCTCGCCGGTCAGCCGGCCGTACTCCTTCTGCGCGGCCGCGGTGGCCGCCGACAGGGTGGCGTCCTTGGTGCTGATCGCCGCGTCGCGCATGATCAGCGGCAGCACGATGTCCACCGCGACCAGGGCGACCGCCGCGGTCGCCACGACCAGCGCGATCAGCCGGGCCCGCAACGTCCACCGGCGACGCGGGGTACCCACCGGCGACGGCCGGCGCGAGGCCGACGGCTCGGCGGCCGACGGATCGGTGCCGCTGGCGTCCGGACCGGCCCCGGCGGGCCGGGCACCGCCGACCGCCGTGGGCTGCACCATCGGGTCCATGCTCACCACGGGCTCACCACCGGCTCCCCCGGCGCTCCCCGGGGCTCAGCACGGCCGCACCGATCGGGCGGTCACGTCCGGGGACCACGCAGCACGTAGCCGAACCCGCGGTGGGTATGGATCAGCGGCTCGCCGGTCGCATCGACCTTGCGGCGCAGGTAGGAGATGTAGGTGGCCACGACCGAATCGTCGCCGTAGAAGTCGGTGCCCCAGACCGCGTCCAGCAACTGCTGGCGGGACAGCACGACGTTGGCGTTGACCATCAGGTGGCGCAGCAACTTGTACTCGGTCGGGGCCAGCTCGATCGGCACCCCGGCCCGGGTGACCTGGTAGGTCTCCGGGTCCAGCTCCAGGTCGGCGACCCGCAAGGTGCCGTCGTCCGCGGGGTCCGGCTTGACCCGCCGGAGCACCGCCGCCACCCGGGCGGCCAGCTCCTCCAGACCGAACGGCTTGGTCACGTAATCGTCGCCGCCGGCGGTCAAACCGGCGATCTTGTCGGCCGGGGTGTCCCGGGCGGACAGGAAGACCACTCCGGAGTCCACGCCGGCGGCGCGGACCCGCTTCATCACCTCGAGCCCGTCGAAATCGGGCAGCATGACGTCCAGGATGATCAGGTCGGGGTGGCTGTCGGTGGCGATCCGAACCGCCTCGCGGCCCGTCCCGGCGACGGCCACCTGGTAGCCCAGAAATCGCATGGACGTTGCCACGATGTCCTGCAGCGACGGCTCGTCGTCGACCACCAGCAACCTCGCCGAACCACTCATTCGCTTCGTTCCCCTCGTGCACGCGCGCCGCGACGGGCATGGCCCGGCGGGGTCAGTTCATCGCAGTCGAACCCGACAGAGCGCAAGAATCTCATGTGAGTGGCGCGTGAAGCGGTACGTCCGCCGCGGCGGTGCCGTCCGGCGCGGCGAGTTCGCGGTGGATGACCCGCGGGGTGAGCGGCTCGTCCAGCAGCCGGCAGAACCGCTGCAAAGCCGTCTGGCCGGCCGGCCGGGCGGCCAGCCAGGGCCGCAGCAGCCGGTCGCCCTCCACGTAGGTGGAGGTGTAGGCGCGCCACAGCGGATCGGTGAGGAACCGGAGCCGCTGCCGGGCCTGCTTCTCGTCGGCCAGCCCCCAACGCTGCTGGTAGGCGACGATGTCCTCGGGGTCGGCCCCGCGGTCGTGCAGCAGGATCGCCGCGTTCTGCCGGACCGAGTTCAGCGGCCGGGAGGCCACCTCCAGCGCCTCGACGAGGTCGGGGTCGAAGCGTGGGCCGAGCCCGTCAAGCACCTCGGCCAGCCAGCTCCCCCAGCCCGGGCCCACGGCCGCGGTCAACGCCAGGTCGCCCAGGCCCTCGGCCATCACGCACTGCGGCGTGTTGACCAGGAAGATCTGGTGCTCGCGCTCGTCGCGGCCGTTGACCAGCAGGTCCTCCTTGCGGCAGTGCTCGGTGTGGTGGCCCGGGTAGCACTCGTGCGCGACCAGCACGCCGAACTGGCTCATCCGGTGGCCGATGTCGGCATTGACCGCGACCCGGGAACGGAAGCCGCCCAGGTAGTAGTTGAAACCGCTCCAGGCCACGTCGCGGGCGATCTCGAAATCGATGTGCTCGTCGAGGCCGGCGAGGCCGGTGGGCGCGGCGATCCGATCCCGCAGGGCGGCGGCGACGGTGCGCACCACCGTCTCGACCTGTTCGGGCGGGCAAGTCTCGGCCGCCCGGACGGCGGTCAATCGCGGTGCCAGCGGGCCGGAACCGCCGATCAGCGAAGAGATCTCGTCGTGCGCAGCGGCGTAGACGTCGGTGTCGACCAGGTCGATCTGCACCTGGAAGTAGCTGTGCACCTCGTCGATGAACGACATCGACTCGCCGGCCAGCCGGCGCCCGGCCACCGCGAGGGCATCCAGGTGGGCGGTGAGGTAGTCCGTGCGGGCGGCACTCAGGCCGGCGTCCGGAACCCGCCGGGACAGCTCGGTGGCCTGCCGGGACAGGTCCATCGGGTCGGGCGCCGGCTCGTCGTCGACCTGCCGGCGCAGGGCCGGGTCCCCGGTGTAGGCGTCCACGAAGCCGTCCACCACCCGACCGAACCGCAGGCCCAGCGTGAGGTACTCGGTCACCGTGTCCGTCGAACTGTCCTGCGTGCTCATGGTCGTTGACCGTAGGTCAGCGGCGACCCGGGCGATCAACCCCGTGCACCAGCGCCGATCGGCCCAGCGCACAATCGTGCCGATCGACGGCTCGACGGGCGGGCTGCGGCGACCGGATCGAGGGGTGAGCGATGACCGAGCCCGCGCCGACCATCTCGCCGCCCCCGCCGCCCCGGTCGACCACCTCCTGGCTGCCCTCGTTGGATCGCCGGGAGCTGGCCGCCATCTTCGTCGGCGGCGCCCTGGGCACCCTGGCCCGGGCCGGACTGTCGCAGGTGCTGCCCCACTCGCCGACGCAGTGGCCGTGGGCGACCTTCGTGGTCAACGTGGTGGCAGCCGCCCTGCTGGGGTATTTCGTGACCCGGCTGCAGGAGCGGCTGCCGCTGTCCAGCTACCGGCGCCCGTTGCTGGGCACCGGCGTCTGTGGCGGACTGTCCACCTTCTCCACCATGCAGGTGGAGATCCTGCGGATGATCGAGGCCTCGGCGTTCGTGCTGGCCCTGGGGTACACGGTGGCCAGCGTGGTCGCCGGGTATGCCGCCATCCACCTCACCACCGCCGCGGTGCGCCGGGTCCGGATCCGCGGATGAACGTGCTGGTGTGGGCGGGCGTGGTGCTGATCGGAGGCGCTGGCTCGGTGCTGCGCTTCCTGGTCGACGGAATGGTGTCCCGGCGGACCGGACGGGCGTTCCCGTACGGGACGCTGGTGGTGAACATCAGCGGGGCGATCGTGCTGGGCCTGCTCACCGGGCTGGCCCTGACCGGCGACGCCGCGTTGCTGGCCGGGACGGCCGCGGTCGGCTCCTACACCACCTTCTCCACCTGGATGCTGGAGTCGCAGCGCCTCACCGAGGAACGGCAGACCCGTAAGGCGGGACTGAACATCCTGGTCAGCCTGGTCCTCGGGGTGGCCGCCGCGGCGCTGGGCCAGGCCGTCGGGACGGCGCTGCGATGAACCCGGACTGCCTCAAGCTGACCTGTTACTTCGGCGAACGTCACCGCACCCCGGGCGGGTTCGTCGCCGATCAACTGCTGGACATCTTCGGCCGGGCCGAGCTGGCCACCAGCATCATGATGCGTGGCGTCGAGGGCTTCGGCTTCAAGCACCACCTGCGCACCGACGCGTCGCTGACGCTGTCCGAGGACCTGCCGGCCGCGGCCGTCGCGGTCGACCTGCGGCCGCGGATCGAGGCCGTGCTGGACGAGGTCCTCGCGCTGCCGGCGATCGGCCTGACCACGCTGGAACGAGCCCGGCTGGTAACCGGCCCGGTGCTGGCGCCGCCGCCCGACGACCCGACCGAGGCCACCCGGCTGACCGTCTACCTGGGCCGGCAGGACCGGGTGGGCGCGGTCCCGGCGTTCGTCGCCGTCTGCCGGCTGCTGCAGGAGCAGGGCATCGCCGGGGCCACCGTGCTGCTCGGGGTCGACGGAACGGTCCGCGGCCGGCGGCAGCGGGCCCGCTTCTTCAGCCGCAACGCCGACGTGCCGATGATGGTGCTGGCCGTCGGTCCGGACGATCGGGTGGCGCAGGTGCTGCCCGCACTGAGCCGGATGCTCCTCCGCCCCCTGCTCACCCTGGAGCGGGTGCGGATCTGCAAGCAGGACGGCCAACTGTTCGCGGCCCCGCAGAAGATCCCGGCCACCGATCAGCGGGGCCGAGCTCTGTTTCACAAGCTCTCGATCTTCACCAACGAGGACGCCACCCGGCACGGCCAGCCCATTCATCGGGCCGTCACCCGGGCCCTGCGGGCGGGCGGCGCCCGCGGGTCGACCACGCTGCGCGGCGTGTGGGGATTTCACGACGGCCGGCCGCCGCAGGGCGACCGCCCGTTCCAGCTGGGTCGGCACGTCCCCACGCTCACCGTGGTGGTGGACACCCCCGACCGCGTCGACCGGATCTTCCCGATCGTCGACGAGTTCACCCGCGACCGCGGCCTGGTCATCAGTGAACTGGTCCCGGCCGCCCGGGTCCGCACGGTCACCGGTTACTGGGGCGAGCTGGAGCTGGCCGATCACCGCTGGTAGCGGCGGTGGGTCAGTCGCCGTGACGGAGGTCGGTCATTCGCCGTACCGGCGGTGCCGGGCGGCGTAATCGCGCAGCGCCCGCAGGAAATCGACCCGGCGGAAGTCCGGCCAGTAGGCCTCGCAGAACCAGAACTCCGAATGGGCGCTCTGCCAGAGCAGGAACCCGGACAGCCGCTGCTCGCCCGAGGTCCGGATCACCAGGTCGGGGTCGGGCTGGCCGGAGGTGTACAGGTGCTCGCCGATGGTCTCCACGTTCAGCGAGTCGATGACCTCCTGGATGCCGTGGCCCTGCTTGATGCCGGCCTCGAGCATCGACTTGACGGCGTCGACGATCTCCTGCCGGCCGCCGTAACCGACGGCGATGTTGACCTGCAAGGCGCGGCGATGCTCGGTCCGGGTGGCCGCCGCGGTCAGCCGGGCGGACATCGGCTCCGGCAGCAGGTCCAGCGCCCCCACGATCCGCAGCTTCCACACCCGGTCGGGTGCGGCCAGGTCCTCCACCACGTCGGTGATGATCTCCAGCAGCGGCTGCAGCTCCTGGCCGGGGCGGCGCAGGTTGTCGGTCGAGAGCAACCAGAGGGTCACCATCCCGATGCCCGACTCCTGGCACCACTCGAGCAGATCGACGATGTGGGCCGCCCCGGCGCGGTGGCCTTCGGTCGGGTTGGTGAACCCGGCTTTGCGGGCCCATCGCCGGTTGCCGTCGAGCATGACGCCCACGTGATGCGGGATCGGCGCGCCGATCAGTTCCCGGGTCAACTTGCGTTCGTACACGCGATAGACCAGGGACGGGAGCCTCACGAACCGACCCTAGCGGTCGACCCCGGCGGTCCGCGGACGACGGTCCGAAGCTCGCCGCGCAGCCCACCCACCGAGGGGAGTATCACTGTGCATGGATACGCGACCCACAGGTGGATCGGCGATGATGGAGGCATGACCGTGACCGCGCATGCCGCAGTTCCCGTGCCGGCACGCCGACCCCGCGCCCGGGGCTGGATCCATCTCTACTCGGCCGTCATCGCCACCGTGATGAGCCTGGCCCTGGTTCCGATGGCCGGGGTGTTCGTCGGACCGGGTGCCGCGTTCGCGTGTTCGATCTACGCCGTCACCCTGGTCGGGCTGTTCTCGGTGAGCGCCACCTACCACCGGCACGTGTGGAAGTCGGCGCGCACCCGCACCTGGATGAAGCGGGCCGATCACTCGATGATCTTCCTGTTCATCGCGGGCACCTACACGCCGCTGACCGTGCTGGCCCTGCACCCACCGACCAGCACGGTGGTGCTGATCGCGGTGTGGGTCGGGGCCGCCGGCGGGGTGGCCCTGAAGATGTTCTGGCCGCACGGCCCGGCCTGGGTGGGTGTCCCGTTCTACCTGGCCCTGGGCTGGGTGGCCGTGTTCGTGCTGCCCGACCTGCTGGCCAACGGCGGGGTGGCCGTGCTCGTCCTGCTGGTCATCGGCGGCCTGCTCTACTCCTGCGGCGCGGTGTTCTATGCCACCCGCCGGCCGAACACCTGGCCGGGCACGTTCGGGTACCACGAGTACTTCCATGCCTGCGTCTCGCTCGCCGCGTTGTGCCACTGCGTGGCGATCTGGCTGGTGCTGTTCGGCGTGAGCTGACCCGACCTTCCCCGCGGGCCGACCGTTCGGCCCGCCCGCGGGTTCTGGTCACCGCCGAGGCGGATCATCCGAGGTCGGGTCCGGCCTCGCGGAGCCGGTTGACCTGCTCCATCGCCTGCCGCAGCTCACCGAGCCAGTTGTCGGCGTTCTGCCCGACCAGCCGGACGGCCCAGGCCAGGGCGTCCGAGCGGCTGCGGGCCACCCCGGCATCGACCAGCGTGTCCAGCACCTGACGCTCGGGCTGACGCAGCCGCGTCATCACCGGCGCCGACAGGGTGGTGAACAGTTCCTCGGTGTCGCCCAGCCGGGCGCCCCAGGAGATCTCCCGCCCGTAGCGGTGCTGGGCCTGCCGGGCGATCTCGATGCGCTGCTCGCGGGTGTCCTCGCGGAACCGGGAGATCCGGCCGGCCTCGGCGGCCGCACGGGCCGCGTCGTCCGCGAACTCCTCGGTCAGGTCGGGCAGCTGACCGACCACGATGATCTCGTCCCGGTCGATCCGCACCTGCGGTGCGGCGGTGAACCAGTCACCGGGCAACCGGCCGGCGAACCACCCCAGGGCGTCCGACGCATCGGGGGCGTCCGGAGCGCCGCCCCGACCCCGTCCGCGCGGGCCCATGCCCCGACCGGGCCCGAACCCGGGTCCACCCGACCCGCGGCCCCGGGCACCGGGGCCACCAGGGCCCCCGCGACCGCCTCGCCCGCGTCCGTGCGGGCCTCGTTGCTGTTCCGGGCCCTCGGGCTGCTCGCCCTCGGCCCATGTGAAGTTCCCTCTCATGGGAGCTCCTCCTTCGTGTCTGACGTTGTTGATTACAACGTTACACGCATTACGACGTTTCGCGTGAAGGGTTGATTCCGGGCGCTGCACGTGACCTGCATCACACCTGGATGAGGGCAGCCGGCACCCGAAGACCGCGCCGGAAAGGCAGTGCACAGACACGCACCCGGAAACACGACGACGCGGCACCGAGACTGTGCTCGGTGCCGCGCCGATGGTGAACCTGCGGCCGCGACGGGCCGGGAATCAGACCGAGGGGTCGGCCGGCCGGGTCGAGCCTCGGGGCGCCGACGGCGGCGGGCTGTCCGACTCGTCCGGCGCAGCGGGCACCCGGGCGGGCCGGTCGTCCCCCGCATCGGCCCCGTCGGCTCCGCCGGCGAAGGCGCTGCCGGTCGTCGGGTCGACGTCCGGCTCGGCCGGCGGGTCGAACGAGGCCGGCACCTTCTTGAGCTGCCGGGTGAACGAACGGAGCAGGAAGTACAGAGCCACCCCGAGCAGCAGGATGATCAGCAGGCCGATCGGCGCCGCCTTGCCCCATTCGGGGCCCTTGCCCGTGCTCGGGTCGTAGTCGCCGGGCTGCGGCCCGGCCAGCATCAGCGTGGTCACCAGCCGATTCATGACGACACCTTCTCCCGCACGCCGGCGAACAGGTCGTCCTCGGGCAAGGTCGTGTCGACCAGGGACCGGGCCAGTTCGTAGTCCTCGGTCCCCCAGACCTGCGCCTCCAGGTCACGAGGCACGGCGAACCAGGTCGAGTCCGGGTCGATCTGCGTCTCATGTGCGCGCAACGCGGCGTCCCGCACGTGGAAGTAGTCGGCCACCGCCACCTGACTGGTGATCCGGGTACCCGGATCCGGGCGCGCCTGATCGGAGAACCGCTTGATCCACTCGTCGTACGGACCCTCGCCGGTCTGCTCCCGCACCGCCTCGTTGATGGCGGTGATCCGGGATCGGGAGAACCCGACGTTGTAATAGAGCTTGAGCGGCTGCCACGGCGGGCCCGCGTCGGGATAGGCATCGGGGTCACCGGCCGCCTCGAAGGCACCGACGGAGACCACGTGGCAGCGGATGTGGTCCGGATGCGGGTAGCCCCCGGACTCGTCGTAGGTCGTCATCACGTGCGGCCGGTACTGCCGGACCACCCGGACCAGCGCCTCGATCTCGACCTCCGGGTCCAGCACGCCGAACGAGCCGGCGGGCAGATCCCAGCTCTCGGGCGGACCCTCGTGGTAGCCGGTGTCGTGGAACCCGAGCCACACGTGCGCCACGCCCAGGATCTCGGCCGCCCGGGCCATCTCCCGGATCCGCAGGGCGGGGATCTCCGCCGAGTCGATCGTCAACTTCTTGTTCAGCACGTCGCCGCGCTCGCCGCCGGTGCAGGAGACGACGACCACGCCGACGCCGTCGGCCGAATACTTGGCCAGCGTCGCCGCGCCCTTGCTCGACTCGTCGTCCGGGTGCGCGTGCACCGCCATCAGCCGCAACGGCGCCAGCCGGGCGGCCTCGTCCCGGGCCTGCGCGGCGTCGACCAGGGCCGAATCGGCGCCGGTCGCGATCAGTTCCTCGGAGTCGGTGTGCGCGACCGGATGTTCGGCGTCGGCGACGTCCGGTACGGAGAATGCGTCGCTCACGTTCTGTGCCCTCACCTTCGGGTCCCGGTTCGAATCCGCCTGCGCGTGCGGGACGCCCACCATTGTCCATGGCCGCACCGACAGTCCCGCCAACAGTGCCGCCGACCGGCTCACCACCGGCCGGCTCTGACGCCATCGCCCCAGGTCCGGGCCCTGTGCGGGCGGTGCCGGGGCCGTCGGCGGGGGCCGGCCGGCGCCGGTGCGGACCGGCGGAATCGGACACCGCCGGCCACCGGCGTGTTACCATTGGTTCAGTAGATGCGGCCCCCGAGGGGGCCGTGACGTATTTCTGTGCCAATTCGAGTGCGGGCACGCGTGTCTCGACCGGCTCCCGGCACGCTGCGCATGCACCACCTCAACCATCGGTGGTTGACGGATATCTGTAGTGAGGAGTTGCCATGACCGGCACCGGCGTGACCTGGCTGACCCAGGAAGCCCACGACCGTCTCAAGCACGAGCTCGACGAGCTCGTGCTGCATCGTCCGGTGATCGCCGCCGAGATCAATGCCCGGCGCGAGGAAGGCGACCTCAAGGAGAACGGCGGCTACCACGCCGCGCGCGACGAGCAGGCCAAGCAGGAGAGCCGCATCCGCCACCTGCAGGAACTGCTGCGCGACGCGCAGGTCGGGGTTGCTCCGGCCGACGACGGCGTCGTCGAGCCGGGCATGGTCGTGACCATCGCCTACGACGGCGACGACGACGACAAGGAGACCTTCCTGCTGGGTTCGCGCGAGGAGGGCGTGCACGGCTCGATGCCGGTGTACTCGCCCCAGTCCCCGCTCGGCCAGGCGATCCTGGGGGCCAGCCGCGGCGAGTCCCGCGAGTACACCCTGCCCAACGGGCGGACGCAGAAGGTCAGCGTCGTGGAGGCCAAGCCGTTCACCGGCTGATCGCCCCCGGCGCGGCTCCTTCGGTGGGCCTGATCAGCGCCGGTCCAGCACCCGGAACCCGGCGCGCCCGAGCGCCTCGACGATCACGTCGCAGTGCTCGGCGCCCCGGGTTTCCATGCTTAGCGCCACCTCCACCTCGCCCAGGGTCAGCGACGAACCGACCCGGGAATGCTCGACGTCGATGACGTTGCCGCCCAGCTCGCCCACCAGGGCCAGCAGCGCGGCCAAGGACCCGGGCCGGTCGGCGATATCGACCCGTAGGGACAGGAACCGGCCGGCCGCGACCAGGCCGTGCTGGGTGACGTGCAGCAACACCAGCGGGTCGATGTTCCCGCCGGAGAGCACGGCCACCACGGGCGGGGCGAACGTCTGCGGGCGCGCCATGATCGCCGCTACGGCAGCCACCCCGGCCGCCTCGACCACCAGCTTGGCCCGTTCCAGGCACAGCAGCATGGCCTGCGACAGCTGATCCTCGCTCACCGTCACGATCTCGTCGACCAGGTCACTGACGTGCGCAAACGTCAGGTCCGACGGCGTGCCCACGGCGATGCCGTCGGCCAGCGTGGACATCTCCCGCAGCCGGACCGGTCGCCCGGCGGCCAATGAACCGGGCCAGGCCGCCGCCTGCTCGGCCTGCACGCCGACCACTCGCACGGACGGGATGAGCTCCTTGAGCACTGCGGCGACCCCGGAGATCAACCCGCCGCCCCCGGCGGCGACCACCACGGTGGCCACGTCCGGCACCTGCTCGGCGATCTCCAACCCCACGGTGCCCTGGCCGAGCAAGACATCTAGGTGGTCGAAGGGGTGCACCAACACCGCGCCGGTCCGCGCGGCGAAGGCCAGGGCCGCCTCCAGCGCCTCGTCCAGGGTCTGCCCGACCAGTTCGACGTGCGCACCGTAGGCCCGGGTCGCGGTCAACTTGGCGATCGAGGCACCCACCGGCATGAACACAGTGGCCCGGGTGCCGATCAGGGCAGCGGCCAGGGCCACCCCCTGGGCGTGGTTGCCGGCCGAGGCGGCGACCACTCCGGCGGCCTTTTCCGCCGTGGAGAGCCGCGATATCCGCAGGTAGGCGCCGCGGATCTTGAACGAGCCGGTGCGCTGCAAGTTCTCGCACTTGAGATGGACCGGCCCGCCGACCGCCTCCTGCAACGGCCGGGACGACTCCATCGGGGTGTACCGGATGATCCCGGCCAGGGCCTGCGCCGCCTCCCGGACCTGCGCCACGCCGACCCGTTCCATGCTCCGCATCCTGCCCCAGCCCGCCCCGCCCTGCCGCCCCGCCCGGCCGCCCAGCGGCCCAGCGGCCGCCGATCCACCCGACTCTCGCGCGCGGATCATCTAGCCCTGCGCGGATGAACCGGCACCGTTTGGGACTGGTGGGACAAAAGTGGACGACTTCATCCGCGCAGACGTAGATGATCCGCGCGACAAAGCCGAGGGACGGCTCGGGCGGGCCGGCGGGGTCAGTCGAGGGCGTCCCGCAGGTCGGCCAGCAGGTCGTCGGCGTCCTCGATGCCGACGGAGAGCCGGATCAAGTCGTCCGGCACCTGCAGCGCGGAGCCGGCGACGCTGGCGTGGGTCATCAGCCCGGGATGCTCGATCAACGATTCCACCCCACCGAGCGACTCCCCCAGCGTGAACAACTGGGTTCGCCGGCACACCTTGAGGGCCTCCTCCTGCCCGCCGACCACGCTGAAGGACACCATGCCGCCGGACCGGCGCATCTGCCGCGCCGCGATCGCGTGACCCGGATGGGCGGGCAGGCCCGGGTAGTAGACCCGGGCCACCCGGGGGTGCCCGACCAGCAGCTCCACCACCCGCTCGGCGTTGTCACAGTGCCGGTCCATCCGCACGGCCAGGGTTTTCACGCCGCGCAGGGTCAGCCAGGCGTCGACCGGGCCGGGCACCGCGCCCATCGACTTGCTGTGGAAGGCCAGGGCCTCGGCCAACTCCGGGTCGTCCACGATCAACGCCCCGCCGATCACGTCGGAATGCCCGCCCACGTACTTGGTCGTCGAGTGCAGCACCACGTCGGCTCCCAGAGCCAGCGGCTGCTGCAGGTAGGGCGAGGCAAAGGTGTTGTCCACCAACAGCTTCGCACCGCTCTCGTGGGCGATCTCGGCCAGTGCGGCAATGTCGGCGATGCCCAGCAGCGGGTTGGTCGGCGTCTCGCACCAGATGACCTTGGTGGTCGGCCGGATCGCCGCGCGGACCGCGGCCAGGTCGCCCAGCGACACCGTCGAGTAGGTCAGACCCCATGGCACGCAGATCTTGTCGACCAGGCGGAAGGTGCCGCCGTAGGCGTCGTCGGGCAGGATCAGGTGGTCGCCCGGTCGCAGCGCGGCGCGGATGTAGGTATCGGCGGCGGCCATCCCGGAGGCGAAGGCGAAACCCGAGCGACCCCCCTCCAAGGCGGCCAGCGCCTGTTCCAGCGCAGTCCGGGTCGGGTTGCCGGCGCGGGAGTAGTCGTAGCCGGCCCGCGGCTGGCCGACCTCGTCCTGCGCGAACGTCGAGGTCTGGTAGATCGGCACGGCCACCGCTCCGGTCAGCGGGTCCGGATCCTGGCCGGCGTGGATGGCGCGGGTGGCAAAACCCGGGGACTGCGGGTCGTGGGGACCGGGGGCAGGCGTCATACCGGCAAGGGTAGGGCGGTCCCCGACCGCCGTCAGGTACCGGGCCAGAGGATGGCCCCGGTCTCGGCGGTGCCGGTGACGCCGGGCTGACCGATCCGGGCGCGCCGGACCCGACCGACCCACCGGCCGGTCGCCGGCAGCAGGGCGACCACCAGCACCGCGACCCCGCCCCAGTACAGCGGCCAGTTCTCGATCGGCACCCGCGCCCCGGTGTCGCCGTAGCCGAAGGCGAACTGGGCCACCGCGGTGGTGGCCGTCGCCACCAGGCCGCCGAACAGCGCCGCCCGGCGGCCGCGCCGGAACAACACCAGCAGGGCCCCCAGGACCAGGAACACCGTGGCCAGCGCCCAGCCGCCGGCGACGACGGCCGATTCGACCTGACCGCTCGTCGGGGCGGGCGGGTCGGTGACGGTGAACGCGTCGACCAGGCCGCGGATGGTCGAGTAGGACCAGGAGCCCAGGACCCACGCGGTCACGATCGCCACCGTCGTGGTCAGCACGGCGGCGAGAGTGGCTGCGAGATCGTCCTGCTGCGGCGTCTCGTACGGAGCGGGAAGGTAGGTCACGACGCCTCCACGGATGTGACCCCAATGGTAGGCCGCCCGCGCCTGCCCGCCACGAGTTTCAGCTGCCGGCGACGAAGGCCAGCAGATCGGCCCGGGTCAGCACCCCCACCGGCTTGCCGTCGTCGATCACCATGACGGCGTCGCGGGCCTGCAGCGCGGCCCGCAGGGTCGGCACGTCCTCACCCGACCCGACCAGCGGGAACGGTGGGCCCATGTGCTTGCCCACGGCATCGGCCAACGAGGCGGTCCCGGCGAACAACGCGTCCAGCAGATCTCGTTCGGAGACCGACCCGGCCACCTCACCGGACATCACCGGCGGCTCGGCCTTGACCACGGGCATCTGCGAGACCCCGTACTCGTGCATGATCTCGACCGCATCGCGCACGGTCTCCTGCGGATGGGTGTGCACCAGGGCCGGCAGCACGCCGCCCTTGCCGCGCAGGACCTGCCCGACGGTGGCCTCGCCGTCCCGGGACAGGAAACCGTAGGACGCCATCCAGGGGTCGGAGAAGATCTTGGACAGGTAGCCCCGGCCGCCGTCAGGCAGCAGCACGACGACCACGTCGTCGGCGGTCAGCCGGCCGGCCAGCCGCAGCGCGGCGGCCACCGCCATGCCGCAGGATCCGCCGACCAACAGGCCTTCCTCGCGGGCCAGCCGGCGGGTCACCGCGAACGATTCCGCGTCGGAGATCGCGATGATCCCGTCGGTGACGGTCGGGTCGTAGGCGCTGGGCCAGAAGTCCTCGCCGACGCCCTCCACCAGGTACGGCCGGCCGGTGCCGCCGGAGTACACCGAGCCCTCGGGATCGGCACCGATCACCTGCACCCGCCCGCCGGAGACGTCCTTGAGGTAGCGGCCGACGCCGGAGATGGTGCCGCCGGTGCCGACCCCGGTGACGAAGTGGGTGATCTTGCCGTCGGTGTCCCGCCAGATCTCCGGGCCGGTGGAGACGTAGTGGCTGGCCGGGTTGTTGGGGTTGGAGTACTGGTCGGGCTTCCATGCGCCCGGCGTCTCGCGGACCAGCCGGTCGGACACCGAGTAGTAGGAGGTCGGGTCGTCCGGGGCGACCGCGGTCGGGCACACGACGACCTCGGCCCCGTACGCGCGCAGCACGTTGCGCTTGTCCTCGCTGACCTTGTCCGGGCAGATGAAGATGCACCGGTACCCGCGCTGCTGGGCGACCAGGGCCAGCCCGACCCCGGTGTTGCCGCTGGTCGGCTCGACGATGGTGCCACCCGGCCGCAACGCACCCGACTGCTCGGCCGCGTCGATCATCTTCACCGCGATCCGGTCCTTGACCGACCCCCCGGGGTTGACGTACTCCACCTTGGCCAGCACGAGCGGGGCCACGTCGGCGGCCAGCGGCCCCAACTTGACCAGAGGGGTGTTGCCGATCAGCTCGACGACGGACTGGGCGTAACGCACGGATGACTCCAGGGCGGGGCTCGGGGGTGGCCGGCAGCGGGTGTGCCGACCCTGGTCAGGTTATCCGGGGCCGTCGGACGGCCCCCGCGGCGCGGTCCGGACCGCTCGGGGTATCAGCCCGCCCGGATCGCCACTCCGACCAGCAACGACCGGACGTCACTCCGCGTACCGGGCCGGGCCACCCGAACGGGTGTCGATCCTCGGGTCCGCGGTCGCAGCGACCGGTTGGTCACGACGATTGTCGTCACTTCGTGGGGCAGCGCCGGGCCGGATGACGGCGCAAAATAATGCTGTCACGCAGTGAACCGCGGGAAACATTCGGGTCGTACCGATGGTTGGAACGACAAGAGGTCCCGGGTGTGCACGGCTGGCGCAAGGAGGTGGGCCATGAGCATCTTCCCGACCAGGGCGTCGGGATCCGCGGTCGGACAGGCCGCGTCGATCACCGGTCCGGGCAAGCTCGCGGGGCGACCGCGCCCGTCCGCGGGACGGGGGGTGGCCGCCGTGGCCGGCCTCGGCCTGCTGGCCGGCTTCAGCAGCGCGGTGGTCGGGCTGCTCGGCCAGGCCTGGACCACCAGCCGCTCCATCGAGCGGGCGGCCGTGGCCGCCGCGCTGGCCGACGGCACGTTGGTGCCGCCGGTGCTGCCCAACGCGACCGACGCCCAGCAGCGGGTGGCCGATCATCTGGTGCACGTCCGCCTGCCCCAGGGCGACGGGGTCTACCTCGCCGACGGGCGCCTGCTGCAGTCCGACCTGGACGTGGAGAACGGTGATCCGGTCCGCCCCGCCCCCTCACCCCCGCTGACCGTGGTGTTCCTGGGCGATTCGACCTCGGTCGGCTACGGCACCCACAGTGCCGACGAACTGCCGGGCGTCATCATTGCCCGCGGGGTGGCCCGGCACCTGACTTGCCCGGTTCACCTGCGCTCGCACGGGCTGACCGGAGCCCGCACCGCGGACCTGCCCCGCCAGCTCGAGCTCGGCCTGGCCGACGATCCGGACCTGGTCGTCATCCTGGTCGGCGCGAACGACCTGCGTGACATGGTCCCGCCCTGGCGGTCGGCCGCCCAATTGGGCCAGTCCGTGCGGGCTTTGACCACCCGCGGCATCCCGGTCGTCGTCGGCACCTGTCCCGATTTCGGGGTCATCACGGCGATTCCGCAGCCGTTGCGCAGCGTGCTGAGCGCCTGGTCGCTGCGGTTGGCCGCGATGCAGGAGCGCTCGGTCACCGACGGCGGCGGCCGCCCGGTGGCGCTGGCCCGGCTGGTCAGCCCGCAGTTCGTCGGCCACCCCGACCTGTTCGCCGCCGACCGGTTCCACCCGTCGGGCGCCGGTTACGACCGCGCCATGCAGGTCCTGCTGCCGGCGGCGATCGCCGAGCTGGAGCGGGCCGACAGCGCGGCCGACCCGGAGCCGCGGTCCCTGGCCGGTTGAGCCCTCGCCGGTCCTTCGGACAGATGACGAACGGCCCCGCACCGAGCGAACTCGGGCGGGGCCGTTGGTGATGACCGACAGGTCGGTGACCCGTTACTGCCGGGCGTACCCCAGCAGGCGCAGGATCTCCAGGTACAGCCAGACCAGGGTGACCATGAGGCCGAACGCGAAGTACCAGGCGGTGTTCGCCGGCGCGCCCTGCTTGATGGCCTGGTCGATGGCGTCGAAGTCCAGCAGGAAGCTGAACGCGGCCAGCGCGATGCAGATCACCGAGAACACGATCGCCATGGTGCTGCCGTCCCGGAGCCCCATGTTGATCCCGAACAGGCTCATGACCAGGTTGAACAGCATCAGCACGGCAACGCCGACAATGCCGCCGATGATCATCTTGGTCAGACGGGGGGTGACCCGGATGGCGCCCGTCTTGTAGATGACGAGCATGCCGCCGAACACCCCGAGGGTGCCGACGATCGCCTGGGCGGCGATGCCCGGGTAGTACTGGTTGAACACACCGGTGATCGCACCGAGGAACACACCCTCGGCCAGCGCGTAGCCGATGATCAACGGCGGGCTGATCTTGCGCTTGAAGATGACCACCATGGCCAGCACGAAGCCGATCAGCGCGCCCGGCAGGGCCAGGTAGTAGGCCTGGAACCAGGCGGTGGCAAAGCCGGCGACGACGGCCAGCACCAGGATCATCGCGGTCTTGGTGACCACGTCGTCCACGGTGAGGAACCGCTCACGGGCAGGCGCCTCGTAGGCGGGCTGGTTGTACATCTGGTCGAGGTACTGGGCACTGGGTGCCGCCTGCTGTTGCGAGCCGATCACCTTCTCCATGTTTCTGAAGGCGGGATTACTGGAGCTCTGCACGCTGCCCTCCGATGAGGCGAGTGGGACTGGTCTGTTGCCGAGAACCTAACCGAGGAAGATCACCATCCGGTGACAACTGGGCAGGGTTCCCGCTAGGTCCAACGCCGGCCCGGCCCGGGTAGTTCCCGCGGCCGACCGGGGACGGGGTGGTGAGGATGATCTCTCTCCCGGCCCGGCCACGGACCCGGTGCCCCCGGTGGGACTCGAACCCACACTGGAACCATTTTAAGTGGCCTGCCTCTGCCGATTGGGCTACGGGGGCGCGGACCGCGGGTGGGTCCCAGCGTAGGGCCAGGGCCGGGAGCCGATCAGGCCAGGGACAGCACGATGCCGTCCAGGATGTCGTGCTCGGAGACCGTCACCTGATGGATCGGCGTTCGCGCGGCCACCAGCTCGATCATCACGGACAGGATCAACGCTCCCCCGCCGATGACGTCGACCCGGCCCGGATGCATGTAGCCCAGCGCGGCCCGGTGGGCACGGGTGGCGCCCAGCAGGGTGTCGGCGACGGTGTGCACCCGGTCGATCGGCAGTTCGGCCAGGTGGATGCGGGCCGGGTCGTAGGTGGGCAGCCGCAGCGCGGCCGCAGCCACCGTGGTCGCCGTGCCCGACACCGGGATCAGCCGGCGCACGCGGTGCACCGGCAGCCGGTCCAGGCCGTCGGCCAGGATCTGCCGGGCCCAGCGGCGGGCCTGGTCCCGCTCGGTCGACGAGGGCGGATCGCCCCGCAGGATCCGCTCGGTGATCCGCACGCAGCCGATGTCCAGGCTGACGCCGCCGGCCAGCCGGTTGCTCGCACCGACCCGCTCGCCGATGACCAGCTCGGTGGATCCCCCGCCGATGTCGACCACCAGGAACGGACCGGAGGCCGGGTCCAGGTCACCGACCGCGCCGGCGAAGGTCAGCTCGGCCTCCTCGTCACCGGTGATGACCTCCGGGTCCTGGCCCAGCGTCGAGCGGACCATCTCGACGAAGTCGGCCCGGTTGCCGGCGTCCCGGGTGGCCGAGGTGGCCACCATCCGGGTGCGCACCACGCCGGAGGCGGTGATGACCGCCGCGTAGTCGGCCAGAGCCCGCCAGGTCCGGTCCAGAGCGTGACTGGACAGCCGGCCGGTGGCGTCGACCCCCTCGCCCAGCCGCACCACCCGCATCTCCCGGTGCACGTCGGTCAGCCGGGGCCGCCCGTCGGGTTCGCGGACCACGTCGGCCACCAGCAGCCGGATCGAGTTGGTGCCGCAGTCGATCCCGGCGACCCGCATTGGTGCTCCGGCCGTCATGCGCGCTGGCTCCTGGTCTGCCTCGTGCTCGGCCTCATGGTCGGCGACGGTACCCGGGGCGAGGCCGCCCCCCGGCGCGCGGGGCACACTGGCCTGATCCCGTCGTCCGAGGAGGCCCAGCGCCGTGCCGCCGACCCATGATGTCGTCAATGTCGTCGACCCCCTGGTCGGGTTCGACGTCGCTGCCGCCGATCCGGCCCTGGCGGCCGGCCTGGCCGCGGCCGGCACCACCCCGACCGAGCCGTTGCGGTCCCTGGCCGTCGACGCGGGCGCGGCGGAGTGGGCCGAACAAGCCCGGCTCGCCGACCGCAACCCGCCGGTCCTGCACACCCACGACCGGGCCGGGCGCCGCGTCGACGAGATCGAGTACCACCCGTCCTGGCACCGGCTGATGGGCCGGGCGGTGGGCGCCGGATTGCAGGCGGCGCCCTGGGCCCCGGACGCCGGCGCGCACGCCCACCTGCACCGGGCGGCCGGCTTCTACCTGTGGACCCAGACCGAATCGGGCCATCTGTGCCCGATCTCCATGACCTACGCGGCGGTCCCGGCGCTGCGGCACGACGCGGACCTGGCCCGGGAGTTCGAGCCCGGGCTGTGTTCGCCCGAGTACGACTTCGGTCTGCGGCCGGCCGCGGCCAAGCGCGGGCTGCTCGCGGGCATGTCGATGACCGAGAAGCAGGGCGGGTCCGACGTGCGCGCGGCCACCACCCGCGCCGTGCCGGAAGGCGATGCCGGCCACTACCGGCTGACCGGGCACAAGTGGTTCACCTCGGCCCCGATGAACGACCTGTTCCTCACCCTGGCCCAGGCCCCGGGTGGGCTGAGCTGCTTCGTGGTGCCCCGGGTGCTGCCCGACGGGCAGCGCAACGCGGTGAGCGTGCTGCGGCTCAAGGACAAACTCGGCAACCGGTCGAACGCCTCCGGCGAGATCGAGTACGACGGAGCCCTGGCCCGGCGGCTGGGCGAGGAGGGCCGCGGGGTGCCCACCATCCTGGAGATGGTGACGATGACCCGGCTCGACTGCGTGCTCGGCTCGGCCGGGCAGATCCGGGCCGGGTTGTCCCAGGCGGCGTACTACGCCGCGCACCGCCGGGCGTTCGGCCGCCGGCTGATCGAGCACGAGGCGATGGCCGCCGTGCTGGCCGACCTGGCGGTCGAATCCTGGGCGGCCACGCTGACCGGACTGCGGCTGGCCGACCTGGTCGACGACCGGTCACCGGCGGCCGCCACCCTGCTGCGCCTGGCCCTGCCGGCGGCCAAGTTCTGGATCTGCAAGCGGGCGGTCCCGGTGCTGGCCGAGGCCCTGGAATGCCTGGGCGGCAACGGCTACGTGGAGACCTTCCCGACGGCCCGGCTGCTGCGCGAGGCGCCGCTCAACGGCATCTGGGAAGGCTCGGGCACGGTCACCGCGCTCGATGCCGTGCGCGCCCTGGGCCGCAGCCCGGAGTGCGCGCAGGCGCTGCTGGCCGAACTGGCCGGCGCGGCCGGTGGGCACCCGGCGTTCGACTCGGCCGTGCGGGAGCTGACCGGCCTGCTCCGGCAGCCGCCGGATCCGGCCACCGCGCGCCGGCTGTGCTCGCTGACCGCCCGGACCCTGGCCGCCGGACTGCTCCTGCGCCACGCCCCGGCACCGGTGGCCGAGCTGTACTGCGCGACCCGGCTGGGCTGGTCCGGGGACCGGGTGTTCGGCGAGGTGCCGCCGGGCACCGCCACCGCGGGCATCGTCGAGTCGATCACCCCGTCGCCGCGCTGACCATCCGGGATGGTGAGTTCTCCCCGTTGTCCTGCGGTCGGCCGTGCCCTAGCGTCCCGCGCAGGGAAGGCTGAGGCAGGTGGGGGGCGCATGACGCTGATCGGGAGTGACCCGGACGAGCTTCGCGCGCTCGCGGTCGCCCTGCGCACCGCGGGGACGCACCTGGCGACCACCCGGCAGCAGGTGGACGCCCGGCTGGCCACCTCGTCCTGGACCGGGCCCGACGCCGAGACCTTCCGCGCGGACTGGTTCCGCGGCCGGCGGGTGGTGTTGGCCCAGGCCGGCGACCTGCTGCTGGCCGCGTCGGCCACGCTGATCCGGAACGCGGACGAGCAGGACCGGGCCAGCGCGGCCGACGGCGGCGCGGCCCGCCGGCCGGGCGCGGGTGGGCCCACCGACTACACCGCGCAGGCCCTGCGCCGAGCCGGCATCGACCCGGCGACCTGGGACCCGAACGCCGGCGTCGACGGCAACCGGGCCACGATCGAAGCGGTCTACGCCTACTACGCCCAGCTCTACCGGGACAACCCGGAGATGCTCTGGGCCGGGATGGCCGCGCTGATCGGCCCCAGCTTCTACGCGGGCTTTCGCGACCTGGACACCTTCGCCGACCTGGCCGGACTGGCCCGCGGCATCCTGAGCAGTCCCCTGGCCGGCACCCTGCCGCCGGACATCCGCAGCAGCCTGACCGGGTTGGCCGCGATGACCGCGGCCGACCTGGAGTCCGAGTTCCGCTGGTACGAGCGCACCTTCCTGGGCATGCAGAAGGAGATCTTCCTCGACCTGGGCCCGCAGCACGAGGCGTACCGATCAGCCGGCCTGGCCGGGGTCAAGTCGTTGCTCGACGACGGCACGATCAGCCAGCAGGCCTACGACGCGTGGGCCACCATCGATGAAGGTAAGCGCACCGGAAACACCGACCTGATCGAGCAGGGCAACGCCAGCCTGCTGCGCCGCGAGCAGTCCGAGATCATCCGCGACCAGTACGACGCCATGTACCAGCGGCCGGTCACCGGCCCGGCGCTGACCTACCTGGCCACGCTGGTCGGCCAGCCGTCGGTGCCCGGCGCCAAGAGCTTCGCCGACGTCTTCCCGTTGCAGGTCAGCACCGACGTCGGGGTCGGGCCCAAGGACATCGACGTGCACACTCCGGACCGGATCCCGTTCACCGATGGCCGGCTGCCGCAGCTGGGCGTGCACGGGGACAACCCGCTGCAGGGCAGCGTCACCGTCACCACCCCGCTGCCGGCCGGCAATGTCGCCCATTTCGCGGACCGGTGGGCGCTGATCGAGCGGGACACCCTGCCGGCCTACCAGCACCTGTCCCGCGACCAGGTGCTGCAGGTCCTGCAGACCCCGGTCGGTCCGCGCAGCGACGATTACGTCATCCGCAGCCGGATCGCCGAGATCGCCCGAGACCTGGCCACGCACTGGCGGGTCGAGGTCCGGCAATGATCGACCGAACCACCGTGAACGACCGCTCGTGAACACCCGCGCACGGCAGGGCCCCGCGGTGTTCGTGACCGCGGTGTTGCTCGCCGCGGTGGTCCTCACCGCGGTGAGCAGTTGCACGACCGCCCCACCCAGCCCACCCGAGGGAGTCCAGATGAGCACGTCGGCTTCAGCCTCGACGGCCGGCGCGCGGGTCGACTGGGACCTGTCCACCCCGCGAACCCCCACCGAGTTGGGGGGACGATCGGCGGACGTGGTCGCCGTCGAGACCCTGGGGGTCAACGGCGTCCAGGTGCAGCTCACCCTGCCCGGCCCGGACCGGGTGACCGGCTCGTTCGGCCTGGTCACCGGCGATTCGGGGGGCGGCGGCGGCCCGGTGCGGTACCTGAGCCTGGCCACCACCCAACTGCACGACGGCGCCTGGGAGCCGTTCGTCGAACGATTCCTGGCCGAGTTCGGCGGAGACCGGTCGGCCGTGACCGCCTACCTGGCCGCGGCGGTGCCCGCAGCGGCCGCCGGCCGGGCCGATCCGGGTCGCACGTTCCCGGGCCCGGCCAGGCCCGGTTATCGCCCCGCGCTGCAGGTGCGACCGGCCCTGGACGGGGTGGTCGTGGCCTGGACGTTCACGCTGACGGGCTGAGCCGGGCGCACGGGGCGCCGCCCCGCACGTAGTCGCCGAGCATGTCCACCGCGCGGTCGCCCAAAGGGTTGACGCCTCGGCCCACGGCCAGCGCGTGCGCGACCAGCACGTGCAGGCATTTGACGCGGTCCGGCATGCCGCCCGCGGTGACCGGGATGCCCAGGTCGTCGATGGCGTTGCGCATGGCCAGGTAGGACTCGTGCGCGGACCGGTAGGCCGCGGCCAGGTCGGGGTCGGCGGCGAGCTCGTCGGTCATCTCCCGCATGACGCCCCCGGCCTCCATCCGGCCGATCGTCGAGTTCAGCGATGAACAGCACAGGTAGAACAGCGTCGGGAACGGGGTGCCGTCGGGCAGCCGGGGGGCGGTCTGCACGACCGCGGGCACGCCGTGGTCGCACCGGTAGGCAACGCCGAGGACGCCTCGGGGAGCGCGGCCCAGTTCACGGGTCAGCCGGTCCAGGTCCTCGTCGGTGGCCGGCTGGAGCTGGAGGGCTACTGCCCCTCCTCGGTCAGGGTGTCCCACAGACCGCCGTACCAGGGTCCGGTCGGCACCGGGGTGGTCGATGCGGAGTCACCGGCACCGGCCAGCGGCGGGGCATGAACGACGAACACGGTGTCCCCGGGGGTGACGTACTGCAGCCGGCGCCGGGCCTCGGCGGCGACGTAGTCGTTGTCCAGCAGGGCGTCCTTGCGGGACTGCAGCTCGGCCCGCTGCTGCTCCAGGTCCTGCTGCGAGGCCACGGCCGCCGCCAGGGTGGCCCGCTGCTCCAGGTAGTTGCGCAGCGGGAAGGCCACCGACAGCGCGACCGCGCAGAGCACCAGGCCCAGGATCGCGACCTGACGGGCCAGCGCCGACTGCGGCATCAGGCCGCGGCCGGGCAGGGTGGGCGCCCGCCACGTTCGTCCGGTGCGCCGGGCGGTGCCGGGCGCCGCGGCCGACGGGCGGGAGGCCGCCGGGCGAGAGGCCGCCGGGCGCGACGAACCGGCCCGTCCGCGGCCGGCCGACCGGGTCGATCGGTTTTTGGTGCCCGCCGCGGACGACCGGGCCTCGGACGTGCGAGTCCCGGTGCCCGGCCGCCGCTGCGGTTGTTCACTCATCGAAGCAAGGACCGATCCGTCAGGAGCCGGCCGAGTACCGCGGGAAGGCCAGCTCGCCCAAGTAGCGAGCCGCGTCGCCGAGGTTCTCCTCGATGCGCAGCAGCTGGTTGTACTTGGCCACCCGCTCGGACCGGGCCGGGGCGCCGGTCTTGATCTGGCCACACCCGGTGGCGACCGCGAGGTCGGCGATGGTGACGTCCTCGGTCTCGCCGGACCGGTGGCTCATCATGCAGCGGTAGCCGGCGTTGTGGGCCAGGGTGACCGCGTCCAGGGTCTCGGACAGGGTGCCGATCTGGTTGACCTTCACCAGCAGCGCGTTGGCCGCGCCGCGGGCGATGCCGTCCTCGAGCCGCTCCGGGTTGGTGACGAACAGGTCGTCACCGACGATCTGCAGCTTGGAGCCAAGCTGGGTGGTCATGGAGATCCAGCCGTCCCAGTCGTCCTCGGACAGCGGGTCCTCGATCGAGACGATCGGGTAGTTGGCGATCAGGTCGGTGTAGATCGCGATCATCTCGTCCGAGGTCTTCGGCCCACCCTCGTAGGTGTAGACGCCGTCGCTGAAGAACTCGGTCGCCGCGACGTCCATAGCCAGCACGATGTCGGTACCGAAGCCGAAGCCGGCCTTGGTGATGGCATCGGAGATCAGGTCCAGCGCGGCCTTGCTGGAGGACGCCGCCGGGGCGAAGCCGCCCTCGTCGCCCAGCGCGGTGGAGAAGCCGGCCTTCTTGAGCACCGACTTGAGCGAGTGGTAGACCTCGGCGCCCCAGCGCAGGGACTCGCGGAAGGTGGGCGCGCCGACCGGCGCGATCATGAACTCCTGCACGTCCACGCCGCTGTCGGCGTGCGCGCCACCGTTGACGATGTTCATCATCGGGACCGGCAGGATATGCGCGTTCGGGCCGCCGATGTAGCGGAACAGCTCCAGCTCGGCCGACTCGGCCGCCGCCTTGGCCACGGCCAGGGACACGCCCAGGATCGCGTTGGCGCCGATGCGGCCCTTGTCCGGGGTGCCGTCCAGGTCGATCAGCTTTTGGTCGATGACCCGCTGCTCGATCGCGTCGTAACCGATCAGGGCCGGCCCGATCTCCTCCAGCACGGCGTCGACCGCCTTGAGGACGCCCTTGCCGAGATAGCGCGCGGAATCGCCGTCGCGCAGCTCGACTGCTTCATGCTCGCCGGTCGAGGCCCCCGAGGGCACCGCGGCGCGCGCCAACGACCCGTCGTCGAGCGCGACCTCCACCTCGACCGTGGGGTTGCCTCGGGAATCAAGAATCTCGCGTGCACCGATGAGTTCGATGGCCGCCACTGGGCACATCCCTTCGCTTGCGGATAGGAACCACTCAGCCCAACCCGGGGTCGGACCTGCTCGACAGCGCCGGGGGCCTGAGCCGCACTCAGCCTAGAGGCGAACGCCCGCCCGGTCGCGTCGGACTCGCCCGGTTCGCCCGACGCCCGTCGCCCCGTGGGCACCGCAAGATCAACTCCGAGCCGGTGGCGGGGTCACGGGCGGGCCAGGGCCTCGCGGACGACGCCGGCAATGGCGTCGGCCTCGATGAGAAAACCGTCATGGCCGTAGTCCGAGTGCATGACCACCAGCGGCCGGGCCGTGGGTGCCGTGGCCAGCAGCTCACCCTGGGCCGGCGGGAACAGCCGGTCGGAGTCCACCACGGCCACGGTCAGTTCGGCCGAGATCGCGCCCAGCGCGGCCTGCACGCCACCTCGCCCGCGGCCGATGTCGTGCGAGTGCATCGCTTCGGTGAGCACCAGGTAGGAGTTCGGGTCGAACCGGGCTCCCAGCTTGCGGCCGTGGTGCTGCAGGTAGGACTCGACGGCGAACCGGCCGCCGGCGAGCGGATCCTCCTGCCCCTGCGCCGCCCGGCCGAAACGGGTGTTGAGCTCCAAGGCCGACCGGTAGGTGGTGTGCGCGATCTGGCGGGCGATACCCATCCCGACCAGGGGGGCCCGGCCGCCGTAGTAGTCACCGCCGGCGAAGTCCGGGTCGGCCCGGATGGCCGCCAGTTGCGCACTGCCCCAGGCGATCTGATCGGCCGTGAAGAACGCGCAGGTGGCCAGCGCGAGGCAGCGTCGCACCCGGTCCGGGTACGACACCGCCCACTCCAGGGCCCGCATGCCACCCATCGAGCCGCCGACCACCGCCTGGATCCCGGTGATGCCCAGGGCATCGACCAGGGCCAGCTCGGCGGCCACCTGATCGCGGACCGTCAACCGGGGGAACCGGGATCCGTAGGGACGGCCGTCCGGCGCCGTCGACGACGGCCCGGTACTCCCCCGGCATCCGCCCAGCACGTTGGCCGCGACCGCGAAGAAGCGGTTCGTGTCGACCGGGGCGTCCGGCCCGATCAACCCGTCCCACCAGCCGGGGGTGGGTTGATCGGGCCCGGCCGGACCGACGACGTGCGCGTCGCCGGTCAACGCGTGCAGCACCAAGACGGCGTTGTCGCCGGCCGGATTGAGCGAACCCCAGCTCTGGTAGGCCATGGTGACCGAGTCCAGCCGGGCCCCGGACTCGGTGGTCAGGGGCCCGATGTCGACGTACTTACGGGCGTCGAGCTTGCGAGCGTCGATCGCTGTGCCGTCGAGCGACGTCACCCCTTGGCGGCCCGGAAGCCGGCCTCCAGGTCGGCCAGGATGTCGTCGATGTGCTCGATACCGACGGCCAACCGGATCAGGCCTGGGGTGACGCCGGTGGTCAGCTGCTCGGCCGGCGCCAGCTGCGCGTGCGTGGTCGACGCCGGGTGGATCACCAGCGAGCGCACGTCACCGATGTTGGCCAGGTTGGTGAACAGCTCCAGCGCGTCGGTGAACGTCTGTCCCGCCTCGACCCCGCCCTTGATCTCGAAGGTGACGATCGGGCCACCGCCCAGCGGCGCGTACTTCTGCTGCAGGTGGTGCCAGGGGCTGGACGCCAGACCGGGGTAGGAGACCGATTCGACCTCGTCCCGGCCGGACAGGAATTCGGCGACCCGGGCCGCATTGTCGTTGTGCCGCTGCACCCGCAGCGAAAGGGTCTCCACACCCTGGGAGATCAGGAAGGCATTGAACGGGCTGATCGCCGGGCCGATGTCGCGCAGCCCCTGCAGCCGGGCCTTGAAGATGAAGGCGACGTTGGACTTGAACAGTCCCTCCGGTCCCAGGTCGACCCCCCAGGTGAGGTTGTTGTAGCTGGGGTCGGGGGTGTTGAAGTTCGGGAAGCGCTCGGCGTTGGCGACCCAGTCGAAGTTGCCCGAGTCGACGATGACGCCACCGATCGCGGTGCCGTGACCGCCCAGATACTTGGTCGCCGAATGCACCACGATGTCCGCGCCGTGCTCGATCGGCCGGATGAGATACGGGCTGGGCACGGTGTTGTCGACGATCAGCGGCACCCCGACCTCGTGCGCAACCGCGGACACGGCGGCGAAGTCCAGGACGTCCAGCGCCGGGTTGGAGATCGACTCGCCGTAGAACGCCTTCGTGTTCGGCTTGGCCGCGGCCCGCCACGACTCCGGATCGTCGGGGTTCTCGACGAAGTCGACGGTGATGCCCATCTTGGGCAGCGTGTAGTGGAACAGGTTGTAGGTTCCGCCGTACAGGCGCGGCGAGGAGACGATCTGGTCCCCGGCCTCGGCCAGGGTCAGGATGGCCAACGTCTCGGCCGACTGCCCGGAGGCCACCAGCAGCGCACCGACGCCGCCCTCGAGGGAGTTGATCCGGTCCTCCACCACGGCCTGGGTGGGGTTCATGATCCGCGTGTAGATGTTGCCCAGCTCTTCGAGGGCGAACAGCTTGCGGCCGTGTTCGGACGAATCGAACGCGTAGGACGTCGTCTGGTAGATCGGCAGCGCCCGGGCCTTGGTGGTCGGGTCGGGGGTCTGGCCGGCATGGATCTGGCGGGTCTCAAAGGACCACTGGGAGGACATCGTCGGGTCTCCTGGTCGATGACATGGGGCGTCGGGAACGAGGACGGTGCTCACCGACACCGGGGCTCAGCCGCTGAACGCACGACCTCGGGGCGAGTGTAGGGGGCGACCGGCCGGTCGCCCAGAGCCGCCCGGCGGCGGGGCCGGCTCGACCACCGGATCGGGACTGCAGGTGTCGCAGCGTGACCGAAATCACGCATTCGAAGATCGTCATGCGGCCCGTCACTCGATCGATGAGAGGCCGGCGGAAAAACCCAGCACCGCCCGTCACACGGTTCCCAGCAGGTGCATCCTATCGGACCCTGGTATCCGCCTCCGAGATCCTCAACAATGGTCTTAGGCCGAATGGTGGATTTTGTCAGGGTGCGCGCGTCACGAATCCTTTGCGTTTCTGTGACCTGCCTGGAGGGAACGGAGCCGGGGTGAGCGAACGACAGCCAGTACCGAGCTACGTCGGTCAGGTCGAACGCGACCCGGCGGGCCAGTTGTGGGCCGTCCTCTACGCGGGTGACCAGATCGTGGTCCGCGAGCCCGTCGCCTCGCTGCGTAAGGGCAAACGCCGGGTCACCGATCTGGTGTTGTCGGCGGCCGACACCCTGGCCGAGCGTCCCAGCCGGGTCGCCCCGGTTCACCTGAACCGGCTGACCAACCCGCGGACGCCGGTCCCGCGGCATCGACGCGCCTCGGTCGCCGGCATCGGCTGATCCGCCATCCTGTCCTGGTGATTCCCACCGGCAGTCAAACCGTTCTGCATGCCCGCGGCCTGACGGCCATCGTCACCGAGGTGGGCGCCACCCTGCGTGAGCTGAGCTGGCAGGGACGGCCACTGATCTCCGGATTCGGTCGCCGCGACCTGCCGTTCGGGTATCAGGGCGCGGTCCTGGCGCCCTGGCCCAACCGGCTCGCGAACGGGCGATACCGCTTCGGCGACAAGGAGCTTCAGGTCCCGCTGACCGAGCCCGAACGGCTCAACGCCCTGCACGGGCTGGTCGCGTTCGCCCCCTGGAAGGTGACCACCACCGAGCCGGAATCGGTGACGCTGACCCACCGGATCTGGCCCCAGCGCGGCTATCCGCACCTGCTCGATCTGACCGCCCACTACCGCCTGGGCGAACACGGCCTCACGTTCACCCTCACCGCGGTGAACGCGGGCGACACGGCCGCGCCGTACGGCGGGTCGTTCCACCCCTACCTGGTGGCCGGGGCCGGTTCGGTGGACGACTGGACCCTGCAGGTGACGGCCGAACGGTATCTGCGGGTCGACCCCGACCGGCTGCTGCCGGTCGAGCTGGCCCCGGTGGCGCAGGCCGGCTACGACTTCCGCGCCCCCACCTCGCTGGCCGGCGTCACCGTGGACCACGCCTTCACCGACCTGGATTTCGACGACGCCGGCGCCGCGACCCTGCGGTTGCTGGGGCCGAACGGCCGCGGGGTGGCGATGAGCTGGGACCGCTCCTGTCCGTGGCTGCAGCTGTGCATCCCGAACGAGCACAACCCGACAATGAACCGCAAGGCGGTCGCGGTCGAGCCGATGACCTGCCCGCCGGACGCCTTCAACTCCGGGGTCGACCTGATCGTGCTGCCGCCGGGCGGCACCCACGAGCTGAGCCTGACCATCAGCCCGCTCGACTGAACCCCGACCGCGCCCGTCGAGTGTGCAGAAGCCGCCCCTATCCGGGCGGATGAGGGCGGCTTCTGCACACTCGCGGGTGCGGGCTCAGGCCGCACCCTCCAGCGCGAGCAGCACCCGCTTGGCCTGCGGTCCCCCGGCGTAGCCGCCCGGGGTGCCGTCGGCCCGCACCACCCGATGGCACGGCACGACGATCGGCAGCGGGTTGGCCCCGCAGGCCGTGCCCACCGCGCGGACGGCCCGAGGGTGCCCGGCCGCCTGCGCGACCTGGGCGTAGCTGGCGGTGCGGCCGTAGTCGATGTGCGGCAGCTGGGCCAGTACGGCGGCCCGGAAACCGGTGCTCAGCCGCTGATCCAGGGGCAGGTCGAACCGGGTCCGGGTGCCGGCGAAGTATTCGTCGAGCTCCCGGACCACCGGGTCCAGGGCTCGGGCGTCGGCCAGGATCCGCGGGCCGACGCGGCCGGCCAGATCCTCCAGCACCCGGTCGTGGTCCTGCCCGGCGAAGGCGATGCGGACCAGGCCGACCGGGGTCGCGGCCAGCAGCAGGCAGCCGACCGGGGTATCCAGGGTGCGGTAGGACACGTCCAGCAGGCCGTCGGCCCGGGCCGCGGCCGCCAGCCGGTCGTGCAGGCGCCGCAGCGCCTGCGTATCCGGGTGGCCGTGGCCGAGCGCAGCCTCCAACGCGGTGATCATGCCGATGCTCCTTCCTCGGACCGGGTCGAACCGGTGCCCGGGTCGGCCATGCTGCGACGCAGCGTCTTGATGCCGTCGGCGGCGGCCCGGCGGACCGCCTCCGGGGTGCCGCCGAGGATCTGCGCCACCTCGCGATGCGGCAGCCCGGCGACGTGGTGGTAGGCGACCGCGTGGCGTTGCCGGTCCGGCAGGGCGCGCACCGCGGCCCACAGCTCATCGGCCGGCTCGCGTGGATTGCCCAGCGCGGACGGCGCGTCCGGCGGCTCGGCCAGCGGCACCGCCCGGCGGCCGCGGGCCCGGACCACGTCGATCGATTTACGGTGGGCGATGGTCACCAACCAGGCCTCGACGTTGGCGTCCGCGGGCAGCTCCGGGTAGGCCCGCAGGGCGGCCAGGAACGTCTCCGACCACGCGTCGTCCGCATCGGCCGGACCCAGCAGCGCCCGGCAGACCCGCAGCACCGTGGGGCCGTGGGCGTCAACGACGCGTTCGAAGGGGGCGGTGGGCACGTCAGGAAGACGCGCCGGCGAGGCGAACCGTGAGGTGGTGCATGTGGCCAGTGTCCCGACCGGGCCCGCGTGACACCATGCTGCAGATGAGCGAGCCCACGCTGCCTGCCGCCCGCACCGCCAATCCGCTGCAGGCCCCGCCGCTGCGGTGGGGGGTACTGGCCCCGGGACGGATCGCCGGCGCCTTCGTCGACGCGGTTTCCCGGTACACCCGGCAACGGGTGGTCGCGGTGGGTTCGCGCTCCGCCGAGCGCGCGCAGGCCTTTGCCGCCGCCCACGGGGTCGAGCGGGCGGTCGGTTCCTACGAGGAACTGGTCGGGGCGCAGGACGTGGACGTGATCTACGTGGCCTCCCCGCACAGCGAGCACGCCGCCCAGGCGTTGCTGGCGATCGCCGCCGGCAAACACGTCCTGATCGAGAAGGCGTTCACCCGCAACGCGGCCGAGGCCGCCCAGGTGGTCGCCGCGGCCCGGGCGCAGGGGGTGCTGGCCATGGAGGCCATGTGGACCCGGTTCCTGCCGCAGACCGACGTCATCGGGCAGTTGCTGGCCGACGGGGTCCTGGGCGAGGTGACCACCGTGCTGGCCGATCACGGCCAGTCGTTCGAGCCCGACCCGCAGGGCCGGCTGTTCAACCCGGCACTGGCCGGCGGAGCGCTGCTGGACCTGGGGATCTACCCGATCTCGTTCGCCTCGTTCGTGCTCGGCGCGCCGGACACGGTGGTGGCGACCGGCTCGATCACCGACACCGGCGTCGACGCCCAGGTCTCGCTGACGCTGGCAACCGGATCCGCGCAGGCCTGCCTGAACACCACGCTGCTGGCCAGAACCCCGACGACGGCCTCCATCTCCGGGTCGGCGGGCTACCTGGAGCTGTCCGGGCCCTTCTACGGGCCGGCCCGGCTGACCCTGGACACCGCGGCCGGACGCGTGGTGCGGGATCCGGACCCGATCACCGGCCATCACGGCCTGTGCTTCGAGGCGGCGCACCTGGCCCAGCTCGTGGCCGACGGGGCCACCGAATCGCCGCTGCTCCCCCTGGACGAGACGGTGCGGATCCTGGCCACCATCGACGAGATCCGCCGGCAGCTCGGTGTGGTCTACCCCGGCGAGTAGCTGCGGACCGCGATCCCGGGCGGGTCGGCCCTGCCGCCGTCAGCCGCGATCGGCCCGCGCCTGGGCGGCGGCCAGGGCGGCCGCGTGCGTCCGGGCCACGGCCCGCAGGGCCGACTCCGGATCCTGCCCGCGGGCCCCGGCCGCGTAGGCGATGCGGAACAACTCCTCGGCCACCGCCGTGACCTCAGCACTACCAGCCGGGTCCCCGTCGGCCGAGTCGCCGTCGGCCGGGCCGGCGACACCGGTCACCGGCGGGACGTCCAGTCCGAAGGTGGCGGCCCGGGCGCCCAGCTTGGCGGCCAGGGCGACCGCGGGCTGGCCGAAGGCGACCCCGTCGAGCACACCGGACTTGCCGCGCTCGGTCTTCTTCAGCTCGTCCCAGCGTTGCTGCTGGTCGGCCGCCGTCCACTGCTCGGGCGCCGACCCGAACACGTGCGGGTGCCGCCGGACCAGCTTGGCGACCAGGTCGCCGGCGACGTCGTCGATGTCGAACCCGCCCTGGTCGCGGGGGGTCTCGGCGGCGATCCGGGCGTGGAACAGAACCTGCAGCAGCACGTCGCCCAGTTCTTCGCGGATGGCGGCCCGATCACCGGACTCCACCGCCTCGACCAGCTCGTAACACTCCTCGAGCAGGTAGCGGACCAGGGAGGCGTGGGTCTGCTCGACGTCCCAGGGGCAGCCGCCGGGCGAGCGCAGCCGGTCCATCACCGCGACCGCCTCCAGCAGCGGGGCGGCCCCGGATCCGGCGGCCGGCCGGGTCACAGGCCGCTGCCGCCGGGCACGACCTGGACCGACAGCGGATCGAACAGGCCGATCCGCGGGTTGACGGTGACCCCCTGCTCAGCCGCGTACGGCTGCAGGGCCAACGCGCCCAGGTCCAGCTGGTTCTGGATGGACTCGGCCTGCAGCTGGGTCGCGGTGAGCGCCGTCTGACTCTCCCGCCGGTCGAGCACCCGGACCACGACGAACTGGCCGTTCTGCGGGTAGAGCAGGACCTCGCCGGGCTTGGCCAGGAAGATGCCGGTCGGGGCCAGCGCGGGCCGGGCGACCAGGTCGACCTCGGTCGACGGAATCGGCGACGCGGAGCCGGCCAGCAGCGCGGCCGCCCCGTCCGGGTTGGCCAGCACCGACGAACGCAGGGCAACGGCCTCGTCCCGGTTCGGCACCGCCGCGCCGTCGATCCGCACGGTCACGTCGGTGACGGGCAGGCCTCGTGCACCGGCCACGGTGAACACCCCCTGCAGGCTGAGCAGGTCGCGGTAGAGCTGCCCGACCTCACCCTGCTCGGTGACCGTTGTGGCCGAGACATTCGAGGACGACCCGCTCATGGCGGTGTTGACCTCGGCGTCGCTGATGACCACGCCCGCGTCCGCGGCGGCGGTGGCCCACAACTGGCTGCGGATGGCGGCCGCGGTCTGGGTCCGGTTCAGCGCGGCCAGATCGAGCTGGGTCGGCGCCGGCTGCCCGGCCTGCTGGACCTGCTCGGACACCGACGCGGTCCGGTCGAAGATCGCCTGCTCGGAGATCGACTGGTCGCCCACCGTGGCGGCATCCGTCGCCGAGGTGGCGCACGCGGTGCCGGTGAGCAACACGGTCGCGGCCGCGAACGCGCTGAGCAGGAGTTGCTGACGACGGATTCTCACACCGGACACCTTCGCACATCGACCTCGAACGGATCGGGCCGGACATGGTGGGGCGGGCGGACCTTTCGGGACCGCCCGCCCGCCGGCTGGCTGCCGTACTTGCCCGCGGCGATCCGAGCCGTCCGCAGGGGCTCGACCGCAGCGGATCGATCAATAGGCCCCGGACGAGCCGAGGACCGCCTTGGCGGTGCGCCACAGGATGGCCAGATCACCGGTGATGGACCAGTTCTCCACGTAGTACACGTCGAGCCGGACGCTGTCGTCCCAGGTCAGGTCGGACCGGCCGGACACCTGCCAGAGCCCGGTCATTCCCGGCTTGACCAGCAGCCGTCGCAGCGCGTCATCGCCGTACAGGTCGACCTCGGAACGCAGCGGCGGGCGCGGACCGACCAGGCTCATGGAGCCCGCGACCACGTTGAACAGCTGCGGCAGCTCGTCGATGCTGAACCGGCGGATGAACTTGCCGACCGGGGTGATCCGGGGGTCGTTCTTCATCTTGAACAGGACCTGGTTGCCGGCGTCCCGCTGCTCGGCCTTGAGCGTCTCCAGGCGCGACTCCGCGTCGATCACCATCGACCGGAACTTGATCATCCGGAAGGTCTCGCCGTTGATCCCCACCCGGTCCTGCCGGAAGAAGACCGGTCCCTTGCTGGTGGCCTTGATCGCCACCGCGACCGCCAGCAGCACCGGCGAGAACAGGACGACCAGCGCGAGGCTGCCGAACACGTCGAAGACGCGCTTGACGATGCGGTTCGCACCCCGATAGGTGGGATGGTCGACGTGGATCAGCGGCAGCCCGGCAACCGGCTGGGTGTGCACCCGCGGGCCGGCGATGTTGGTCAGGGCGGGCGCCAGGATCAGCTCGGTGTCCGTGCCCTCCAGGTCCCAGCTGAGCCGGCGAACGGCGCTCGGGCCGAAGCTGGCGGACGCGGTCACCGCGACCGCATCGGCCCCCAGTTCGGTGGCCACCTCGGCGACGTCGGCCGGCACGCCGAGCACGGGCACCCCGGCGAAGTGGGTGGCGTCCGGGGCCGCCGGATCCGGGCTCACGCACGCCCCGACCACCCGGTAGCCGGCGCGTGGCGAGCGGGCGAGGTCGGCCACCAGTTCGCCGACCGCATGACGGTCGCCCACGGCAACCACCGTAGCCATCATCGCGCCGTTGTCCCGACGCCGGTACAACCAGCGGCGCCACACGTATCGGCTGGCCAGCAGCATCGTCAGGCCGGCCGGCAGCATCATGATGACGTAGCTGCGGGGCATGTCCAGGTCGAACAGGAACGATCCGATGGCGGCCAGCCCGAAGACGCTCAGCGAGGCCTGGATGACCCGCTTGTACTCGGTGGGACCGTGCCCGGTGACGGTGCCGTCCCGGCTGCCGGACCAGTCCAGGGCGAGCAGCCAGACCACGACGAGCAGCGCGGTGGCGGCGACGAACGCCAGGTTGGTCGGCTCGGAGGAAATCCGGGTGGGGATCGGCGGCGCGACGATGTGCACGCCGAAGGCCGCCCAGATCAGGCAGATCAGGTCGGTCAGGAACAGCTTGCGGGCGTAGCGATCGCTCCAGGTCCGTCGCACCCCTCGGGTGCTGGCCGGCGGGACCGTGACCGTCCGGCCGACCTCGAGATCCTCGTCCTGCTGGTCTCGGAACTGGCGGATGCTGAACTCGATCGTGTCTTCGCAGTCCTCGGCCAGACCGGCTGCGGACCGATCGGCGGCCGCCGGTTCGACGTTCCGTCCGGTCGTGGTCGACGCGGTGCCGCCAGCCGGCAGCCGCATGACGACCCCGTCGATCTCGGGCAACTCATTGGCGACCGAAGGCTGGACGGCGCTGCCCTGCACGACCGTGAGCACGGCGGGCGCCCCCGGACGACCGCGATGGCGCCGACCGGGCAGGCTCAGCTTGCGGCCCCCGGTCGGGTCGGTCAACGCCATGATGTGTCCTTACCTGCAGCACCAGATCGATCTGAACCGGACGGGAGACCGCGCTCCCCAAGGGGTGGGCTCGGATGCACTCGAACCCGCGAATCAGATAAATGTAACGCGACGTAATCAGCTGGGCCACAGCTTGGCCACATCATTACCCCTATCGTGTGACGCCGCCCACCCGCCGAGCATGTGCCTGTTGCAGGCAGTGGGGAGCGTACCCGAGTCCCCAACATCCGGTTTGACCAGGTTTGACCCCGCCGATCGCCGCAGGTCAGCACGTTCGGGCAGCCGATCACGCCGTAAGCCCGCCGGCCACATCGCGGTCCTGCTCGGCCACCACCGCCGAGAGCGCCCGCCGCAGCAACGTGCTGGAGGTATGCACCGTGTACGGGAAATAGACGACCTCGACGCCGACCTCGGCGAACTCGCGTTCCAGGCGCTCGCCCTTGGCCGTGCCGCGCCAGTCGTCACCCTTGAAGATCAGGTCGAACGGGGTGGTCCGCCAGGTCTGCACCTTGTCGGGGACGACCTCCAGGATCGCCTCGTCGACGAAGGAGATGTGCCGCACGATCTCCAGCCGCTCGGCCTGCGGCACGATCGGCGGGCGCCCCTTGGCCAACTCGCACATCTCGTCGGACACGACGCCAGCGATGAGGTAATCGCATTGGCTCTTGGCGTGCCGAAGGATGTTCAGGTGGCCGATATGGAACATGTCGTACACGCCCGGCGCATAGCCGACCCGCTGACGCATGCCGATCCCCCTCGTAAGCTCATCACTCAATGTCACTGCATGGGCCACTGTCAGTAGTCCGAAAGTGTGAATCTAGCGATCGAAGCCCCCGCTCCGATCACCCTGCGCTTCATAGTAGTCGCCCCGACCACGGAAGGGCCACCGATAAGCCTTCCGAGTTGAGAACTACCGGTTGTGGTGACTACAGGCGGTAAGAGGTCCGGGTGATACGGACGAATACCCCACTATCGTGGGAACGTCGGTATCATTCGAGTGAACAGGTCCCCCTAATGGCCCTCGAGACGCGCTTTCGCCCCGACCAGGCTCAGGGAGAGGCTGACCAGGCTCGACGTAAACGACTGCCGACGACCCGTTTGGCGGCGCCTGGCCACCTGAATGGCGCAACGGTCGATTCGGGGTTCCCCGAACGGGGACCCACTCACCCAGCGGTCCGAACGGGTCTCACCGGACCCACCCGGGCCGATCGAAGCGCTGGCTCAGGCGCAGCGGGCTTCCTTCAGGTCGGCCTCGAGCGGATCTCCGCTGGGCGACAGACCGGTCTGGCTCAGCTGCACGGTGACCGTTCCGCCGAGGGCATCGGTGACCGGGGTGGATGTCGTCTCCAACACCTGGAGCACGGCGTCCTCGCCCTTGCGGTAGACGTTGATCGCGACGTAGACCCCGTTGGGACAGGGACCGGAGGTGGTCACGTCCAGGGCCCAGCAGGAATCCGCAGCCGCGTCGGCACACTCGAAGGTCGAGGCGTCCTTGAACGTCGGCGAGACCAGCACGGCGGCCGCGGCCGTCGTCGTCGGCGGCGGCGTGCTGGTGACGGTCGCGGTGACTGTCGCCGTGGTGGGCACGGTCGTCGCGGTGGTCACGGTGACGAGCTCGGTCACCGGAGGCTGGGCGACCGACGGAGTCCCGGCGGTCGAACAGGCGCTCACCACGAGCACGGTCGCCGACGCGAACAGGAGCATCAGCCCCGCTCGGCGGCGCGATGATGCGGACTGTGTCATGCAGACCTCCCGCGTAGTCCCGACGACCGGGCCGAAGCCCGAGAGCGATTGCGGCAAAGCACGTGTCGAGCCGAGCTGGCCGACCGGGCGAGGTGCCCGGGGTTCAGCCGGCGGCGCCGTCGACGGTTCGCCCATCCAGGGCCCGCATGTCGCGATACCACTTGATGCTGGCCAGGAACAGGTAGCCGGCGCTGCCGGCGAACAGTAGCGCGTAGGCGGCGAAGAAGGCGACCGGCCAGGCCAGCAGCGCGAAGATCAGGCACAGAACGCCGTAATCGGTCGGGATGACCAGCAGCGAACGAACAGTGGAGGCCGACCGGCTCGGGTCGGCGACGGCGTCCTGGCCCGAGGCCAGTCCGCTGGTCCGGCGGAGCTGGTCGTTGAGGATCATGCCGAAGAACGACACGGCGGCGACCACGGTGAACCCGATCGGCACCAGCAGCCAGCCGGTTCCGGGCACCGCGGCCGAGCGGAACAGGAAGATCAGGACGGCCAGGTGCAGGCTGGAGATCTTGACCGCGTCGACCATGTGGTCGAGCCACTCCCCCGACCGCGACCCGCCGCCGCGGAGCCGGGCCAGCTGACCGTCGGCCGAGTCCAGCGCATAGCCCAGCACGAGTCCGGCGGTGACCGCGATCGCGAGCGGGATGGACGGCGGCATCAGCGCCAGGACAGCGATGGCCGCGAACGAGCACAGCGCGGATGCGGCGGTCACCGCATTGGGGGTCAGGCCGGCCTGATACGCCGCGGCGGCCAGGTAGCGGCCCAGCCGGCGGTTGACAAATCGTGAGTAGGCCGGCGCGCCCTTACCCGGCTTCTGCCGAGACTTCAACCGGTAGAGCGATTCTCGGTAACCCATCGAGGTCATCACCGGTGGCCGGCTGGACGCGATACGTCCGGCGACCGGCCGGGTCACTTCGTCGGTGGCGGACATGGCGGGCATGGGTCCTTCGGCTTCGGGCGCGTGGTCGGGGACGGGCTCGGCGGACGGCCGGCCGGGTGTCGGGGTCATGGGGCTCGGGGTCCCGATCGCGGCACTCATGCCGATCGGAGCGAGGGCTCCGAGCCGGTCCGCACGCGCACCGGCTCCGCCGACCCGGCGATGCCGATCTCCGCCAGCCAGGCATCGAGCGGGGCCGCGGCCACCGCGTCGGTCCGAGGACCGGCCAACGCCCGATCGCGTCCGGCCAGGCGAAGGCACAGGTCCTCGTAGCGGTCGGTCACATCGTCCCAGTCGTACTTGGTCGCCTGGATCCGAGCCTGGGTACCCAGTTCGACGGTGCTGGCGATGTCCAGTTCGGAGGCCTCGATCTGCGCGCGAACCCCGGCCACGTCGGAGAAGAACCGACCGGCCCCGCCCAGCACCTCACGGTTGAAGTTGACGTCGAACGCAGTGGTCGCGGCCGAGGCCCCGAGTGCCCGCAGCAGCGAGGGGTTGGTCCCACCCACCGAATGCCCGTGCAGGTAGGTGAAGGCGTTGGCGTAGAGCTGGTCCAGCAGCTGCTGGTCCCACACCCCACCGAGGAACCGCACCCGGCCATCGGCCAGTTCGTGCACTCGCTGGGTGTAGGCGTCCGCGTACGGCGCGGACCCGACGACGATCAGCGGGAGCTCGGCCGCACTGGCCGAGTAGCCCTCCACGATCATGTCCACGTGGTTCTCCGGCTCGAATCGGGCCACCACCAGGTGGTATCCGCCCGAGGTCAGGCCGAGCTCGGCCAGCCGGTGGTCGCCGACGGTGTCCAGGATCGGGGCGCCGTAGGTGATCAGATCGGTGGGCATGGCGAACTTGTCCAGGTAGTAGTCCTGGATGCCGACCGCGTCGGCGATCAGCGCGTCCGACCACTTGACCGCCAGTCGCTCGGCCATCAGGTAGTAACGACGGCCGGCGCCGCCCCACTTGTCGCGCTTCCATTCCAGCCCGTCCACGTGGGTGGCCACGGGGATCCGGGCCGCCCGCAGAGCCGGCAGGAAGGGCGCGTTGGCCGCGTTGAAGACCACCGCCGCGTCGGTCCGATGGCGGACCAGGTGCTGCACCGAAAGCGCCGTGTGGCTCAAGGTCTCCAGCGAGCGCTTCTTCAGGGCCCCGAAGTGCACCAGGGACATGCCCTTGTAGCTGTCCAGCTCCGCGCTGCGATCCGAGCCGCGGCGCCGGCAGTAGACGACCACCTCATGGCCACGCTCGACGAGCCGGGAGCCGACCTCCTCGACACAGGTCTCGAACCCGCCGTACCGGGCCGGCACCCCGCGGGTTCCCACCAGCGCGATCCGCAGCGGGCGGGCCTGCTTCGACTTCATGATCATTTCTTGGCCCCGCCCGACTGGTCGATACTGGTTGACGCGTGCATGGTGGTGCGATCGATTCGATCTGGGGACAGACCGGAGACCCGGCGGGTGGCCAGAACCAGGCCGACCACCAGGGACAGCGATCCGACCAACAGCCAGCCCAACCCGACCATGCCGAGCCCGAAGAAGGCCGGTGTGGCCGCCGCGGCGCTGTCCGCCGACCCGGTCGCGGACTCCGCGTGCGCGACGGTGGCGGTCAACAGCAGCAGGCCGGTCCCCCCGGACACGACCCCCAGCCGGCGCCCCAGCCGGCCCCGCGTCGACACCGCCGGATCGGTACCCCCGGAGCCAAGATCCCCCCGCTCCATGCCACACCTCCCGTTGACGGCCGCGGCAGCGCCGCAACATGACACACTGTGATCAGTTCCCCCCGCCCGCGTGGTCGTGTGGCCGGAGCCAGGCGAACCATTCGGACTAGTCAAAATCTAGCACCTTCCTCAACAGGGCGCACTCAGCGTGGCGGATGCAACTCAAGCTTAACCCGTTTAGGTGACCTGTTGGTCCAGCTTCCACATCACAATTCGTCCTGACTACGGAATGTCAAGAGTCGGACTCGGCGGGTCAAATACACCAGACGGGTCATTCGAGGCCGGCGGCCGAGACCTTCGCGGCGAAGCGTGACGACTCTCACCCCGTCTGGGCCCGGCCCGAGGCGGCCGCCGAGGCGGCGGCGGGTCGACCCGACCCTCGGTCGGGGTCTCGTGTCACATGCTCGTTACGACGGTGCGCGAGGATTTGGCGCATGACACAGATCTCGGACACGCTCGGCCAGTCTGCTGCACTCGCCGACGTCCCCCCGACCTCGCCCGGTGTCGATCGCGATGCGGCCCTGCGCGCGGACGTGCGGCGGGTCGGCTCCCTGCTCGGCCAGACCCTGGTCCGCCAGCAGGGACCCGAACTGCTCGACCTGGTGGAGCAGGTGCGCGGGCTGACCAAACAGTCCCGCGAGGCGGCGGCCGCCACCGAGCGGCAGTCCGCCACCCTCAAGGTGCGAGAGATGCTGGCCGCCCTCCCGATTGCCGTGGCCACCGAACTGGTGCGCGCGTTCGCCACCTACTTCCAGCTGGCCAACGGCGCCGAGCAGGTCCATCAGGTGCGCGAGCTGCGGGCGCGGGAGACCGGCGACGATCATCTGGCCGCCGTCGTCCAGGAGATCGTGACGACCCTGGGCACCGACGCGCTGCGCGAGGCGGTCGAGGCACTCGAGGTGCAGCCCGTCTTCACCGCCCACCCGACGGAGGCCAGCCGCCGCTCGGTGTTGCTCAAGCTGCAGGCGTTGGCGGACATCCTCGTTGTGCCCACCCCGGCCGGGTCGGCCGCGCGGACCCGTCAGGACCGCAAGCTGGCCGAGGTCATCGATCTGCTGTGGCAGACCGACGAGATCCGCCAGTTCCGGCCGACGCCGGTGGACGAGGCGCGCAACGCGCTGTTCTACCTGGAGGCCATCGTCGGGGACACCATCCCGGCCCTGACCGACGATCTGGCCGCCGCGATGGCCCAGCACGGGGTCGAACTGTCGCCCGAGGCCACTCCCCTGCTGCTGGGCAGCTGGATCGGGGGCGACCGGGACGGCAACCCGAATGTGACCGCCGCCGTCACTCGTGAGGTGCTGGCCCTGCAGCATCAGTCGGCGATCGCCATCGCGATTGGCAAGATCGACGAGTTGTTGCTGGCGCTGTCCAGCTCGACCGTCATCGCCGGGGCCTCCGACGAGCTCGTCGCCTCCATCCGGACCGATCTGGACCACCTGCCGCTGCTGGACCCTCGCGTCAAAGAACTCAACAAGGACGAGCCGATCCGGCTCAAGCTGACCTGTGTCAAGGCCAAGCTGATCAACACCCGGGCCCGGGTGAACGCCGGCCGGGCGCACGAGCCGGGCCGCGACTACGCGAGCAAGGGCGAGTTGCTGGCCGACCTGGCCATCGTTCATCGGTCACTGGAGCAGCACGGCGGCGCCCTGGCCGCCGCCGGCATCCTGGCCACCGCCCAGCGCGCCCTCGCCGTCAGCGGGCTGAACGTGGCCTACATGGACATCCGCGAGCACTCCGAGGCGCACCACCAGGTGATCGCGCAGCTGGTCGACCGGTTGGGTGAGCTGGACCGGCCGTACGACTCGATGAGCCGGCCCCAGCGCATGCGGTGGCTGTCCAAAGAGTTGACCTCGCATCGACCGCTGACCACCCTGCCGGCCCCGCTGGATGCGGCCGGGACCAAGACGTTCTCGGTCTTCTCCGAGATCAAGGACGCCCAGGCGACCTACGGGCCGGAGGTGATCGTCACCTACATCACCTCGATGACCATGGGGGCCGACGACATCCTGGCCGCCGCGGTGCTGGCCCGGGAGGCCGGCCTGATCGACGTCTACGGCACCCCCGGCGATCCGACCCGGGGCCCGTTCGCCGCCATCGGCTTCGCCCCGCTGCTGGAGACCGTCGAGGAACTGCGCAAGTCCGCCGAGGTGGTCGACGAGCTGCTCTCGGACCCCACCTACCGGGAGATCGTCCGGCTGCGCGGCGACGTGCAGGAGATCATGCTCGGCTACTCGGACTCGAACAAGCAGTCCGGGATCACCACCAGCCAGTGGGAGATCCACAAGACCGAACGGCTGCTGCGCGACCTGGCCGCCCGGCACGGGGTGTCGTTGACGCTGTTCCACGGCCGTGGCGGCACCGTCGGCCGCGGCGGGGGCCCGACCTACGATTCGATCCTGGCCCAGCCGTACGGAGTGATTACCGGAGCCATCAAGTTCACCGAGCAGGGCGAGGTGATCAGCGGCAAGTACGGGATGCCGGACCTGGCCAAGGAGAACCTGGCGCTGACCGTGGCCGCCACCCTGCGGGCCACCACCCTGCACACCGAGTCCCGGCAGACCGCGCAGGAGCTGCGGGACTGGGACCAGTGGATGGAGCAGGTCAGCGACGCGGCTTTCGCCGCCTACGTCGGGCTGATCGACGACCCCGACCTGCCGGCCTACTTCCTGGCCTCCACCCCGACCGAGCAACTGGGTCAGCTCAACATCGGCTCGCGGCCGGCCCGCCGGCCCGACTCCGGCGGCGGCATCGGCGGTCTGCGGGCCATCCCCTGGGTGTTCGGCTGGACCCAGTCCCGGCAGATCGTCCCCGGGTGGTTCGGCGTCGGCTCCGGCCTGCGTGCCGCCCGCGAAGCCGGCGGTGAGCAGATGCTGCGCACCATGCACCGCAAGTGGCACTTCTTCCGCACCTTCATCTCCAACGTCGAGATGACCCTGGCCAAGACCGACATGGGGATCGCGGCCATGTACGTGGAGTCGCTGGTGCCCGCACCGTTGCGACGCCTGTTCGAGGTGATCAAGGCCGAGCACGATCTCACCGTCGCCGAGGTCCTGCGGGTCACCGGCGAGGCCGAGCTCCTGGACGATCAACCCGCCCTCAAGCGGACCCTGGGCGTACGCGAGCCCTATCTCGCCCCGATCTCCTACCTTCAGGTCGACCTGCTCAACCGCATCCGATCGCAGGCCGACGAGCAGGTCGACCCCCAGTTGCGGCGGGCCATGCTGCTCACCATCAACGGCGTGGCCGCCGGGATGCGCAACACCGGCTGATCTCGCCGGGCTGGGTGGCGGACCGGCCCCCCAGCCCGTCCGGCGGCCTCAGGCCGTCGGCTGGACCGGGGCGCCGACGCTAGCAACAAGATCGTCGATTTCGGGGATGTTCTCGGTGCAGGCGACTGTTTGGAAGCCGGATCCGACTTTGCGGTAGAGCCCTCCCCGCGGCGGCATCCCCGGGATCCGCGAGTTGTCGACCACCAGGAAGTGGCCGCCTTCGGCCAAGCTCTCGTGGATAGCGCACAGCGCCCTGGTGATGTCCGCGTCACTGAAGTAGAGACGGCGCAGCAGGTTCGCGACCTTGATGACGTCAGGTTTTTCACCCGACCAGGTCGTGAAGACGTCGTGCACCCGGTAGGACACTCGCGGGTCGTCGGCCATCCGCTGGCGGACGCGGGGATTGAGCAGCAGGACGTCCTGCCCCGGGCGTCCGGCCGCCCGGGCCCGGGCGATGAGCGGCTGGTACAGGACCCGGACGGCGCGGGACTGGCTGGGCCAGGCCAGTAGCCAGTTTCCGACAATCAGAATGCATTCGCCCTGCTCGTCGAAGAACACGACATGACGCCACGACTTGCTGGCCTTGATGGTGAAGAACAGGTCGGCGATCACGAAGGCCTTGAAGTCGACGATGTGATCCATCAGGTCGATGGACGTCGAGCCATCGGAAGCACCGATGTCCACGATCAGACTGTCCCGAAGGTCGACGGACTCCGTGAGCAACGCGTCGGCCAGCGGGTGCCGGTTCGAGCCGGTGATTTTGATCGTTCCGCCCACGTGGACCGCCGACATCGCGGACTTGAATTCGTCGGCCGACACGTCCGGGTCCAAGACCGCACGCGGATCGACCCAGACAAATCGAGCTAGTGGTCCAGTAATGAAGGACGGCCAGCGTCCCTTGACCAGGCGAATCGGCGCAAGCATGCGTGAAGATTATCCTTTCGCGATGATCGCAGTGCCAACCTAGGTCTGGCCAACCGTCATCATCTCTGGCTGGCGTGGACCTCACTGCACCTTGGACTTGAATGCCGGCGCCGATGAAGCGACCGTTCCCTCCACGTCCCCGTCCCCAGCCTTATCGGGGTCTGCGTAATAGGTGCCTTGATACGAGTCGTACCCATCCGAGCCGTTGGCCGGCACCATGTTGAGAACGATGCCGAGGATGCGCGAGTCGACCGATCGCAGCGATCTGAGCGCGCTAAGGATCTGGCTCCGCTTCGTCTTCCCGTACCGCACCACCAGCAGACATCCGTCTGCCTGCTTGGACGCCACGGCCGCGTCCGTGACCGGCAGGAGCGGGGGCGTGTCGATGACGACGATGTCGAAATCCTGGCGGAGCGCACGAATCAGCGTCGACATGGCCACGCTGCCGAGCAACTCGGCCGGGTTGGGCGGGATCGGACCGCTGCCGAGCACGGACAGCCCACCGGGCCCCCATTCCTGAATGGCGTCCTCGATCGAGGCAGCACCGGACAGGACGCTGGTCAGCCCGATCGCGCGCTCCACACCGAGGTAGTCCGCCACCTTGGGTCGCCTGAGGTCGGCCTCGATCAACAGGACCCGGCGACCGGACTCGGCGAACGACACGGCCAGGTTGGTGGCCGTGGTGGACTTGGCTTCATGGGGGACCGACGAGGTCACGACCAGGACCTGGACCGGTCGGTCCACATCGAAGAACTGCAGGTTGGTCCGCAGTTGTCGAAATGCCTCGGCTCGAATCGAACGAGCATTGTCCTGCTGAATCAAGGGGGATCGTCGGGCTGATTTGTCGAATGGAATGGCGCCCAGGACCGTCTCGCCCGTCACGTCGTGCAACACCGAGACCTGACGGACGGTGTTGTCGAGCAATTCCCGGGTGACCGCGATGACGACCCCCAACACCACACCGAGGCCCAGGCCGACGGCCAGGTTGAATGTCCGCCGGGGCGATACCGCTTGCGGGTTCAAGGTTGGGCCGGAAATGACCCGGAGAACGACATTGTCCGGTCCGATCGGATCGACGTCGCCGACGATTTTGCCGAACTCCGTCGCCAGACCCTGTGCGATGAGCAGCGATCGTTCAGGCGAGGAATCGACGACGGTGGCGGTGAGCAACACCGTGTTCAGATCGGCGTCGCCGGAGATGCGCGACGCCACCTGGCTGGTGTCCAGGTCGACCCCGGTCTTGTCGATGACCGCCTGAGCCGTGACGTCACTGCCCAGCAGCCCCACGTAAGAGGTGATGCGGCGGGTGGCGAACTGATCGGCCGCCAACGCAGAGGTGCCATTCCCGGCGGGCGTGCTGACGAACCAGGTGACGGAGCTCGCGTACTGCGGAGTCGCCCGGAGCGTGACCAGGGCGGCAGCGCCGACGCCGAGCGCGGCACACAAGAGGATGATCCACCACCCCTTGCGCAGCGCTCGCCCGTACTGACGCAATTCCATCGCGCGATTCCCTCCTGACCACCGGCGGTCTCTTCGGGTTGCTTTCACCCGTTCGGCCGCAGTCTCGTCCAGTCTGACACATTTGCCCGGCGCCGCCCTGGGCGATCATTCCCGAGGGTCACGACGGGGTGCGACAACGTCAATTGCGGCTCATTGTCCGCGGGGCGAAATTCCACCGAACCCGCCGAACTGCAGCGCGGTAGGCGGCAGCATGAGCGGCACCGATCGTGGCCCATCCGCGGGCCTGCAGGTTTGGTGCGGTGGATCGCTGGCTGGCCGCGGATCGAAGACGGTGCAGCGCATCAGCCAGCGTGGCCGGGCTGACCTGCGGTTCAGCGGTATCCAGCAGCTCCACCCACCCCGGCCCGACCTCTGCGCCAAGGTCAGCCGTCGTCACCGATTCGGGCACGATGACAGGTCGGCCCAGCGACAGGGCCAGCAGGGCGGCGCCGGAATTAACCATCTCCCGGTACGGCAGGACGACCACCTCGGCGCTGGTGACCTCGGCCACGAGCCGGGCATCGCTCGCGTGTCCGAACTCGATGGTCACGCGACCATCACCCGCGCGGGCCGTTTCGATCGCTGCCGCCAGCTCGGCCGAGTGCGGTTGTCCGACGATTCTCAGACTCAAGTCGGGATCTGACAGCGCCACGAACGCCGAGACCAGCGCGGGGACCTGTTTGTAAGGGCGGATCATGCCAAAGAAGAGCAGCCTTCCGGAAACCTCGGTCTCCCGCTTCTGGCCGGCAAACCAATCGGCGTAATCCCCGTGCGGAATCAGCAGTGAGGGTCGGCCGAGCGACCCGATGGTCACCGCGCTCAGATCGATCGTCAGTGTGGTCCAGCGGTCGAACAACGCAAGGATCCATCGTGCACGACGGCTCCGCTGCTCATGCGGCGCGATATTGTGCATCGTGCGAACCAACGCGCGACGGGTCACCTTGATCCGTAGCAGCACCGCAAGGCTGAGGATCTGGTGGACCAGCGCCCGCATCGGCGTTCGTCCGTGGAGCAGGGTCTCGGGCCAGTGCACGTGGAAAACCTCCCACCTGCCCAGCAGGGCCCGGAACCACGAGAAGGTGACCACTTCAACGTCCTCGGGAAGGCTCGCGACGAGCTGAATCAGGTACGGGTTGGTCGTCGGGCGAGGCTCCGGAAACGACTGCAGCACTCGAATCCGCCGGTCGTCCATCGTCCCCTCCAACGGCCCACAGCCACGGTCATCACCGCACTGATGAGAACTGACAGTAGCGGCCCCGAACGATCGGTGACCGACGACGCCGCAGAGTCCGACCTGAATCCGGACCCGGATACGAGCGCCAGTGGGTCTCACCGACCAACCCCCACCGGCGTTGACTCGTAGACTCGCGCCAGCAGCACATGCGCCGGCCGGGGCCGAGCTGGTGGGGGGAGGGCAATGGACCACATCACGACGCGGCCCGGCTCGACGACGCACCAGCCTGATCCGACCACGATGGTCCACGCGCCGTCCCCAGTCCAACAGGTCGTTCAGTCTCCGGCCACGGCCAGCAGCGCCGGGACGGCCGCCGCAGCAATTGCCGATCCTGCCCGGCTCGTCGAGCGGACGATCGCGGTCCTCGCGGTCTTCGCCCTCGGCGTCCGCATCCCGATTGCCCAAGGGATCACCCCCGGCTATCTGGTCGCCATCGCGCTCCTGCCAGTGTGGTACGGCTCGGTCCGGCGGTACTACGGGGGCCGGTGGATCTTCTGGCTGGCGTTGGCCTGCATCCCCTTCGCCCTGTTTCTGGTGCAGCTCAACTCGGTCGGGCATACCTTCGCCGCGTCCGTGTTCGTCGGGCAATCCGTCCTGGTCGTCGGATTCATCTGCGGGCTCGGGCTCTTCCTCTGGGCCCAGCGGATCGTGACGCGCGGCTTGATCGGCGCCGCGTTCGGAGCCGGGATGTTGGTAGGTGAACTCGTCCAACCGGGGGACCTCACCGCCACCAATCCGCTGAAGTTCGCCGTCGCGCTGCCGGCTTCAATCATCGTGCTTTCACTGTTGGAGGGAAGCCGCCACCTCGGACGCCAGCTGGTTGCCGTCCTGGCTCTCGGCATCGGCGGAGCACTCGTGGACGCCCGCTCGTTCTTCGCGATCTGCTTGCTCACTGCGGTCCTGGTGGGGTGGCAGATGCGCCCCCGCACCAGCAAACGCTCAGCGTCCTGGGGGTGGACCGTCCTGCTGATCGCGAGCGCTGGAGCAGTCGTCTACTACCTGGGGACCACATTGGCCGTCGACGGCTACCTCGGCGAGCAGACCCAGCAGCGCAGCATCGCGCAGATCGACGCCAGCGGCTCGTTGCTACTGGGCGGCCGGCCCGAGCTGGGTGCGACCGCCGCGCTGGTCGAACGAATGCCGTGGGGCTTTGGTGCCGGTACCGTCCCCAACCTCACGGATATCAACACCGCCAAGACTGGGATGGCGGCTCTTGGCTATGACCCGAACAACGGCTACGTCGAGCGTTACATGTTCGGCACCGGAATCAACCTGCATTCGGTCGTCGGTGACACCTGGGCTGCTTTCGGCATCCTCGGGGTACTGCTCGCCCTGTCCATTCTTTATCTGATGGTCCGCGGAGCGGCTACCCGGATCGCGCAGCGGCAGGCGAGCGCACTGACAATTCTGCTAGCCAGCTATGGCCTGTGGAACACCTTTTTCAGCCCGTTTTACTCATCCCTGCCGATGCTCACGTTCGGCTTGGCCTACCTTCTGCTCCCGATCACCGGCAAGGACCGCGCCAGCAATGCGAGCAGACCGGCGGCCGAGCCGGCCAGCGTCCACATCAGAGGTTTCGGGGATTGAACGAGCTGACGGCGACCACCCCGATAAAGAATCCGCTTCGAGGCGCCGGGAGTGGCGACCGCCCATCTCAACCGATCCCGGCCAGGCAGGTGTTTGGCCGCGAAAAGGAGCCGGTTGCGGCAGTTGTAGTAATAGTAGAGCGGGGACTTGCCCGCCGATGCGGACGCGATCTGGGTTCCACCGGCGTCGTGCTGAGCTAGCACGCCGATCAGCACCCGTAGTCGGCCACCGGCCCGAACGCATCGCCGCGAGAAATCGACATCCTCCCAATACAGGAAATAGTCCTCATCGAATCCTCCGGCCGCCGACCATAGGGAATGGCTGAGCATCAGGCATGCCCCGGACACCCAATCCTGCGGCCCCAATTCCCCGGTGGGGCCCAGATTGGGAACGGCGCTGACGTCACCCGTGCGAGGGTCTGTCCGCATGCCCCGAAACCACAGGCGCCCGGCACCGTCCACGATCACCGGGCTGACCAGAACCATCGGATCAGCCCGGATGGCGTCGCGCAGGGCCGAGACCCCATCGGGATCAATCCGGGCATCGGGGTTGAGCACCAACAGGTGCTTGGCCCCGTGCGTCAGTGCGTGCCGCACGCCGACGTTGACGGCTGCGCCGAAGCCGAGATTGGTCGTCATCGGCAGGAACGTCCAGCCGGCCGCATCGGCGATCGCCGCGTTGGCGCGACGATCCTGCGCCGACCGGAAGTTATCGACGACGATGACTCGGCCCGGCGGGCCCGGCAGGGTCATCGCGGCCAGGTTGCCCCGCAAGAGTTGGGGAGCTCCAAAGCTGACGACGATCACCGCCAACGGGTCGTCGTCGGGCAGTGGCTCACACGCAGGCGACGGTGAGGTCGTCACGAGGATGCCGACGGCCGGGCGTACTCGGCAAAGACGATGCCCCACGCACCGGCGACCATGCCCAGGCCTCGCACCCAGGTTCGGGTGCCACGTGCGCGATGCGTCATCGATCGGGTGAGTACGCCGACCATCCAGCGCACACCGCCGGCGGCGATCCGTGCGATACCGCTGCCGGTGAGCCGCGCTCGCGTGCCCACCCGAGCAACCCGCCCGTGGCTCAGCGCGATGGACGTGCGGCTCCACGCGTTACCGAACCGATAGGACCGTCGGACCACCCATCGCCGGCTCACCCGAGAAGCGGGCACCACGTCGACCACCATGGCCTCGTCGCACCAGACCAGGGGGCCGGCGCCGGCCGTCAACTGGCGGGTGAACAACGTGTCGGATCCACCGGTGATGCCGAACCGCTCATCGAACCGGACGCCAAGTTCTCGGACGCGACGGAGTTCGAGGAGCAGGTTGTTGGTCGCGGCGACGTCGACCCGGGTGCCGGTGGTGTGGCGCTGACGGACAAAGAAGCCGCCCGCGGTGATCCAGGCATCCGGCTCGATCTCGAACTCCGAGATCACCGGTCCGACGACGCCGGCCGGACGGCTACGCCGATAGGTCTCCAGCAGCAACGACAGCCAATTCGGGCTCGGCCGCTCGTCATCGTCGATGAAAACCAGGAGGTCGGCGTCCGCCTCGTCCAAGGCTCGGTTACGGGCGGCGGCAATCCCCGGGCGCGGTTCGACGACCGCTCTGACCAGCAAGTGGCCGAACGCCGTTGCTGCCGCCGCCCCGGCGCCCGCGGCATCGTTATCGACCACCAGCACAGTGGCCGCCACGTCCACCGCTTCAACCTGCTCGATCAGGAGTGGGAGCACCGCGGCCAGATCGTCGGGCCGACGATAGGTCAGCACGGCCAGGACCACTGACGGACCGCCCGATGGGCTCGTCATGGTCGGACCAGTCCGGCAACCCGGGCCAGCATGTCGCGGCGGTAGCGGGCCGGTGCGAAACGCTCGACGGCGATCCGGGCGTCGCGTTCGGCCAGCTCGGCGAATCTCGACCATTCGGAAAGGATCTCGTCGATCCCGCCGGCCAGGGCATCGGCATCACCGGGAGGCACCGACTTCACGGCCGCGAATCCCTCGGTTGCCTCGAGTAGCCCCTGGATCTGGGTCACCACCAGCGGACGGGCGCCCAGGACGGCCTCGATCGCACTGTTGCCGAAAGACTCGTCGGCCTGCGACGGAACCAGCACGACGTCGGCCTGCGCCATTTGCCGCCAGATATCCGACACGAAGCCATGAAAACGCACAGCGTCTGCCACTCCCTCCAGCTGCACCAACCGCCTCAGTTCGTCAGCGAACCATTCATAGCCGGCAAACGAATCACCGACCACATCCAGACTGGCCGGCGTTCCTCGACGGCGCAGGTGCGCCAATGCCTGGATCGCGATGGCGGGACCCTTTCGGGGGGAAAGTCGGCCGACAAACAGCAACCTCGCCGATCCTTGGATTGCCGGTCGAGGTGGCACCGGAGAGGCGGGCCCGGCCACTCCGTTGTAAATGACCGAGGTCCGCGGTCCCAGGCGCGCGAACGACCTGGTCAGCACGTCCCGAGTCCATCGACTGTTGGCCACCAGCGCAGTGGCCAGCAGCAGGGGCGCGGCCATCACCCGTTGCCGAACCATGGAAACCGAACCTTCGGCCTCATGCACATGGACCAGGACCGGCCGGCGCAACATCCGCCCCAACAATGTCCACAACGGGATGGTGATCGTGTTGGCGATCACCACGTCTGGCTGGCAGCGACGAATCAACGCCGCTCCTGACGGGATTGCTCTGGCCGTGTCGCCGACCAGGCGCAACGCACCACGGGGGCTCAGGACGCTCTTGCGCAGGACCGGCGTCGGACACACCTGGACGCTGGCCCCCCGATGGACCAGGACGGCAACCAATGGGCCGGCCGCCGGAACACTGACCGTCACCGCCCAGCCCGCCTCCACCAGCGCGCCCACCGTCTCGAGCAACACCCGATCGGATCCGTACAAGTCGGCGCCCGGATGCACGACCAGCGCGCGACGGCCGCTGCCGGACCCGACGGGAGGCATCGACGTCATCGCACAGGCGGGCGTTCGCGAACCGGCACGGTTACTGACCGTAGCAGCAACGACGGAGCGAGTCGCGACCGGCAACCGGCGTCAGGACACCAGGCCGCTCTCTCCGCCGCCCCTTAGGCTTTCGGTATGGGGGCACCAAGCGATCAGTCCGACAACGGTCGGTCACCCCGGGCCGTCCTGGAACGGCGCGTTCGCCTCTATCGGACGCTGCGGACCGCCCACCTCGAGCGGGCCTTGGAGCTCACGCCGGCAACCATCGTCTATCGCGAGCGACGCTACGACTTCGATGATGCTCTGGCCGCCCGCCTGGACATCGTCCAGGCCGGCCCGCTGAAGGCTGCTCTCCTACTTCTGCGCGACCGAGTCGATGAGTTGGAGATCAACGAGCCCCTGATGCGCTCGTCGGCCCGGACGACCGCGGCTGCCCTGGTGGCGCTCCGGCTGCGCAACGCACTGGCCCGCCGAAGGACAGCGGTGGTCACTTACGCGATCGAGAACCTTGACCCCTTCGCGGTCCAAGCGAGCGGTCTGCGCTCGCGACTGCGCCGAACCATCGATCTGCTCTTAACCAAGCTGATCTGGCGAAACGTTGACCGCATTGCATTCGGCACCGCCGGCGCCCGCGAGCTCTACCGTGCGCGGTTGCCCGGCGGGCGCGCGTCGGCGACTTTGATCCCGGCGCTGCCTGAGCCCTGCGCCAGCTGCCCGGTGCAGGACGCGGACGGCCTGCGGGTGCTGTTCCTCGGCGCGTTGTCCGAACGGAAAGGATTCCCGTTGGTGGTGGCGGCGTGGCCGCAGATCCGCGGGGCCGCCAATTCCGCCAGCATCACCGTCATCGGTAAAGGACCGATGGAAGGGCTGGCCCGTGACTGGGCGGCCCGTGAGCCCGAGGTTGACCTGATCATCGACCCGCCGCGATCGATCATCCACCAGGAGCTGCTCCGAGCAGCCGTCCTGGTTCTCCCGTCCCAGCCCCAACCCAGTTGGCGCGAGCAGGTCGGCCTGCCGATCACCGAGGCATTGGCCCACGGTGTGCCGGTGGTGACCACGACGGAGACCGGTTTGGCCGACTGGCTCGTCGAGCATGGCCACGGCGTCATCCCCGCTACTGGAAGCGCCGCAGAACTGGCGGTGGCCGTGGCGACACAGCTGAAGGAGTCGTCGAGCCGGGCCAGCATCCTGGATTCGCTGCCCCGGCGCGATGGGCGGCTGGCCGCCGACGACTGGCTATTCCGAACCCAGGACGGCACTGTGACATCCACGGATGGGATCAAAGACGCGCGGCACTCACTCGAGTAATTCGGACGGCGCCGTGCCCGCCGTCCCAGCCCGGGCGGCGGCCCTTCGACGGTTCAGGTCCTTCGTGACATACCAGAGGTTCGGCAGCACCTGGCAGAGCAGCGCCGACGTTGCCCCGGCCCAGACTGGGCCGGCTGCGCCAATCCATCTGATCAGGACGATCGACAATCCGATGTTCAACGGCAGGAGGATCATGATCGGTATCACCTGAAATCGCAGACCCCGTTCATCCGTCATGTACATGCCCAGCGGGTATTTGGCCGCTTGCACGCTGACCAGGACGACGAACGCCAACACCAGGCTCAGCCCTAGGTGCAACTGACCACTCGAGACGAAACGCACCAGCAATGGTGACAACAGCGCCATGATCACGGCGATCACCAGGCCACCGACCATGAACATGGCGGACGGACGCAGCGGCGATCGGATGTGGTCGGACGACCTGGCTTTGGCGTAGATGGGCCACAAGGCCAACCCGGCCGCCGAGATCGTCTGCAGAGCGATGCCGAACAGTTGCGACCCGAGGTTGTACTGCGCCAGATCATCGGAACCGGCGAAGTTGCTCAGCAGAATCCGATCCATCTGGGTGGCCACCGGAAGGATGATCATCTGCACGAGCATCGGGCCGACCACGGCGATCACCGGGAGTTTGGGGACGGCCCGGATCCGCGGGATATCCCGGATGGATCGGGTCAGCATCGGCGAGATCAAGCGACCGGAGATGACCAAGCAAATGATCGACACCAGGGCCGCGCCGACGTAGGACAGTACCGCGAGGTCGTTGCCAACGGGCAAGCCCAGCCAGACAGCGACCAGGACGCACAGGAAGATGAAGGGTGCCACCACCGCCTGGGCGGCGACCTGTGTGCCGTTCCGGCCGAGTCCGACCAGGATCCGTTGACCGACTGTCAACGGCAGCCCGCAGCCGAAAATCACCGCACAGATCAGTACAGTGCTGCCCCCGTCAGGCATCAGACCCTGGCCGAGCAGCGCCGGCCACAGCTGCAACAGCGAGATGACGACGGCGACGGCGATGATCACCGGCCCGGAGATCAAGAGAATACGGAAGGCCGTCACGATCGTCCGGTGGACGGTGTCGTCGGTTCGCGGGTCGGCCGAGCCGGCAATCACGTTGAAGACCACGGCAGCGATGCCCAGGTCGGCGAAGGGCAGCAGGGCGGGCAGGCTGGCCAGCAGGCCGTACTGGGCGTAGGCGTCGATACCGAAGTGCGACAGGATCATGCGGCTGGTCAGGATGCCGAGAACCCCGGACGTCCCCATCACGAGGACCTTCATGATCGCCGTCGAACCGACGCTGCGCCACAAGCTGGGCGGGGCGGCCGGCGCGACCGGATCGGCGGTCATGACGGCTCCCGGGTGGGTCGGCGGAGCAACACCTGCACCGATGACTCCATGCCCACTGCCCCCTCCGCCTTGCCCGTTCCTTCGTTGCCGCCCGCCGCGGACTCGCTCACCCATCGTCCACCGCAGCGGCGCCGGGGCGGCCGCCGTTTCCGACGACCGCCCCGTTCCCTCATCGCGGTTCCCGAGACTACTGCTGGACGGCGCTCACCATCAGGTTGTCGAAACCGACGACGACCGGGGCGTTCGTTGCCGTGCCGGACAGGTAGGGGTAGAGGGCTACTCCTCCGGCCGCGACCAGCGGGCTGGTGGCGTCGGTCGCGGACACCTGCCATGCGGCCGGCTCGGTCGTGCCGGCCTTCCACAGCTTGCCCTTCAGGCTCACCGTCGATGTCCCGGTGACCTGGAACCGGACTGTCACCACATCACCGGCCGCGTAGGTGAGACCCGGAACGGTCACCGTCTGCAGGTTGGTGGAAACTCCACCGACCACCTTGACCAGTTGAAGCTGAACCGCTCCGGAAGCGAGGAACTTCGAGGTCGTGCGGTACTCGGAGTTGCCGACCCTACGGACGGATTCGGACACATAAACCCCACCCCCGGTCGCCGGCTTGTCCAAGGACACGTCCATGGTCAGGTTGACGTCCGCGCTCGACAGGGCCCCCAGGGTGGCCGATGGGCCTACTCCCGGAGCGGTCAATTTGACCTTTCCGCTGCCTCCCGAGACCGAGAAGTTCGCCGCGCCGCCGGAAACCGTCCAGGCACCGCCGTTGTCAGCTGTTCCCCACGCGTTGCTGATCGTTCGGCCAAAAGCGTCCGCGGCCAGTGAGGTGGGAGCAGGAGAAGTCACAGTCACGGGTTTGGTCACGGTGGCCGTCGCACCGCTGTTGTCGGTGACCGTCAGCGTGACCTGGTAAGTGCCCGCGGTGGCGAAGGTGTGCGAGGCGGTGGGCGTGGACACGATGTCGGTGCTGTTGTCGCCGAAGTTCCAGGCATAGGCCGCGACAGTGCCGTCGGGATCCGTCGAGATCGATGTGATCGAGGCGGTCAGGCCATCGACCGCGGTGGTGAAATCGGCGGTCGGCGGCTGATTGGCGGGCGGCGGAGCGGTCACGGTGACATCGCGGGTGACCGTCGCGGTGGCCCCATTGTTGTCGGTCACCGTCAGGGTCACCTGGCGGGTCCCGGCCGTGGCGTAGGTATGGGTCGCGTTTTCGGTCGTGATGGCTGGGGTTGAGTCGCCGAAGTCCCACGACCAGGCGACAACGGTGCCATCCGAATCCGTCGAGGTGGACGACAGGTTAGCGGTCAGGCCGTCAGTGGTCGACGTGAAGCCGGCCGTCGGTCGCACGTTGGGCGGCGGCGCGGTCACCTGGACGGGCTGCGACAACGTCGAGCTCACGCCCTTGTCGTCGGTCACCGTCAGCGTGACCGTCTTGGTCCCCGCGGTCGCATAGGTGTGCGAGCCGGTCGGACCGGTTGCCGTGGCCCCGTCACCGAAGTCCCAGGCGTAGGACGCGACGGTTCCGTCCGGATCCGACGATCCCGAGGCGTCTACGGTCACCGCAAGATGGACGGCCGTCGCGGTGAACGACGCCACGGGGGCCTGATTTGGCGACGTCACCGACAGCGTGTGGCTGACCTGCGCAGTTGCACCCTTGTTGTCCGTGACGGTCAGGGTGACCGTCTTGGTTCCACCGGTGGCGTAGGCATGACTGGCGGTCGCCCCGGTTCCGGTCGCGCCGTCGCCGAAGTCCCACGCGTAGGACGCGATCGTCCCGTCAGAATCCGTCGAACCCGACGCATCCACGTTCGCGGTCAACCCGCTGGTTGTCGAGGTGAACGCGGCGGTCGGCGGTTGGTTGGTGACGACACCGGTTCCGCGGTTGAAGTGTGTACTCACCTGGCCGGCGGTCAGGACGGTCCCGTACACCGACGCTTCGTCGATGGAGCCCGCGAAGAAGCCGCTCCCCGAGTTCCAGCTACTGTCCCCACCCACTCGCCAGTATCCCGTGTAGGCCTGCGCCGCGGTCTGCGGGTTGGTGCCGATCAGCTGGCCATCGACGTACAGCTTCATCCCGTCGGTGCTGGACTGGGTCGCCACCACCTGGTGCCACTTGCCATCGTTCAGCGTCTTGGTCGTGCTGATGGTGTTGGCCACCCCCGTCCAGGTGCCGAAAGTCAAGCGACCGTCGGCCTCCATGTACACGTGGCGGTCGTAGTTGCTGGATCGGCCGCTGTTGCTGCTCCCGAACCCGATGATCTTGCCCCCACTGGTGGTCGTGGTCTTGAACCACGCCTCCTCGCTGTAATTCGTCGGATTGACAAAGCTCCTGGTCCCGACCGTGGCCCCATCGGAGCCGTTGTAGGTCGTGGCCGTGTTGGCGACCCCGGCCAGTGCACCGGCCACCCCGCGGGTGAATCCACCCTGGTAGGAGCCGGTTTGGTCGCCGTTGCTGCTCGAATCCGCCGCGGTGGTGCCGGTCGACTCCCCCAGCCGCCAATACAGCTGCGCACCGTCGTTGTAGACCGCCGCGCCATAGGGATCCGCCGGCGCCGCCGGGAAGGTCGACGTCCGCCCGCTCGCCACCCACTGGGCGTCGATGACCGCTCGGGTCAGCTCCGTCGGGTAGAGAGCGACCTCGTCGATGGTGCCGTTGAAGCTCGAGCTCGCAGGCTGGTTGGGCCAGCCGCCAATGTTGTCGCCACCCAACCGCCAGTAACCACTGAACGGCTGGCCCGTCGTGACATCGGTCCGGCTACCGACCAGGCGGCCGTCGATGAACAGTTTCATCCCACCGGCACCGAGCGACGCAGTGACCTGATGCCACTGTCCGTCGTTGTAGCCGGCGTCGCTGTTGACGATGGCCACGGAACCCGGGTAGACACCGAAGAAGATGCGCCCGGCGTTGTCCATATAGATGTGCCGGTCGTAGCTGGTCGAGCCGCCGGTCTGCTTGTTGCCGAAGCCCAGGATCTTCCCGCCGCTGGTGGTGGTCGTCTTGATCCAGGCCTGCGCGGTAAAGGTGTTCGGTGCGTTCACGGCATTCGCGGTGGACGCGGTCACTGCGTTGCCGAAGGTCGTCGACGTGTCGCCGGCGACGGCTCCGGCCACCCCCCGGGTCAGGGTGCCGCTGGCCGCGGCATCCGTGAAGCCGGCGTTGTCGTAGATCGTCGTTCCGTCGGCCTCATTGAGCGGCCAGTACGTGCTCGCGCCGTCTGCAAGTACTCGCTGGGTGTAGGCGGTCGGCCCGGCACCGGCGGTCGCCGTGAACGTCACGTTCTCACTCTGGACCGTGTTGCCGTTGGGATCACTGACCTTGAGCCGGTACTTGTAGCTCTGCCCGGGGGTAAGCCCCTTGTCCAGATAACCCATCCCGGGTCGATCCCAGAAGGTGCTGTCCGCCGTAGTGGTGAAAACGGTCTGGCCGTCGCGGGTCAAGGTGTACGTCAGGGACTTGTCGTCCCGGTCGGTGTTCGCCTGCCAGGAGACCCGGGCAGCACCGGCGACGGCGACCACGGTCGGATTGATCTGCGATGCCGCGTACTGCGGACCGGACTTGTTCGAGGCGATGCTGCGGACCGCGAACCGAACCAGGCCCTGCTGGGCCGTACCGTTGACCGACGGGAACTCGCCCCCCAGAACGACGTAGCTCCCGTTGCCGGCCACCGTCCATGCAGCCTGGGTCTGGCCAGTGAAGGAGCCGACCGCCAGATCGGGGAACCAGTTGATCATGGCCGGGGCCGGGTTTCCGTACCAGTCGTAGTAACCCAACGGATCGTGCCCGATCGTGGTGTTCGCGCTCGTGGTGAAGGCCAGCGCATGGCGCATGTTGACCGACCACGGGTCGGACTGCGGGAAGCCGCCGATGTTGCCGCAATAGTGGGCATGGCTCACCGTGTAGACATTGCCGTTGCCCACCCAGGCGTCATAGGTGTCGCCGTGACAGTCCTCGATCCACTGAACGGCGCCGCTGGCGGGGTCGGCCTTGAAAGTGCCTTCCAGGTTGCCGCCGGGCCCGAAGGCATATCCGGTGCCGTAGATCGAGGTCCCATCGGTGGTCAGGCTGTAAATGCCCGCGTTCGCCCCGGCGTTGCGGACCACGGTGTTGGTGGCCCACGGGATCAACGCACCCGTCGTCGCGTCTATCTTCGCCAACCCGTAGGCCGGTGATCCGTTCACGTTCGCGAACGAGCCACCCACGATGATCGACTGCCCGTCCGGGGACAGCACCAAAGCTCGGGCGGTGGCGTCGGCCGTGGGCGCCCAGGACAGCAGCGCACCGTTGCTGGCATTGAACGCCGCAAGTCTGGGTCGTGCGGTCGCGCCAACCTTGGAGAAGGTCCCGGCCACATACACGGTCGTGTTCGTCGCGACGATCGAGTTGACGGTGGCGTCGATCGCCGGGCTGAAGTTGCTGATCAGCTGGCCGGTCGCCGTGTCGAATGCGGCAATCCGGTACCGGTTGACGCCGCCGACCTGAGTGAAGGTGCCGCCGACGTAGAGCCGCTTGCCATCGGGCGACACCGCGACCGTCTTGGCCTGGGCGTTCAGCGACGGATTGAACGAGGTGACCAGGTTGCCCGTAGTCACGTCGTAGGCCAGCAGGTTGTTACGGCTGGTCTGGTTGGTACCGGGAGCCGCACCGGCCGGCCGGGCATTGGTGAATTGGCCCGCGACGTACACGGTGTTGCCGACGACAGTCTGATCCCAGGCCACACCGTCGATCTGGACCGTCGGCAACGCGTCCGCACTCACGGTCGACGAGGTCGGATTCACGACGTTCGGCGTGTCGGCCGCGGCCGACGGCGCGAGCACGACGGTTCCGACCAATCCTCCGGCAACCATTGCTGCCGTGGCCGCCAGCGCCGTCAGCCGCTTCGACATCGAAGTCCGCACTGGTTTTCTCCCTCTAGTCACTTGGTATCACCGCTGAAGACGACGACCGGCGCGGCGGCGTTGTAGCTGACACTGATGGTGGCCGGGTTGGAGTAGCCGGCCGGCACGGTGAAGAGGTAGACCCCACTCGCCGAAGCGCCCGCATCGATGGACCCGGAGAAGGGGGTGGCCCCCGATGTCATAGGGACGGCGGGCGTGCCGGCGGCGTCCTGCAGGTCGACGACGACGTTGCTGACGTCGATCAACTGGTTCGACCCATTGGTGATCGTGACCTCGACCCGGATGCCAGGTCCGGCGACCTCACCGGGCATCTGAGCCACCGCTGAGATCGACTCGATCGAGGTCAGCCCGACAGCGATTCCGTTGCCGAAATCGCCGGCGGCGTCCAAGGCTACCGGCGCATTAGACGGCGCAGTCCCCGTCGGAACCGTCTCCTGGATGTTTCCGGCGCCCCCAGGCGCGGGCACCTGCGTCGTCGCCGGCGGCGGCGCTGAGCTGCTCGCGGCGTCCCCGCTTGCACCCACCGGGCGGTCCGAAGCGCCGTCGGTCGCCGTAGGGTCAACCCCGGCGTACGGCATGCTCGCCGACGTCACGGCAGCCGCGGCACCGTCAGACGACCGCGGTGCCTCGGTGCCCGTCGAGGTACATCCGGCCAGGACCAACAGCGTGCAGGCGCCGACCGCGGCGGTCCACCCTCGCTTGGTCGCCAGCAGGTGCGATCGACGTGCACCTGATCGGCGGCCCCCCCGGCCGTCGAACGCGGGCATGTTCATGTCTGGCAATCTCCTTCAGTCCCCGTGCACACAGTCCGGCTGGTCGCCATGGAGCCGAGCAGGCAGCCTGCTCCGCCACGTGATCCCCGAACTCCCCCACCAACGCAATCCGCCCCAGAGATATCTCAGAACGTAGTCGAATCCTAGCAGTCGTTACGCCGAACGTGTACCCCGACGGCCACAAAGTTCCGCGAGCGACCAGACCGTCACTCCTGGTAACTCACAGCGGGGCTGCTCGAGCCTGAACAGTCGTCTCGGGCCTCACGGACGGGCGAAAGGTCGACATGACGGGGTTTGAGTATCGCGACCCGACCTCCAGGCGCACACCATCAACCGGTGTCCGCAACCAACGGACATGCTTGCCAGTCGGTCGTTCACCAGGCCACTCCGCCCGGGCGGACAAAAGACTCATTCGGGGCTAGAACGGCCCAGCCTCAGGCTGAATCACCCGTTTGCACCGCAAGGGCAAATGAAGAACTCGCTCCGGCGGGTTCATCGATACCGACTTCGCGTCGTCGTCCTGGCCACCGACCGGCTCGAAGCCTGTCGGTAACCGTTGGTGATGATCTACTCATTCGGGCGAACTCTGGTTGAGCACCAGCGCTGATGGCGCCACAGATGTGAGTGAACAGGTGACTGACACCACCCTAATGGGCGAGCTAGAGTCCGCCGAAGCCCCCAATGAGAGCAACAGGCGGGCCGAGCCCGCACACCGGCATATTCCGGACTATGCCGCGGCCATCGGCCTTGCACGACGAAAGGCGATACCACCGTGCCGCTCGCTCCGACCCCCAGGCCGTGCAGCTCGACGCTCCCCAGCCGTCGGCGGTGGCTTGTCCTGTGCGTCTCGCTCCTGCTGTCGCTCAGCGCGTTCCCTTTCGGCCCGGCTCAACCCGCCGCGGCCGGCCCCACCGTTCCTGCTTGGCCGGCGGTCGCCACAGACACGTTCAACCGGACCACCACCGGCGGGTGGGGGCCCGCCGAAGTGGGCGGTTTGTACACCGTGGACTACAGCGGCCGTCCTCCGGCCGATCACTTCTCGGTCGTCCCAGGGAAAGGTCTGATCGACCTGCAGCCCGGCCTGGCCGCGACAGCATCGCTATCAGCTGTGGCAGCCAGCGATATCGAACTCCGGACGACCTTCGACCTTCCGACCGTAGGAGGTGTGTACTACTCGGAGGAACTGCGCCGCCGCAGCAACGGCGACGCCTATCGGGTGCAGGTCAAGACGATGAACAGTGGGGCCATCGTGCTGGCCATCGTTCGCCGAGCCAGTGGCACCGACACCGCCCTCACGCAATTCGTCCTGCCGTTTCGGATCGTGGCGAACCAGAGCGTCATCTTGCAGGCCCAGGCGGTGGGGGCAAACCCGGTCGCAATCAGTGCGAAGGCGTGGCTGGAAGGCGCCTCAGAACCGGCGTGGCAGGCCACGGTTCAGGACTCCGCTTCGGACCGGCTGAGCTCGGCCGGCACCGTCGGCCTGTGGGTCTACCTGTCGAGCTCGGCACCGCCGACCCGGGTACAGGTCGCCTCCCTGAAAGCCTGGGCCCCCATCACTCCGCCGGCGACTTCGACCCTAAACACTTCCCCAGCCACGACCACCAGCACCGCAAGTCCCACGACAAGCACGCCGACTCCGACCTCAACGACGACGGCTCAGACCACCACAACGAGCCCGGCCGGGACCACGGCGGCCCGTGGATCGGTCCCCGTCGGGAGTGCTGCCTATCCAATTCCCGCCGGTGCCGTCTACGTCGATGGGGCCAATGGCCGTGACTCAGCGGCCGGCGGTCTGACCAGCCCGGTCAAATCGGTTGGGGCCGCGATCGCCAAGGCTCCGAGCGGTGGCACCGTCGTTGTTCGAGCAGGTATCTACAACGAATCGCTTCTGGTCACCAAGACCCTGACCATTCAGGCGTACCCCAAGGAAGCCGTCTGGTTCGACGGTTCGGTTCCCGTCAGCAACTGGGTGCAGACCGGGAACCGCTGGGTCTCCTCGGGGTGGACGGTTGTACCTGACAACTCTCTGGGTGGCGGTGACTCCTACTCTCGCTTTGTCGACCCGGCCTACCCGATGGCCAACGAACCCGATCAAGTGTTCTACGACGGGTCCAATCTCACGCAGGTGACGAACGCATCGGCTGTAGGACCCGGAACTTTCTCCATCGACCACGCGGCCAAGACCATCACGCTCGGCAACAATCCGAATGGTCATGAAGTTCGGGCCAGCAATCTCGGTCAAGCGTTCTATGTCACTTCAACCGGCAGCACCCTGCAGGGCTTCGGAGTGCGCCGGTACGGCACGCCGTACCTCTTGAGCGGCGCGGTTCGGATGGGGAACGCCAACAGCACTGTTCGTGACCTCGTTGTCCAGGACAACGCCACCATTGGCGTGATGATGCGCAATTCCAATGACCGTGCCGAACGGCTCACGTCGACGCGCAACGGCATGCTGGGCCTGGGCGCCACGACAGCGGACGGGCTAACCATCGTGGATTCGGTCCTGACCGAGAACAACACCGAAAGGTTCAAACCGGCTCCCGTGGCCGGAGGCTTGAAGGTCACCCGCTCGCGCAACCTGACCGTCAGCAATGTCGATGCGAGCCGCAACTATGCCACCGGACTCTGGTTCGACGAGTCGTCGGTCGGGATCACGGTCGTGAACAGCACGGCCGACGCCAACAAGAAACACGGGATCGAGCTCGAGCTTTGTGAGCGTGGGATCATTGCCAACAATAGCGCGACTGGCAACGGTGACACTGGCGTGTTGATCTTTGACACGGGTACCGTTCGCGTCTACAACAACAGCATCGGCGGCAACACGCTGTTCGGGCTGCAGTTGAAGCAGGATCAACGACGCCAGGCCGATGCGAGCTTTGCCGGGCACGATCCACGACAGCCCGTCCCGGATCCCACCAATCCGTGGCTGACCCGAAACATCACGGTCTCGAACAATGCGTTCGGCAACGGAGGCTACTTCCAGTTCTACGGGTTGGACGGGAAGACGGGCATCGGCGTCGACAGCATGAACGTCACCATCACCGGCAACCTCTTCAATAACCGCGCCGCAAAGACGGACCCAACAATGGTCGGCTGGGGTGGGACCGACAACGCCACCGTGACCAGATACGAAACGCCGGCGGCACTCGCTGCCGCCAAGAACTCGACGTGGTTGAACCGGCTGACGGCCACGAGTGTGACGATCGGGCGGATGTCGGCTGACATCCAACAGGCCCAGGACGTTGCCATCGCCCTACCGGCCGACATCGCAGCCGCGGTCGGCGTGCCCGCCGGAACCAGGAGGCTGGGGCCGCTCTCGTAGCCGCGTTGGCCCGGTTGTCCTGGACAGGATCGACAGTCCCACGCCGGCAACCCCAGCCGCTTCGAGCCCGTCACTTTGCGTGAGCTACTCATTGCGGAAGGTGACTGGGTTGGTTACCGTTCGTCTCGGTCTTCGCATGTCGCCCTCCCCGGACGACCTCAGCGGAAAGGCACGAACGTGATCGCGAATCAACAACCGTCCAACACGGTGTCAGGTGCCGACGCCCTGAGCGCCTCTGCGGTGACCGGGGTCCGCCCGCGCAGCCGCCGAGCGTTCCTCCAGATGGCGAGCCTCGCCTCGGCAACACTGCTCGTCTCGTTGGCGACACCGTCGAGCGCATCCGCCGCCGGCCGGCACCGAGCTCCGAGCACACTTATCGGCCTTCGTTCAATGGCCAATATGCTCTACGTGACCGCAGAGAACGCTGGAAATGCGCCCCTCATCGCCAACCGGGCAGCGTTGAGCGGATGGGAAACCTTCACGGTGGTCGACCTCGGAAACGGACTAGTGGCGCTTCGAGCTGCGGCAAACGGCCTCTTCGTCTGCGCTGATAACCAAGGCAAATCTCCGCTCATCGCAAATCGCACGACCATCTCGACCTGGGAGTCGTTCCAACTCGTCGACAACCACGATGGAACAGTCAGCCTGCGGAGCCAGGCCAACAACGCGTTTGTCTGCGCTGACTCGGCCGGCGCTTCACCCCTGATCGCCAACCGCCAGGCAGTCGGCGACTGGGAGAAATTCATGTTGATCAGCGTGACCAACACCAGTTCTGGAGCGGTGGCCCCGCCCACCGCGCCAAGCAGGGCCCAACTTGTCCCAGGCACCTATCGGCCCAGCAGCAGCACAACAGGACCCGTGTCCGGGTCGACTCTACGGACCATCAACGGCAATCTGAATATCGCAGCTCACCGGCAGGTCGTTGAGAACGTTGAGGTCTGGGGCAGCGTCAATCTGGGCGCGTACGAGTCGGTGATCGTCCGCAACTCGATTATCCACGGCACCGCCGCGACCGGCGCGCTGACCGCCTGCATCGTGGGCGCCAATGACAACCTTCGCGAACTCGTGGTCGAGGACTGCCGACTGACCGGGCAGAGCAATCCCTGGTGCGAAGGGATACGAGGTGCCAACTACACGATCCGACGCAGCGAACTGGACAACCTCCCCGATGCACTATCGCTGACCTCCCCGTTGGGGAATGTCACCGCCGAAGCCTGCTGGATCCACAACGGGCTGTATCAGGAATGGAGCGCAACAACACCCGGAATGCCGCCGGCCAGCGGTTATTACACGCATACCGACGGAGTCCAATTCCACCGGGGATCGAACTATGTGTTCCGGGGCAACATGATCGGAGGCACTCGAGTGCCGGGTGCCCATCACACTGGCATGGCCGCCCAGATAGCCTCCGGCGACGACCTCTACAACTCCTGCTTCATGATCAAGCAGGAGGTCGATGACTCGGCCGCCAACCGGATCACCAACGTGTTGATCGAGAAGAACTGGCTCATGGGCGGGGCAGCATCGATCAACATCGCCTCCGGTCGCGGGAACAACTTCAGCTCAACCGTCATCCGCAACAATCGGTTCATCAGGTCGACCTGGGGTAGCCAGTTGTACATACTCCGCGGGCCGGGGCTGGCCGTCCTGGACAACAATGTGTTCGACGACACCGGTGAACCGGTGACGATCAGTCGCGGTGTGTAGCCGACCGCCCGAGGCGCGGCAGTTCAGCCACCCTATGTACGCAGAGAGCGTCTCGAGGTCGATCTCACCTCACCTGAAAGGGTGATGATGGAGGTGAGTTGTCAGAACACGTGCCGATTTGTGGCACTATCGGTGCACGGCCTTGCGCCGTTCGATTGAAATGTCTCTTCACCCGGGGGTAGGCAAGACATGACGACCATGACGGTCATCGGCTGTGGATATCTAGGGGCGGTCCACGCCGCGTGCATGGCCACCCTGGGCCATGACGTCCTGGGAATCGACGTCGATGCCGGCAAGGTCGACCAGCTCAATCGGGGCGTTCCGCCGTTCTTCGAGCCCGGCTTTCCCGAGCTGCTGGCCGAGGCCCTCGAGTCCGGTCGACTCCGATTCACCTCCGACATGTCGCAGGCCACGGGGCGGCGGGTCCACTTCGTCTGTGTGGGTACCCCGCAGAAGCGCAACGAGTACGCCGCCGACCTCGCGTACGTGGACTCAGCGGTCAACGCGCTGGCCCCCCACCTGTCGCCCGACGCGCTGGTCGTCGGTAAGTCGACCGTGCCCGTGGGTACCGCCGCTCGCCTCGCCGATGTGGTGACCGAGGCACAGCCCGGGGCGATGTTGGCATGGAACCCCGAGTTCCTTAGGGAAGGGTTTGCGGTGCAGGACACCCTGCGCCCCGATCGGATCGTGTACGGGCTGCCCGACGGCGTCCCCGGCGATGCGGCCAAGGCGCTGCTGGACGAGGTGTACGGGAATGCCCTCACAGCGGGCACACCGCTCGTCGTCACCGATTACGCCACCGCCGAATTGGTCAAGGCCGCCGCCAATTCCTTCCTGGCCACCAAGATCTCGTTCATCAATGCGATGGCCGAGGTGTGTGAGGCCAGCGGCGCCGACGTCACTAAACTGGCCGACGCCATCGGTTACGACCCCCGGATCGGCCGGCGTTTCCTCAACGCGGGCCTCGGTTTCGGCGGTGGTTGCCTGCCGAAGGACATCCGGGCCTTCATGGCCCGAGCGGGCGAGCTCGGAGCCGACCAGGCCCTGGCGTTCCTGCGGGAGATCGATTCGATCAACATGCGTCGTCGGGTGCGCATGGTCGATCTCGCCCGTGAGTTCTTCGGCGGCTCCATCGTGGGACGCCGCGTCGCGGTCCTAGGCCTGGCGTTCAAACCGAACAGCGACGACATCCGCGACTCCCCCGCTCTGAACGTGGCCGCCCAGATGAAGCTGCAGGGGGCCTCCGTGGTCGTCACCGACCCGCAGGCGGTGGCCAATGCACACAAGGCGTGGCCGGACCTGGAATACGCGGACACTGCACAGACGGCCGCCAAGGACGCCGACCTGGTCATGGTGCTCACCGAATGGGATGAGTATCGCAAGCTGGACCCTGTCGAGTTCGGCACAATCGTCGCTGGTAGGCGGGTCTTGGACGGTCGCAACGCACTGAATCGGGAAGTCTGGCGAGCGGCCGGGTGGAACTATCGGGCGCTCGGGCGTCAGTAGCCGAGCCGGTCGCGGACTCTTGAATCACTCCGGTTTATCCGGAGGCTCTGGCCCGCCTCGTGTTTTCTGGTGTCGTCCGGCGGTGGTTCTAGGACGCTCCTGAATTATCCGTATGTCGGCCCCTGTTGATCTTGTGGGTTCGGGATGATCTTGGTGTGCAGGGTCGGTCGCGGGATCAGCGTGAGTTGTTGGATGCCGGGGTCTGCCCCCGGTCTGGTTGACACTCGGGGTTTGCAGTAGTCAGGCCGCTTCTGCGGCCTTGTAGATCATCTCAAACTCGACCGGGGTGAGCTTGCCGAGGGCCCGCTGGCGGCGTCGTCGGTTGTACTTGGTTTCGATCCAGGTGACGATCGCGAGGCGGAGGTCGTCGCGGGTGTCCCAACGGCGGGTGTTCAGGACGTTCTTCTGCAGCAGGGAAAAGAAGCTCTCCATGCTGGCGTTGTCGCCGGCGCCGTGGGAGCGGCCCATCGACCCCACCAGGTCGTTGTTCGCCAGCAGCCGCTGGGTCCGCTTGGCACGAAACTGACCGCCTCGGTCGGAGTGACAGACTGTCCCGGCCGGGCTGCGGAGCGCGATCGCGTTGCGCATCGCGGCCCGCGCCAGGGACGACTTCATCCGGGAGTCGATGGAGTAGCCCACGATCTTGTTCGACCACACGTCCTTGATCGCGCAGATGTAGAGCTTGCCTTCGCGGGTGGGGTGCTCGGAAATGTCCCACAGCCACACCTTGTTCGGGGCGTCGGCGAGGAACTCGTGACGTACGACGCCGTGCTCGTCGACGACCGCGAGGAGGTCGTCGTGTGGCGCGGGGCCGGTCGAGCCGGTCTTGGAGCGCTTCTTGTGGTGGCTGGCAGTGATGCCGGCGATGCGGCACAGGCGGTGCACCCGGTTCTCCCCGACCTGGATGCCGTGCTCGTCTTCGAGTTCGTCGGTGAGGAACCTGTAGCCCAACGTCGCATCGTCGCCATGGAGGTCGTAGAGCTTGTCGATGAGGTGGGCGTCGTCGTAGTCCCGCTGGCATACGGGGTCGCTGAGCCACTTGTAGTACCCGGCCCGCGAAAGGCCGAGCACCCGCAACGTCACCGCGACCGGCACCCTGATCGGGGCGCCGGTCGCAGCCATCTCTCGGACGAGCGGGAAGACTATTTTCCCGGCAGGTTCGCCTGCGACAGGTAGGCCGCTGCCCTACGCAGGACCTCGTTCTCCTGCTCGAGGAGGCGGTTGCGCTTCTTCAACTCGCGAAGCTCAGCACGGTCGACGTCGGTGAGACCGGGACGGCGACCGTCCTTGATGTCGGCCTGCTTCATCCAGTTCGCGAGCGAGCCTTCGGAGATGCCGAAGTCCTTCGCGATCTGCGTCAGCGTCGCCTGGCCCTTGCGGGCCACGGCCACGACGTCGTCGCGGAACTCCTTGGGATAGGGCTTAGCCACGAAAGACATCCTTCCGTCTGAGGCCGAAACCTCAGAGGTCAGGTGTCAACTGAACTCGGGGCAGACCCCCTCGCTGTACGTGTCGGCGCTGGTCCCGGCCGAACTGCGGCACCTGTTCGACGTCATCCGCGCCGAACACGACCGCACCGTCGCCGAGGTGCTGCGGGTGACCGGCGAGGCCGAACTGCTCGACGACCAACCCGGCCTCAAACGAACCCTGTCGGTCCGCGAGCCGTACCTGGCTCCCATCTCCCACCTACAGGTCGACCTGCTCGGCCGGATCCGCAACCTGTCCGACGACGACGTCGACCCCGGCCTGCGACGGGCCATGCTGCTCACCATCAACGGGGTCGCGGCCGGGGATGCGCAACACCGGCTGACCGGCACGCGCTCGGTAGGTTCTGCGCCAATTTGGCGCGAGGTGTCGTTGTCAGGGTTCCGCCAAATCAGCGCACACTGCAGGCTCCGGCCGGCCCGCGCGCCCGCCCAACCCGCCTTTCCGGCACTACGCGACGAACCGGCGGATCAGAGCGACATCGGCGCTAAGGCGTTCAACCGCTGAAGCCAAGGACTCCGGCCGACTGGCGGTCAGACCGGTGGTGATCCACGTCCGAAGCAGTGTCGACACCGGCAGCCCGGCTTGTTCGGCCAGCACTTCGACCTCGGCCGCGTCCTCCGGGGTCAAACGGACGGCAACCACCACCGACTTGTTCGGCCGGGTGGAGGAAGCGCCAGCCGGCATGGGATCCTCGGCCGTTACGTCCGCCTCAGTCGCGATGTCCTCAATCTCACGGGCGATGCCACTCATGGCCTGTTCCCTTCCTGATAAGTCCGTCGATCAGCGCTGTTGGCCCGCCAACTGTTCGCTCCCCACCATCCTGCCGACCCGTCCCGGCGCACCAGGATCACTACCAGCACGGCTGCCGATGTTGGCGAATAGCCGAACAGTCGCGCACTCTTTCCCGAACGACTCTTGGGATCCGGGTCGAACAGGAGCGCGTCCGGGTCGTTCAATGCCTCCGTGGCTTCGGCAACGGTGATCTGGTGCTTGGCCCACATGTGCGCTTCGCCATGCGTCCAATCAACATCCACCTACCCAAGTTTACGTTCGCAAACGCGTGTTGACAAGGACGAGGCCGAGCTGCTCGACGACCAACCCGGCCTCAACACAGCCAAGCTGCTCACCATCAACGGAGCGGCAGCAGGGATGCGCAACACCGTCTGACCGGCACTTTGACGCCTTTTACAACACAACACTACTGTTGTGTTGTGCTGGAGGTTGTGTCGTGTTGCCACCTCTTGATGCCGCCACCGGGAACCTCCCCGTCGCAATCGACCTTGTGGAGGAGCTGAAATGATTGCCAACGAGCGCCAGTACAAGATTTCGAAGAAGGAGCTCGAGAAGTTCGAGAGCGCGTACGCAGCGGCCCTTGCCAGCGCACCCGACCCCGGTGTTCATCGGCGTCTTCATCAAGCAATGCAGGAGGGCCTGGCCTCTCAGATAGACGACTTGCGCTCGCAGATCAAACGGTACGAAGCACTGAGAGCAGGCGATGTGAGAGGGACGGTCCTCACATCCATAGTCGCACTACTGCCTGCGTTGATCGAGGCCAGGATCGCGGCCGGGCTGACGCAGCTGGCTCTTTCGCAACTACTGGGAGTGGCCGAGCAGCAGGTGCAGCGCTGGGAGGCGACGGGCTATGCGGGTGTGAGTGTCGAAAAGGTCCAGGCAATCGCAGACGCAGTGGGACTGTCCGTCAGGGAAGAAGTCAGCTACACGGTGTCTGCCTGACCGTTTCGGGCCGCGCTGTGCCCAAGTCTTGGTCGATGGCGGGCGGCAGACTACTCATCCGCGGGGCCGACTCAAGGAATGCGACGAACTCCTCGTCGGTCAGCTCGATCACTCCGTCTGGGTCCGGACCAGGGGCAGAGGCAGAGGATCTCTTCCAGCGTGCGGACCTCATCGCTCGGGCACGAGCCATCGAATAGCCGCAGCTCCAGATCCTCGCCAGCCGGGTACCACCTCCTCGTGTCGCCGCCATGGCACTCCTGCTGCAGGCCACGCCACGCCCCGCCGATGCCGCTGCTGACACGCCTATCGGCGGCTACGAAATGATGATCGCCGGGCACGTACGGTCAGCAGGCCTGTGTCGATCCATCAGTGCAGTGGCGAGCGAGATGCGCAACACAAAGTCATCGCCACAGCGAGCGTGTTACGCTATTCGAGTGATATGCTGATCCTCTTTCCGGAGAAGTAGTCGTCATATGGCACCTATTAGTACACGGCCTTGCGCCGTTCGATTGACAAAGCGCTAGTCACGGGGGCACACAAGACATGGTGACGATGACCGTGATCGGCTGCGGCTACCTGGGTGCGGTGCACGCCGCCTGTATGGCCGAGCTCGGTCACGACGTGCTCGGTATCGACGTCGACGCCGCCAAGATCGCCAAGCTGAACGACGGGGTCGCCCCGTTCTACGAGCCGGGATTTCCCGAGGTACTGGCCCGCCAGCTGGCCGGCGGCCGGCTCCGGTTCAGCGCGGACATGGCCGACGCGCAGGGCCGGCAGGTGCACTTCGTCTGCGTCGGCACCCCCCAGAAGCGCAACGAGTACGCGGCCGACATGGCCTACGTGGACGCCGCGGTCACCGCGCTGCTGCCGCACCTGTCAGCCGGCGACCTGGTGGTCGGCAAGTCCACCGTCCCGGTGGGCACCGCGGCCCGGCTCGCCGGCCTGGTCGCCGACGCCGAACCGGACGCCCTGCTGGCCTGGAACCCGGAGTTTCTCCGTGAGGGCTTCGCGGTCGAGGACACGCTGCACCCGGACCGCATCGTCTACGGCCTGCCGGACGGCAAGGCAGCGCAGCGAGCCCGCGCACTGCTCGACGAGGTCTACGCCACCCCGTTGGGCAAGGGCACCCCGCTGGTGTCCACCGACTACCCCACCGCCGAGCTGGTGAAGGCGGCGGCCAACTCCTTCCTGGCCACCAAGATCTCGTTCATCAACGCGATGGCCGAGGTCTGCGAGCGCCAGCGGCGCCGACGTCACCCAGCTGGCCGACGCCATCGGCTACGACCCGCGGATCGGCCGACGATTCCTGAACGCGGGGCTGGGCTTCGGCGGCGGCTGCCTGCCCAAGGACATCCGGGCGTTCATGGCCAGGGCCGGTGAGCTGGGCGCCGATCAGGCGCTGGCGTTCCTGCGGGAGATCGACTCGATCAACATGCGCCGCCGGGTCCGGATGGTCGACCTGGCCCGCGAATCGCTCGGCGGATCGATCGTCGGCCGCCGCATCGCCGTGCTCGGGCTGGCGTTCAAACCGAACAGCGACGACATCCGCGACTCCCCCGCACTCAACGTCGCCGCGCAGATGCGGCTGCAGGGCGCCTCCGTGATCGTCACCGACCCACAGGCGGTGCCCAACGCACAGCGGGCCTGGCCGGACCTGGAATACGCCGACTCACCCTTCGACGCGGCCAAGGAGGTCGACCTGGTGATGGTGCTCACCGAATGGGACGAGTACCGCAACCTCGACCCGGCCGAACTGGGCAAGGTCGTCGCCGGCCGCCGGATCCTGGACGGCCGCAACGCGCTGGACCCGCAGGCCTGGCGGTCGGCCGGCTGGAGCTACCGGGCGCTCGGGCGACGGTGATCAACCCCGACAATCTGATGATCGATCGGATGGCATCGCAACATCTAGTCTGTTCGCACTTCGTACAATTCTAGCGGCGGGTGCCGCGGTGACACTACTCCTTTTAGGTGCACGGGTTCCACATCTCGACTACACTGAGCTATAGTACGTGTGAGTTGGCTGTGACAGGCTGACTGACGACTTGGCTAACCACCCTGGGTGAGGTCACGTCTTTCCCGCCGTGCCTGACCACACTCGCTGGAATCGGACGCCGATCCACTCGGAGGGATGATCGATGACCTCGCGTTCTGCTACGGCTACCGACGAGGCCTGCGTGACGAAACGGTTGAGAGTGTCTTCCGGTAAGTCAGGCCCCCCTCGGGTGCTGATCATCGTCCAGAATCTGCCAGTCCCTCTGGACCGGCGGGTGTGGCTGGAGTGCCAAGCGCTCAAGGCGAACGGCTACTCGGTCAGTGTGATCTGCCCGAAAGGTCCAGGCGACCCATCCCGCCAGGTTATCGACGGGATCGCCATCTACAAATACCGACCAGCGCCGGGCGCCAAGGGTTTGGGTGGCTTCGCTTTGGAGTTCATTTACTCGTGGCTGCGCACCGCAGCGCTGTCGATCCAAGTACGACGCGAGCGGGGGTTCGACGTCATCCAGGCGTGCAATCCACCGGATACCTATTGGTTGCTGGCCCGACTGTGGCGTCTGGGTGGCACAAAGTTCATCTTTGACCAGCACGACCTTAATCCTGAGCTATACCTTTCCAGGTTCGGAGAGCCGAAGGCCCTCGGCGGCAAACTGCAACTACGGGGGTTGCGCTGGCTGGAGCGGATGACCTACCACACCGCCGATCACGTCATCTCCACCAATGAGTCCTATAAGCGATTGGCCATCACGCGAGGCGGGAAGGCCGACAACCACGTCACCGTCGTCCGCAGTGGTCCGGACACCCGTTCGATGCGTCCCGTCTACCCTCCTACATTCATTCGCAGTGGCGCCGACAAACTGCTCGTATACCTCGGGATCATGGGCCCGCAAGATGGTGTCGAGATGATTCTGCACGTCGCCGACGATCTGATTCATCGGCGCGGGCGGACGGGGCTGCGGGTGGCTCTACTTGGATTTGGCGATTGTCTGGAGGATTTGAAGCGCCAATGCACCGAACTCGGTCTTGACCAGCACGTCATCTTCACCGGTCGAGCCGACAGAGCCATGATCGCTGACTACCTCAGTGCAGCCGACGTCGGGCTGTGCCCAGATCTCAAGACCCCACTCAACGATGTCTCGACGATGAACAAGACCATGGAGTACATGGCCTACGCGTTGCCGTCCGTGTCCTTTGATTTGATCGAGACTCGGGTCTCCGGCGCCGACACTGTGACATATGTGCCTTCCGGCGACAAATCGGCCTTCGCCGACGCTATCGAGGAGTTGCTGAACGATTCCGATCTCCGCGTATCGCGAGGAATCGCGGCGCGGGCTCGCGTCAGCAAAGTCCTGGATTGGGCTCCCCAGGCAAGTAGATACGTGAGCGTCTTTGACGATCTGACGGGCAAGTCAGCTGACCCGAGCGCGCACGTTGGGCCCGGTGACCAACCTGCCCCCCCGAAAGGTCGGACTTTCGTCGACTTGGAAGCTGAGGCCGAACTCAGGCGCTTCATCATCGAGCGGACGGGTTTGCCGGCCAACGATGCAAATCCGGCGGTCACGGTCGCCTGACTGAACCTGACCGACTCCAACATCGAGAGCGACAGCGGCGCGGCTACACGCGTCCTTGCGTTCTCTGACGGTCTCTCATCGATCGCCTGAATGGGGCTATCGTCGCCGATCGCGCTCGACCGTACCGACAACGGTCAGGGGTCAAGTAGTCTCTCCAGAGAGAGCTGATCACTCTTTAGGCTTATGCCCCGCCCGCCGTGTCGTGTTTCTTGCTAACTAGGCGTAGTCTCACGTGCAAACGGGGGATGCGCACTCGAGATGTCTGTGCACCAGCCTCGGAGGGTCGGTACATCCAGCCACGGAGGAATTGAATGGCATTGGGGATCTCTCGCCGCACGACACCCGTCAGGACGCGGCTACTATCGGTTGCGGCTGTGCTTGCCATGCTTGGCTCGGTCCTAGTCGCGCTCGCACCCGCGGCAGGCGCAGACCCGCAGCCCAAGACAATCGTCGCGTGGGGTCGAAACACCTGGGGCGAATCCAACATTCCGACTGGGATGAGCGATGTCAAAGCGATTTCGACAGCCGCGCACAGCCTCGTTCTCAAAAATGACGGTACGGTTGTTGCTTGGGGAGACAATGAAGCTGGCGAGACCAACGTTCCGGCCGGATTGTCCGATGTTGTTGCAATCGCCGCTGGCGGATTCCACAGCCTGGCGTTACGTAGCGACGGCACAGTCGTCGCATGGGGCGCGAATGTCTACAATCAATCGTCGGTACCCGCCGGCTTGACCGACGTCGTGGCGATTTCCGGCGGCCGGTATCACAGCCTGGCTTTGCGCGGGGACGGCACGGTCGTGGCCTGGGGTCAGAACAACTACGGTCAATCGAACGTCCCTGCCGGCCTGAACGATGTAGTCGCCATCGATGCAGGCGGCACCCACAGCCTCGCTCTGCGAAGTGACGGCACCGTCGTTGCGTGGGGCAACAATGCAAATGGACAGGCCACCGTGCCTGCTGGGTTGTCCGATGTCGTTGCAGTGGCCGCCGGATGGAACCATAGCCTGGCGTTGCGTGGGGATGGCACCGTTGTGGCCTGGGGCAGCAACGCCGACGGTCAGGCAACCGTTCCGGCTGGGTTGTCCAATGTGGTCGCCGTGTCCGCTGGCGCCACACACAGTCTCGTTGCGCTGGCTGATGGCACGGTAGTGGCCTGGGGCGGCAACGCCTATGGCGAGACCAGAGTTCCGGTCGGCCTGAGTGGAGTCACCGCCATCACCGGCAAGGCCATGAACAACATGGTTCTGGCCGATGACCCACCGCCAACCCCGGTCACCAACCTCGCCGCCCCAACCGTCACCGGCAGCAAGGTCCGTCTGACCTGGCAGTATCCCGCACAAGCTACCGATCGGGACATTCAAAGCATTGTTGTTCGTCGGTCGGCCGGCGTCACTCCACCGGCATCGCCGACCGATGGCGACAACATCCCTATGAGCAGACCACTCGTCGAATACACCACCGACATCCACTCCCTGCTGCCCGGCCAGCAGTTCACCTACGCCGTGTTTGCCATTGACAAGGCCGGAAATGTTGGTGCTCCCGCTAGCATCACAGTCCCCGCACAGTTCCCGAGCCCAGTGACAAGTGCGCAAGCCACCGCAAACAGCCCATTCGACATCTCGCTGACCTGGCACAACCCGACCGATGTGCCGTTGACGAAGGTTGTCGTCCGACGTGCGGACGGGGCAACTCCTCCACCGACGGCGACCTCTGGAAAGGGGATCTCGCTGTCACCGGCGCTGGCCGAATCGACCGAGAACGGCGGCCTACTGCCGAATCATCAATACAGCTACTCGATCTTCGTCAGGGATGGAATCGGCAACGACAGCGAACTCGGTCCCGAGAGCACCGTCACAATTACCACCCCGGCTGATCTGACACCCCCGCCCCCGGTCAGCGATCTTCAACTCCAGGCGAGTACTTCGACCACCGTCACCTTGGCTTGGGTCAACACTGCCTCGCCCGACAATGATCTCAACCGAATTGTCGTTCGCCGATTCGATGGTGCGACGAGCGATGTTTCCCCCACCGGGGGGCGTAACATCGGGGTCCGTCCGACGCTGGGTGAGTCGACCACTGATGGGGCAGTAGTCACGGGCCGTACCTACACGTACGCCGTGTACGAGCAGGATCGGTCAGGGAACTCGAGTACGCCTGCCGTGATCACCGTTTCAGTGCCGGCGTAGGATCTAGGCCCTGGGGGGACGGTACGTCGCTTGTGACGCACCGTCCCCCCAGGGCCTGACCAAATTTGTCCCAGCATGCTGTGGACTTGCAGTTGTCAGGCGGCCGGGTGAGGGACTGTTCGGGTGCTGGGCAGTTTTTGTGTGTAGCTACACTTTGGCAGAGTGGCAATTCTGAACGGCAGGGTCATGTGAACAGGTCGGCACCGGGGAGCACGAAGCGGACCAACCTTCGCGGAGCTGCGGCATGGTCTTACGCACAGAACCTCGGCCGTATGGCAATCACCAGCGGACTGACCCTTATCCTTGCCGCCTTCCTTGGCCCGAGGGTGTTTGGCGTCATGTCTCTTGCTCTCGCATTTACTGGCCTCATCGAAATGCTGCAGAAACAAGGGCTAGCCCCAGCAATTGTTTCTCGAAAAGAACTTACCGGGCCCCAGGCGGACACGGCATTCTGGTTGGTCGTCGGTATAGGGATGATCCTGACGGGCATCGGAGTCGTGATTGCGCCGGTTTGGGCCGGCATGAACGATCTTCCGGAACTCGCCGGAGTCGTACGCGTCCTCGCGTGTGGCATCCCGATCACCTCGCTCGTGGTCGTCCAGGAAGCCTTGCTAACCCGGGAACTCGCGTTCAAAGCGCTTGCCGTTCGTACCTGGGTCTCAGCCGCAATTGGCGGGATCGTCGGCGTGGTCGGGGCATTGTTGTCCTGGGGTGTTTGGGCTCTCGTCGCGCAGCAACTCACCACCTCCGTGGTCGCTGCCATCGTGCTCTGGGGAGTGGCCACTTGGCGACCGCGGCTGCGCGTTGACTTGGCCGCGGCCCGAACACTTTGGAGCTATTCGATGCGCTCGGCCGGTGGCAGCATCGGAGTATTTCTGGGCGGTCGGTTGGATGTGTTGATGGCCGGCCCGCTGTTCGGCCCCGTGATAGTTGGCCTCTACAGGATGGCCAACCGACTGACAACGCTTGTCGTCGATATTTCTGCCCGATCCATGCAGGCGGTAGCGCTGCCCGGACTCTCGGCGCTGCAAGATGACATACCAGCCTTCCGTGACCGCCTACTCTCCATGACTCGTGCGACCACGTTGCTTTGTATGCCGGCGCTGGGGATCGTCATCGGAATGTCTGACAGCATCGAAACCATACTCGGTGCGGAGTGGCACGGAGTGTCGTTGGCCATCCGTTTGGTTGCCATCGGTCAATTGGCAACGTCCGGATCACTGCTGATCGGGCCGGCTCTCCAAGCGGTCGGACGCCCAGGGCTTACCTCGCTCCTTGCCTGGTGCTGGGTCGGCACCAGCGCCCTAGCCATCGCAGGAGCGGCTGCATTCGGATCTTCAGCGCTGGTGTCGCTTTGTGCCGGCTTGAGCCTGAGCGCGATCATCAGCACCACCTCATTCGTCGCGGTCGGCATGCATATCTTCCGGTTCAAAGCCCGGAGAATGTGGGTAGCCTGGTTCCCCGGAATGGTCGGCGGGATCGCTGGGGCGCTCAGCTCCGCGGCAGTTGCCGCCGTCATCGCCGGCGCCCACAGCTGGGCGCGAGCCGTACTGGCGGGCGCGAGCGGGCTCGCCATGGCGGCCATCGCCGTTCTGCTGGCCGCACCCGACCTCAGGAGGGCGCTGCGAAGCCAAGTTCGACGCCGTCGGCAGCTTGCGCGTACGGTCTAGTGACCTGTCCGCTGACTTTATGCGGTGGATGGCCCGTCCTCAGGTGACTTGTCAACGATGTCCTTAGCCGGTGCTCCGGTGTTCCGCGCCCAGGTGGCCGTCGCCTGGGTGAGGTCCACCAACTCGAGGTTGGCCTGAAATGCAGCACCGTGGAGCTCCTGGCGTCGGTAGGCCTCACTACGTACAGTTGCCGCGCATTTCTGACACGTGATCACCGTTGACGGAGCCCGCCGGCCGGCCCCTTGACCCAGACCGGGACCGGAGCCATTCGGCGGTGACTTGTGTCACCTTCTGTCAGAGACGCCTCCGCTCTCCCACCCGAAATGACGATACCTCTCACCCATTCAGCGGGGTACTATGGGTTCGTCGCGACCATTCGAACTACAGGCTGTGGTCAGACAGTGACATCGGGAGGGTCCGTTGGACGTCTGGGGTATTACGATCGCGGCACTTCGACGGTGGTATATCTTCCTGGCAATCTTCGCACTCGCGGGGTTCGGTGCCTACTCCGCTGGCAAATCGGCGCATCCTGAGTACGAAGCGTCCGCATCTGCCTTGCTCACTCCCCCGCCTACGGTCGCACCGGTCGCTAACCCATTCGGGAATGTCGACGGAGCCAACCAGGCGCTCGCCATCATCCTCAACGGTCCAGACACCGAGACAGCACTCGCGCAACAGGGCCTGATCCCATCGTTCACCGTGACAAGTCAAGCACGAAGCTCGATCTTCAACATCGGCGTTCGCGGCGAGAACCCGAACCAAGTGGTCGCCACCGCGCAAGCAGCGCTGGACATCGCCACGACCCAACTCAAACAGCGTCAAACGGCCGGTGGGGTACCCGACGCCAACCAGATCGGGCTGCAGGTGTTGTCAGCACCGGTGATCACGAACGTTGTCACAGACGGCGCCCTTCGGGTTCAAGCAGTGATTCTCGTGCTCGGTGCTGCGGTTGCCTTGGCAGTCGCGGTATTATTTGACGACATTGTCGGGCTGCTTCGTCGGCGACGTCGGAACAAGAAGGTCGCCGCCCAGTCTGATTCCGCGGTACCGGGCCATCGCGAAATCACCGGCACGACGGCTTCACGTGTTCCAATGCCGCAGAGTGGGCCGACCGAAACCGGCGCCACTCGCCAATCCAGGCGTCTCCGGCCCCGAGATCCGGCGCCATCCCGCGGACCGGCCGGCGGGTCTACCAGCACGTCATATCAGCCCGCTGTCCAGGCCATCGGTTCCTCGTCCGCCAGCGGTTCCCGCCGGTGAGCAGCGGCGTACTCGACCGCCCTCGTACCAGCACCGGAACTTGGCAGCCGACCATCCTGCGCAAGCACCATGTAAGCAACGACACGGTGCTGCTGCTGCGGTCCTATCGGATCACCACTTTTGGCATTCTAATCGTCTTTCTCGCTCTGCAGTTCTTGATCCCCGCGCGGCTGGTCGTTAGCGGCATGGGTGCCGCGGGGCGCCCATCTGTCGCAGTTGGGATCTTGCTGGTCTTCCTCTGGGCCCTAGCCGCACTGCGTCCAAAAGGGTTGCCTGCAGGTCGGCAGCCGATCCGATGGCTAGTCGGCATCTACGTGGCCGTGCAATTGGCCACATATGCGGTCGGATTCGATCGCGGACCAACCCAGATCGAGGCCAACAGCGCAGACCGTTGGTTGATATTCACATTTGCGATGGCCGGTGTGGCGCTGGCCGTCTGTGACGGACTTGTAACACGACGTCAGCTTGATCTGCTGCTCCGCGCGATGGTGGGATTCGCGGCCGTAATGGCGATCGTCGGAATATTGCAGTACGCCCGAATTGTAAATCTCGTCCTCTACATCCGGATTCCTGGGTTGACGGCCAACAGTCAATTGCTCATACAGGGAGCCCGTGGTGACGGTGATTTCGCGCGGGTGGCCGGAACAGCGACACACTACATAGAATTTGGCGTAGTTTTGGCCATCATGCTTCCACTGGCGTTGCACTACGCCCTGTTTTCCAAACGAGCACGTTGGGCCCGCGTGCTCTCCTGGGTGCAGGTTGGTCTAATCGTCTCTGCGATTCCAATGTCCATATCGCGATCGGCCATGCTAACCACCGCGGTTGTACTCCTCCTCATGCTCTTTGTGTGGAAGTGGCGCTTACGTTACAACGTGATCGTCATAGGATCGATCGCACTAGTGACGTTCCATCTTGTCAACCGCGGCCTATTAGGGACCATCTGGGCGCTCTTCACTAATGTCAACAACGACCCCAGCATTCAGCACCGGCTCTCCGATACGGCCACGGTGGTTCAGCTTTTTGAATCGCGACCAGTCTTGGGTCGCGGCGCTGGGATGATCATCCCGGAGCAATACTTGCTGCTGGACAACCAATTCTACGTTACGTTGCTAGCAAGCGGTGTTGTTGGTGTCGCCACACTCGCAGCACTCTACTTGGTTCCCTATTTCCTAGCGCGCAGTATTCGACTGCGGACCCCCTGCGAGGCCGACCGGCACCTCGCGCAAGCGCTGGCTGTAACATTTCCTGCTGCGATGTTGGCCGCCGGAACATTCGATGCCTTCTCGTTCGCAACCTATGTCGGCGTATTCTTTGTCCTCATAGGGAGCGTGGGGGCGCTATGGAGATTTACCCGTGGCTCCGTGCCAAAGGGCGCTCCTCAGCCGCTATATTGGTCGCCAGACGACCGGTTCGTATGCGCGCCGCTCATGGCCCTTGATCATCCTCGCTGGAGTTCACCGTTCTTGCGGACTTCCGCCGCAAGAACAAAGAGTGAATCGGAAAAGCAACTAACGAGAGTGTAACATCCTAGCCAGTAAGCACTTCGTGGCCCAGGCCAATAGTGTCGCGTGAGGTCCGATTTGCGCTGACAAGGCCCCCCGCGACCGGTCCACGTGTTGTGAGAGTCTTGCCGCCCGTTGGACGGGCAGGGAGGCTCGGAATCGGGGTCTTCGGACTTGATAGGGCTCCGGGCCTCCGACCTGCGGCGGCGTGTCGGGTGAGATGAGGGCTCGTGGCCTTCGAAACTGGTTGTTCTCTACGCAACCTGCCGAAGGACCACGAGCATGGACCAGAGTAGTTCGCTGCTGTTGGACATCGACGGGCTGGTCGTCGACCAGGTCGTCCGCGACGACGTCGGCCGACGGGTCGTGCACTGCTCGACCGACCCGCAGCTGGCCGGCTGGTGCCCGGAGTGCGGTGAGCAGTCGAGGTCGCCGAAGGCGTGGGTGACGACCCGCCCGCGGGACGTCCGGCTGGGCGAGGATCGGCCGATCCTGTTGTGGCGCAAACGCAAATGGCGCTGCCAGGTCGACGGCTGCGAGCGGAAGGTGTTCACCGAGTGCCTGCCCGAGCAGATCCCCGCCCGGGCCCGGATCACCACCCGGGCCCGCCGACTGGCGGCCGAGGCGATCGGCGACCACACCCGGCCGGTGTCCGGTGTGGCGGCCGAATTCGGCATGGACTGGCGCGTTGCGCACGACGCGTTCGTCGCGCACGCCGCGCAGGTGTTGCCCGAGCAGCCGCCGCCGGTGACCGTGCTGGGCGTCGACGAGACCCGCCGCGGCAAGGCCCACTACGAGACCGACCCCACCACCGGGGCGAAGACCTGGGTGGACCGCTTCGACACCGGCCTGGTCGATCTGAGCGGCAACGGCGGGCTGTTCGCGCAGGTCAACGGCCGCACCAGCAAGGTCCTCATCGAGTGGCTGCAGGCGCAGGACCCGGACTGGCTCGCCAACATCACCCACATCTCGATGGACACCAGCGCGACCTACGCCCGGGCCGCCCGGCTGGCCCTGCCCGATGCTGTCGTGGTCGTGGACCGGTTCCATCTGTCCGCCCTGGCCAACAAGGCGGTCACCGACTACCGGCGGGAGTTGGCCTGGGCGCTGCGTGGCCGGCGGGGCCGCAAGAGCGACCCGGAGTGGGCGCAACGGAACCGGCTGCTGCGGGCCGCGGAGTCCCTGACCGACGACGAGCTGGCCAAGGTGCAGGATGCGATGCGTCGGGCGGACCCGTCCGGCGGCCTTGAGAAGTGCTGGCAGGGCAAGGAACTGCTCCGCAAGCTGCTCAAGCTGGCTGGCACGAACCCGGACCGCGGACGGATCTTCAACGCGCTGACCGCGTTCTATCTGCATTGCGCCGACTCCGGGGTCGCGCAGCTGCGGCGGCTGGCGTGGACGGTGCACGCCTGGCAGAACTCGATCATCGCCGGGCTGCACACCGGGATCAGCAACGGCCGCACCGAGGGCTACAACCGGATCGTCAAACACATCGGCCGGATCGCCTTCGGCTTCCGCAACCAGGACAACCAGAAGCGCCGGGTACGCTACGCCTGCACCCGGAAATCCCGGGCGTCAACCAGCCACGCGAAGCCCTGCTAACTCTGAAGAGCCCGGAATCGATGGCTACGAGGAAGCGGCATACGCCGGAGCAGGTCGTGCGGAAGCTCGCGCAGGCCGATCGGATGCTCGGCGAGGGCAAAGAGGTCGCTGATGTGTGCCGGGAGCTGCAGGTGTCGGAGCAGACGTACTACCGGTGGCGCAACCAGTTCGGTGGACTGAAGGCCGACGACGCGAAGCGGTTGAAGGACCTGGAGAAGGAGAACTCCACGCTGAAGCGGCTGCTCGCCGACGCGGAGCTGGAGAAGGCGGCGTTGAAGGAGATCGCCCGGGGAAACTTCTGAGCCCGGCACGCCGCCGCGCCGCCGTCCACCACCTGATCACGGTTCTCGGGGTGAGCGAGCGGTTCGCGTGTCGGGTGACCGGGCAGCACCGAGCCACCCAACGCCACCAACCGCCGGCGCAGACGCCGGCCGACCCCGACGCCACGCTCCGCAACTGGCTGCGGGCGTACGCGGCCAAGCATCCGCGGTGGGGTCACCGCCGCGCCTACCACGACGCACGCGCCGACGGTTGGGCGGTGAATCACAAGAAGGTGCAACGGCTTTGGCGGGAGGAAGGACTGCGGGTGCCGCAGCACCGCCGCCGCAAACGCGTCGGCACCAGCACCACACAGGAGCGGCCGACAGCAGACGCCCCGAACATCGTCTGGGCCGTGGACTTCCAGTTCGACGCCACCACCGACGGGCGGCCGGTCAAGATCGTGTCGCTCGTTGACGAACACACCAGGGAGACGTTCGGCGGTCTCGTCGACCGCTCGATCACCGCCGATCGGCTCATCGATGAACTCGACAGGGTCGCCGCGGTTCGCGGCTACCCGGCGGTGCTTCGCTGCGACAACGGCCCCGAACTGGCGTGTGCGGCGATGGCCGACTGGGCCGGGCAACGCGTCGGTCTGTCGTTCATTCCGCCCGGTGAACCGTGGCGCAACGGGTACATCGAATCGTTCAACGGCCGGCTCCGCGACGAATGCCTGAACATCAATCAGTTCTGGTCGCTCACCCACGCCCGAGTCGTCATCGACGACTGGAAGCTCGAGTACAACCAGCACCGCCGGCACTCAGCGCTGGGCTACCAGACACCGGCTGGATACGCTGCCAGCTGCACCCACCAATCCACCAACTGACTCTCAAACCAGGTGGACCAGTTCAAGGGGTCAGGTCAGCGCTTCTAGCCTTCTTCCCTCGCCGCTGGCCGACACACTGTTAACCTGTGTTGGCCAGTTCGCGCGCTGTCATTTTCGGGCTGACCCTGTCGGGCATCGCAAACCCAGCGCAACGCAATGCTGCGACCTTTACTATCTGTTCTTCTCGTCAAGCTTGCTGATGTTGGTCTGGGTGATCAACACCTTGGCCAGGATCTCGTCAGTGGTCGCGGTCCACACGAAGGGTCACGCGTGGCTGTTCCAGTGCGTGATGTAGTCCCGGATCCGGCCGATCAGTGCCTTCACCGATGCGAACGTGCCGTGGCGGATCGACTGGCGGGTGACGACAATGCCGAACCAGTTCTCGATCTGGCTGAGCCAGGAGGATCCGACCGAGGTGAAATGGAAGTCCACATTGGGGTTCTGGGCCAGCCAGGCTTCGACGTCTCCGCTTTTGTGGGTGGACAGGTTGCCCAGTACGACGTGCACTCGCGGCCGCTGTACGGTTCGACAGCGACCTTTGACGAACGCCAGGAAGTCGGCCCCCTCCCGGGTCGGCTTGCCACAGCACGATCCGCGGCCGTGGTCGCGGATCGTGCTGTGACATCCCGGCCCGTTCAGCATCCACCACCTGCAGCTACGACCGATCCTCCGCGTCCACCCACCCAGTCAACAACACAAGCAGTCAAGCCAAATCCTAGTCGACCTAGTGTAGTCAGAAGCGTGCGCAATCCCGGACTTTCTGAAAGTTCAGACGATTTCCTGAACCGGCGCAGCCAATTCAGGCGGAAGATGCATATACCGGGTTGAACGGCGCTTCTGATCGATGTCACCGTAAACTCGGCGTACCTGCTCAGACGTCAGGCCGACAGCCGCCGCCACGTCGCTGACTGGCACGTCGTTGTTCTTTCCATACAACACGAGGTCCATTTTGTCGTGCGGTAAAGAAAAATAGAACTCCTCCTGGGATTGAGGTAGAGAATATGTGTCGGTTGTTGATGGTCTCGCTATGACGGCCTTCGGAACACCCAGATGCTTCGCCAAGGCATAAACTTGCGATTTATAGAGGTGAGCGATGGGTTTAATGTCGGCCGCCCCGTCGCCGAGCTTAACGAAAAATCCCTGGTCGTACTCCAAACGGTTTGGCGTGCCAGAGGTAGCATAGTTTAGACGATCTGCATGGTAGTACTCGAACGCCTTACGAACACGCTGCTTGAAGTTTGTAGCAGCCACGATTCCCAGGTAGGCGTTCTGAGACAGACGATAAGAAGTCTCCAGGCCGGACGGATCGACGACAACGACCGAATACAGCCGGAGCTGATGCGAATCAACTACCGACGGAAGGACGATCTTCGATCGAAAGCCAGGTCCGTACTCGGGGCACACTAACCGTATTGCATCATCACGGCGGCGGTATGCTCCAAATGCCTCGAGTGGCGCCGTGATGTCCTCAACCACAGAATCGATCCCAAAAGTGTCCGAAACCGACTGGCTGATAGCCAGCGTTTCGTTCGAAGACTCTCGCTCAGGCATGTGGAGCCCGAACACTCGTTCCGGCCCCAACGCGCGGACCGCAAGGGCCGCGACGAGACTTGAGTCGATACCTCCTGACAGTGCAACTACTAGACCATGTCGCCGGACGCTGGCAAGATAGCTCGTTATGGACAAACGAATGCGCTCAAACTCGTACTCGAGGTCGAGAGTCAGAACGTCGGGCCCGAAAGCCGCCGCGGTCATGAAAAGCTCCCATCATTTACTAGATTGTCGATAACCGTTGTAGGGCTTGAAATGCGGGGGCCGTCGCCCTTGTGCTGACCTCCTTGTACAACAAATATCTCGTGCAGGAGCTGCGTTGATAGCACGGCCATGATCCGCATATTGTCGGTATTGCTCATTCGCAGTCCTTGTGTTCGCTGGCATTTTGCGACGAGCGCTTCGACAACCCTAGGCTGGAAGATGCCTGCGTCCTCGACCGCCGACGGGGACAACAACTCTGCCATCCAATCCGGTCTGGTACCTGGACCAAAGAACGACGATGCGTCGGGTGCACGGTAAGGCTGTTTGGGTCGGGTAAGGATGGACTCGGGAACAATGTCTTCAAACGCGCGCTTGAGGATGTGCTTCTCATCGAGTCCGAGCATTTTATGTCTTGCCGGCAACTTCGCAGCGAACTCGACCACGTCCTTGTCCAGAAAGGGAAAACGTCCTTCGACCGAGTTCGCCATCAGCATCCGGTCACCTTGCGATGCAAGGATGTAGCCTGGGAGAAGTGTCGTTGCCTCGAGCCATTGTGCACGACTAAGCAGGTCCCACCTGTCAGCGCCCGCTGACATCCGCGCGAGCAGCGGCGCGATCGGGTCGACGATGGAAGCGCGAAGATCGGGGCTAAGAAGATGGAGCAAGACTGCGGTTGAGTTCCAGCGAGGACGGTGCGATAAGGCAAGATCACTTGCCGTAAGGTCCAAGCCAAAGAATTGTCTCGCAAACGACGGTGCCGCTGTGGGTGATCGATGTAACCACGGGTATAGGAGCTCCACTCCGCGATCACGGACCTTAGATGATGGATCGCGCAACCAGAACTCCCGGAGTCGCGCTTCTCGGAAGATGTCATAGCCGGCCAGCACCTCGTCGGCCCCCTCGCCGGTGACAACCACCTTGTACCCCGAGTCGGCGACTAGGCGCGATAACAGGAAAAGTGGTGCCGGCGCCGACCGGAGCAAAGGATTCTCCGCGTGAAATACCACGTCCGGAAACACGTCCGCGATGTCTTTCGATTCGACAACGACTTCGTGGTGTTCGGTCCCTAATCTCCCCGCAAGTTCTTGCTGGTACTTCCCCTCATCGAACTCACGGTCAGCAAATCGAAGCGAGAAGGTCCTAACAGGCGCGGATGTGACCGACGCTACAACGGAGGCTGTGATGGTGGAGTCCAGGCCGCCCGATAGGTAGGCCCCGACGGGCACATCTGAACGTTCGAAGCGCAGGCGCGTTGCCGCCTCAACAAGGCGCCGAAGCTCGGTCGCGTTCTCTTCAATATCCTGGAGGACTTCTCGTCCCGCGTCGGGAAAATTCAAATGCCAGTACTGCCGTGTCCGCTCGCCGTGCTGATCGATCAGCATGTAGCACCCGGGTGGAACCTGTCTTATTCCGGTGAATACCGAGACGGGCGCTACCGTCGACCAAAGTGTCAGCGCCTGGCCAAGTCCCTCCGGATCAATACCACGCGCGACATCAGGATGCGCGAACAGGGCCTTTACCTCGGACGCGAAGATGATGTCTGATCCAGCTCTTGAAGTGTAGAGTGGTCGGACGCCGAGTCGATCTCGACTGAGGATCAATCGACGCGTGCGAGATTCCCAAAGGGCGAGCGCCCATTGTCCGTTGAACCGCTCGAAGGCGTCAGGTCCCCATTCTTCCCAGGCATGGACGATGACTTCGGTGTCGCTCACCGTTCTGAACCGATGACCGAGCGTCCGTAGCTCGGCCGCCAGTTCAAGGTAGTTGAATATCTCACCATTGAACGAGACCCAAACCGTGCCGTCCTCGTTTGCCAGAGGCTGCGCACCGCCTGCAGTGTCGATAATGGAGAGCCGTGAATGACCGAGTGCTATCCACCGGTCCCGGTAGTACCCGCTGCTGTCTGGACCCCTATGGCTCAACCGACCGATCATGCTGCAAATCAGATCGCGGTCTGGCGCGTCACGGAAACTGAGGATGCCCGCAATACCACACATTAGCGGCCAGCCAAATGCCTGCGCACGGTCGCTTCGAGGGAATCTGGGTCGCAAAGATGCTCAGGATCAAGTTCGTTGTCCGTCAGTACGATTCCAAAGGAATGTTCGACCGCGACGGCGATCGCGATTGCGTCATTTGCGGAGCCGCCCTTGATGAGAGGGAGTATCTCTGCCAGTCGGTGACGTAGCGGCTCCTCCACTTCCTGGACTCCTGCATCGTCTGCCGGGCGCGCAGATGCGCAGGGACCTGACGGATCAACCTCGGTCATGCCTCATGCCTCTTTGACTGGCCGTCTCTGGACACAGTTTGATTCATCCCCCTGCTTTGGCCATTCACCTCGATAGAGAGATAATGTACCAGATACGCGCACAACCACGAACCCGCTTCGAACCCGGTCGGCGGTCAGACAACCAGTTGGTGGGCCGCTGACGAGACGGGAGTAGGCGTGTTGACTGCCGGTAGTCGACATGGCACTGCCCGATAGGTCCGCGACCTAAGACATGGTGGTCGTTGATCGAGTGGCGACCTCGGTGGAAGCCCAACTCGCAACCGGACGAAGCACTGCGAACGGACGCAAAGACCCGTTGCCGAGCGTTGGCGTACCATGGAATCCGTCGCAACAGAGTCGGCGGCCGAGAGCGACTTGTTCCCCCAAATTCGGCCCTATCCGATGCTTCGAAGGACAGGGACTGTGATCAAAGCCGCTAAGGGTAGCAGCCATCGTGCTCGAATTCGCAAGCTTTGGATTGCTGGGATAGTCGCCTTGGCGCTCGTTGGTAGCACGATAGTCGTAGCGATGACACACAAGATGGCCTCCAGTTCTGGTGCGCAGTCCGAGGTGAGCCCTAGCGAGACCGAGACATCACAATCATCGGATGCGTCGGCTTCGTCACCGAGCCCATCATCATCATCACCGTCTAAGGAAGCACGCGGTGTTCCGCCCCCTTCCGCTGGATTTCCGCCAAATCTAGCGGGTTTTCCGTCACCGGAAAACACTGGTCCGCGATCGACGGGTCCTGAAATTGCTGGGCCGATAGCGACGTCAAGCTCAGGCCAAGTGATTGAAGACGTGACCGTGGACGGGAATATCACCATCCAACATGACGATGTTGTCGTACGCGATGTGAGAGTGATGGGCACCGGGAACTACATGATTAACATCCGGCCAAAATCGGATGGCGCTTGCCCGGCCAATATTCGAATAGAGTTTGTTGAAATTGACGGCGAGAATGCTCCGTCCGAGGCAATAGCGGTCTACGGAAGTGAAGCGAACTGCGGATTCACCTTTGATCATAGTAAGATTGTCGACACTGGCCGCGGTATTCGTATGGGTAGCAATGTAGCCGTCTCGAACTCTTACATCTACGTCAACAGGACATGGGACGGCGCGCATCGCACGGCATTGAGCGATAACGGCGGATCCAACCTGCAGATCAAAAATAATACGCTCTTCTGCGAACTTCCCGGGTGCTCGGCTGCGCTGAGCCTGTATGGAAGTCTAGCCCCTATTGAAAACGTTTTGATAGAGGGCAACTTGATGTCGACCACCGGACAGTACTGTATTCACGGAGGATCTGTTTCCTCTAAGGACTTTCCAAGCGGGTCCAATATACGGATTGTCAATAACCGGTTCTCGACGTCGCTTGGTGCGCGCTGTGGGAAAGCGGGCCCCGTGGCAAGTTTCGATGACGGCCAGGACGGCAACGCGCTTAGTGGCAACGTTTGGCACGAGAATGGAGAGCCAGTCGGTACCGAATAGCGAATAGCAGGCGGTCAGATGCGCACGATCCAGCAATCCGCTACTCGGAGGGAAACTACAAATGCAACGACAAACACTAGCCTCGACTTTGCGTGGGTGAGTCGATGAGTGTGGTCGACACGGCTGGTGGTATGCGAAAGTGCCTGTCTCGTAACGGATAATCGAACTTGTCTAAGGTTCCGATGTCCGCAGGGGAAGGCACTTTCTGGGTGAAGACTACAGCGATGGTCCCGCGGGTCAAGGTCAGCGCCGACGGGGCGGGGGTGGTGTCCCACGCCGGGGTCGGCATGCTGCGGGAACTGGCCGATCTGACCGGGCAGGTCAGCGCGGTGCTGGCGGACACCTACAAGGGTCCCTGGCTGCATGATCCGGGCCGCATGTACGCCGATCTGGCGGCCGCGGTCGCCGACGGCGCGGACAGCGTCTCGGGGATCGGCACACTGATCGACCAGCAGGCCCAGCACGGGCCGGTGGCGTCGGTGACCACGGCGTGGCGGCTGATCGACGGCCGGGTCGACGCCGCCCACCTGACCGGGGTGAAGCAGGCTCGGGCCGTGGCCCGGGAGGTGGCGTGGGCGGCCGGTGCGGCCCCACCCGCGGGGGTGGAGTTGGTGATGGACGTGGACGCCACGATCACCATCGATCATTCCGACGGGAAGCAGAACTCGGCTTCCACGTGGAAGAAGACCTACGGGTTCCACCCGTTGCTGGTGTTCCTGGACCGGCCGGATATCGCCGGCGGCGAGGCGCTGGCCGGGCTGCTCCGGGCTGGCAACGCGGGCAGCAACACGACCGCCGATCACATCGCGGTGCTGACCGAAGCGCTGGCCGCGTTGCCCGAAGCGTACCGGCCCCGGCCCGACGACCCCGCCGGCGCCGACGGTCCGCGGTTGCTGATCCGGTCCGATTCTGCCGGTGCCACGCACGGTTTCGCCGCGGCGTGCCGCAAGGCCGGGGTGAGCTTCTCGTTCGGGTTCCCGGTCACCGCCCCGGTCCGGGACGCCGTCGCGACGCTGGTCGAAGCCGAATCGGTGGCCGCCGAGCGGGGCTGGACGGTGTGGTATCCGGCGATCGAGCGCGACGGGAGCGTCCGGGACGGGGCCCGGTTGGCCGAGGCCACCGGCCTGGTCGACCTGTCCGCGTGGCCGCCCCGGACCCGGCTGATCCTTCGGAAGGAGCGGCCCCACCCGGGCGCCCAGCTCACCTTCGCCGACCAGGACGGGCATCGGGTCACCGCGTTCATCACCGACACTCCGATCGGCGCGGTGCCCGGCCAACTGGCCGGTCTGGACCTGCGGCACCGGCGGCACGCCCGGGTCGAGGACCGCATCCGGCAGGCTAAGGCGACCGGGCTGCGCAATCTGCCTTGCTTCTCGTTCGCGTCCAACAGTGCCTGGTTGGAGATCGTGCTGACCGCGACCGACCTGCTCGCCTGGTGCAAGCTCATCGCGTTCATCGACGAGCCCGACCTGGCCTGCTGCGAGGTCGCGACCTTCCGCTACCGGGTGCTGCACGTCGCCGCCCGGATCGGCCGCGCCGCCCGGAAGACGCACCTGCGGATCGACCGGACCTGGCGGTGGGCCACGGCGATCGCCACCGGCTGGCACCGCATCCGCGCCGCCTTCACCTGACACCCGGCCCCTGTCTCAACAACCCGAAAGGACCCGTCCCGGCGGTGGAACCGGCGGCCACCCGAGCCGACACTCGGACAATCGGGCAACCCGAAACACCGAAACCCCTGCTCTGAAAGCCTTCTCAGGCCAGCGACCACCGATCCAGGCCTACCGTGCAAGATCGAGGCTAGCGGGGTCCAGGTTCGGATCAATGAGTTTCGACATCAGCGCTTGCAGCAGCTGATTCGGGTTCGCGAAGTCGCTTGACACGAATCCGCTTGAGTGTCCCTAGTACCGACGAGAGCTTTTGGCGGGGCGTAAGGCGCAGCCATAGACGGAACGACGGTAGGTTGCTGAAACTTGGTGCCGCCACTCCCGCAATTCGGAGCGTATGGATTCTGCCCCACAATGCGCCCCGGGTAGCCTCCAAGTTTGGTTGAGACGCAGGCAGTAATTCGATCGGGATCGGGCCGCCTTCAAGCGCACCATCGGCCAACGCTTTGGTCAAGGCGACCCGGCCACGTTCAGTGCGAACGACAACTAGTGAACGACCGGGCTCGTCGTCCGAGATTTTCCGATACCAGGGATCGCCAACGGAAAGGTCAGCGAATTCCCCCGTGTGGTCCGGGCAGATCATGCAACGCCATTGGCGGCCCTTGCTCAGGGTACCGTCCCATGCTTCCGCGTATGTTGCAGCAGCTCGATATCCACTCCTGGTCTCGACCCGAAAGTTCCCGGGCCAACCGTCACCGCGGTAGTCCAATCGACAGACCGACTGAGGTTCGACCCCTAGCGACGTGATCATCTTCTCGGTTGTTCGTGTTGACGGTGTTCCGGCGCAAAATATTGCGATCGTCAAGCCAACCTTGTCATCCAGTTCTGTTCGCCGGCCAGCGGCAGCCCGCGTACCAGCCACGTCGCAAGGCTTGCCGACCACAACGCACGGTCCCGCTGCGCCCTCGACTAGGTCTAGCCGCTCCCCCGGGCTGGCCGGGGAGTACCTAGAGCCTGCGGATTCGAAGACGGCATCACTGGTCGTGTTGAGCACTGTTTCGTTGAGCAAGGGCGCGTCTGGACGCGCGCGTACCTGCAGCACCCCAACGGCAGCCCCTGACTCGAGCGCGTGTGCAGCTAGAGCCGAAACAACCCCCCCGGAAGACCCCCGACGCCGCACTCTCGGATCGGTGGACCAACATTCGAAGAGGTCAAGCACCGGCCCCCAGGTCCCCTTGAACGGCGCACCGGCAAGCTCGTCTGGCGTGTGAGCCAGCGCGCGTCCAGGGCAAACTTCGACAGCGTCGCCACGGACGCCACCGGTGATCGCGACGATCGGTAACGGACGGCGTCCAACGTTGGGGAGCTCGTGCATTGCAAGTCGCGGTTCAAGGTACGTACAGACACCGCAGCCGGTGCACAGATGCGCATTTACCACAGACTCGATCGAGTCGAGGCGCTTGCCGATCATGCGATCGTGCCTGGTATGACACCCATCGTCCAGGAGTGCACGGCGCCGAGTATGTCCGTCATCTGGTCGCGTGCGCGCTGAACAACCGGCGGGGCTGACCGCGCCAGGATTTCTCTGGTGAGTTCGCGGCGTGCGAATGCATCGAGCATGAGCCTGACGGCTTCTTCGCCCTCGGCACTTCGCGCGTCTGCGATCTCGCTAGCGAGACCACACGTCTGAAAGACACCACCGCTCTTGTCGCTATAAGCGAAACCAAAGGTTGGAATCTGCTGCGACAGCCCTGCGATCGTCGCGTGCATTCGGCTTCCGACAAGCCAATCGAGACGCGAAATGCACCACTTTAATTCTGCGGCGTCCAGAATCGCAGGCAGCGTGACAACTCGCTCTCGTTCGGTCGGTGTGAGCTGGGCCGACACCGCATTGATCGCGTTCATGTCGCTCTCCCCTGAACCGTCCGCTCTATGAACATGAGGGACGAACACGATCACGACACCATCAGCGATCAGCTTACGGACGAGCATCACAAATACAGAGATGTAGTCGCCGAGGATCCGAAACTGGCGCTGCCCTTCGGGGGTACTCAACAGCCCGCTGACGTTGATCCCCACCCGTACGATCGTCTCATCAGAGAGGCTCGCTTCGAGCCGGGAGTCCAGGTCGGGGCGCTGAGAGGGAAGCGCGAAGGCCACATCCACTCCGGATCGGCAACGCGCGTGGTCAACTCCGCGTCCAGCCAGCTCAAGTAGCCGCACGTGGCTCCGAGGGTCACGGGAGTAGGCAAGGGCGGCACCCCTGACCAGTCTCTCGGCCTTGCGACGGCCGGCTGCCGTGTCAAACGGTCCATAGGTCTGCGGCATCAGCACCAGAGGCGTGCCTACCCGCAATGCCGCTTCCTTCGGTGCGCTCACTGACGCTAGTCGGTCCCATCCATACATGTCGGTGAAGCTGTCTCCCCCCGAGATGTCAAGGACTGCATTCGCGCGCGCGAGACGGATGGCGACGTGATTCCCGCCCGAGCCCAGTGCCTGATCCCAACGGACTCGCGCCCAGCTCTCGGGACGGTGCAAGCGACGTGATCGGCGGACCCCGACTGCTTCAACGACCGTGTGCCCGTGCCAGACTTCGTCGGATCGGCGGACACCCCAGCCGTCATCGAGCATTGCAACGAGAGCTTGCTCACCCGCACGCGACGCCCAGTCATCGATTCCGCCGACCACCGATCGGCCCAATGCTTGAACGCCGCGGTTTCCGTTGCTCAACGGTGCTCCGGCGAGGACAAGTTTGACGACGCTCACCCGGCCATTATCCGTGCTAGATCGACCTTGGCCAGCTCGCCAGCATCGGCGGCTAGGCAAGCATCGCGAAGCTAGTCGTTGTAGTCAGACACCCACTACAGGTCAACGTGACCTTCGTCATGATTTCAGCCTCCGACGGCGTCGCGTATACCTCCTGAACGGCTGCTTTGGCTTCGGCGACCGCGCCGCTGGTGGGTGTTCCTCTACCTGTTCGCTGACTGTAACTCGCCGCGCACGATGAGTACTGATACGGTCACGTCTTCATAACGGCAACCACCAAGGGGGCGCCCTTCAGGGTGTGGTGAGCACTGAGAGCGAGCTTCCGAGCTCGGTAGAGTGAAACGAGGACGTCTGATCGTGAGAAGTGTCGTACATCGCATAGGCCCCACCCGATGGCCGATAGTCGCTCTTGGAGTGGCACTCGGCATGGTCGTACTGATGTTTGGGTTTACTCCAGCGTCAGCTGCTCCCGCGAGAGCCCAACACTCTGGCGACATCATCGTCGACGACGCGGGCGCTGTGGTCGAGAACCTAGACATCACGGGGTCGATCTTCGTCAAAGCCAACAACGTTACGATCCGCAACGTCACTGTTCGCTACAAGTACTACCACTCGATACGGATCGAGCCGGGCACCAAGGGTACGCGGATCTATGACACCGACGTCCAATGCCTCGGTGACCGCACCAACGGCGTGGTCTTCGGCGGCTATTACGCCGAGCGGGTCCACGTGAATGGATGCCGTCACGATTTCCTTTTCTCCGACGAGAATCCCGCCACTATTGTGGATAGCAGCATTGATGGAGTGCCGTATTCCAACGTATCCGGTACCACGAACTCATCGTCGACCGCCTCGACCACAAGGACATCGACGCCGACATCAAGCGCACCGACGACAACCAGCAGATCGACAACCAGTTCCCAAGCACCGAGCACTTCCGCGGCGTCTCCGGTCATTGATGCTGCGTGGCCCACCCCAGATTCCACCGGCCCACGACAGTCATCGCAACGCACCACCGGAAACCTCTCCTCATCCGCCGCCGGAGAACTCATCTCCCGCGTCACGGTCGCCGGCCGCCTCACAATCCGCCACGACAACGTCACCGTACGTGACGTGACAGTGAACGGAACCGGCACCTACATGATCCAAGTGCTCAAGAAATCAGACGGCACCTGCCCACGCAACGTCCGCATCGAGTACACCGAGATCAACGGCGCAAACGCCGCAGAAAATGACATCCCGCTGTACTCACCAGACTGCGGATACGTCTTCGACCACGGCTACATCCACAACGTCGGCCGCACATCACGACTGGTCAACGACACAACCATCAGCAACTCCTACGTCTTCTCGAACCGCACCGGATCCTCAGGCGCACACCGCGGCGCCGTCGGCACCAACGGCGGCAACAACAACCAGATCATCAACAACGTGCTGATGTGCGAGGGCGTCGGCTGCTCGGCAGCCATCCCAATGTACGGAGACTTCATGCCCGTAACAGGCCTGCTAGTCCAACACAACCTGCTAGCCACCACAGGCTCCTACTGCGCATACGGCGGCTCCGTCGACTCAAAGCCCTACCCGAACGGATCAAACATCCGCTTCATCGACAACCACTTCTCCACACGATACTTCCCAACCTGCGGACGATACGGCCCCATCATCGGCTTCGACAACGGAGTCCGCGGCAACGTCTGGACCGGCAACGTCTGGCACGAAACCGGCCGAGCAGTCAGCGCCAACTAAGCAGAACGAGTTTGCACTTGTTCCGCAAATAGCCAAATCAACCATAGGAGACTTAAAAAAGCCTCCTATGGTTGATTTGGTTTTGTGAACTCAAACAACGCCCGATATGGGTGGCTGAAAGGCAGGTGCGAGATAGACGGGCCAAGGGGCACGGGCAGTTGTGCTTCGGATAGCGGTCGTCTGCCCGGCCAGGGCGACAGAAGATCATCCGACGTGGGCTCCGCCCAGACCTGCGCCATCTACGTAAGGTACTGTGCGCGCAAGCACTCAAGAGACAAGCGCCGGGCAGAGGGCCCGACCATGAACCGGTTTTTCACCGCCGGTAGCCTACGCCAAGGACGGTGGCCTCGGGTTCCAAGGCGCGTGAAGTGAGGCTCATGCTGAGAGGTCATATGCCTGACAGGTCACCGACCACCGTGGTGCCGGCTGATCGCCAGCACGGGTGACACGGCACTAATCGAGCTTGATTCGCACCTAGGCTAGGGGGTTGGAGTGTCCCATGAGATCCTGCTCATCGCGGGTGGCTCAACTTCATCCGCACAGGATCATCGACGCCGGGTACTTGAGCACACTGCGTTACTCGTGCCGGGCGCAGACACATGGACCATCCATGTTAACAGCCACGTGAGCGTAGCGCTCGTCACCACCGTGCCAAGCAATGGCACCGTCGCTTACGCCGATACCGACGAGCGTGGGAGACTCATCATTCTTGGCGCATCCGAGGATGCCGTCAAGGCAGCACGGGACGGTCGCCAGGAGAGCCATCTATATGGAGCCGAGGCCGGTCATATCAAGGTCACACTTGGCAGCAATGGAGAGTTGGACATCACCTGTGACGGGGTTGGCTCCCTACCCTCGTTCTGGTCGTCGAGTCAGGGTGAGTTCCTATTCGCCACTCACCTAGCCTCAATGGTTAGTCTCGGAGTGCGCCCGATTCCGGACGAGGCTGGCATGGTTGAGTACCTTGTAACATTGCATCCGTTGAATAATCGGACCGTCCTGCGAGACGTCACATTACTTCCCGGTGGCGGGCGGATAACTTGGGCACCGAACTCGCGCCCACGCTTGAGCGTCAATAGACTTTATCTTCCCTCGGACGACCGCATGAGCGATGATGGCGCCATTGCCGAATTTGAGACCGTTTGGTCAACCGTGATGGTCGATATGGCCGGGCGCATTGGTACGAAGAGAGCTGGTCTTGGCCTTAGTGGTGGACTGGACAGCCGAGCGATCGCGGGCGGATGCGTGGATCACGGATTCCGACCTGCGACGTTTACCTATGGCAACGTGCACACGAATGAAGGGCGGGTGTCTTCACATGTCGCCGAGGTTCTCGGGCTCGACCACACCATAATACCGGTGCGACAGGACTGCTTACTCAGGGACACGTCCAGGGCCGTTAGCCTACTCGACGGCGCGCATAGTCCAGCAGAGATGTACGAATTGTGGTTCTGCGATGTCCTTAGAAACTTTGCCGACGTCGTTATCAATGGTCTCGACGGAGATGTATTCTGGGGCAATGACAAGGCCCTAGGGGTCGTCGGGTCAGACGGCATTCTCCACGCCCAGCTTCGCCGGTATGGTCCGGAGCTTGCCAGGCTTCGAGAATTCCTCGCTCCGGACTTCGGAAATTGGGCTACGGATCAATTTACGCGGAGTCTAGACGAGTCTATGACCGAGTGGGATCTGTCCTCGCGGGCTGACATGGTGGTATTCTGGCGAATTTACAACCGTCAGCTCAGGTGGGGGAACGCTCTCACTACCGCCCTACGGCGCTCGGGCCTACGAACAGAGCTTCCTTTCCGCGATTCTCGGTTCCTACGCTTCAGCGCCAGACTCACACCCGCACAGCGACGGAATGGTCAGCTCTACCTTGAAACGCACCGGAGACTCTTCTCGCAGATCTCAGGGATCGCGCGTAGTAGTGATGGGAACGCACCCGACCACCTGGATCATGTCTATTGGTCTGGAGAATCCCCTTATACTAGACAACTGGCGCGTTTGGCAATGCGGCACCCAGTATCGGCGGCGCGACGAGCGGCTCGCCAACTCGAAAAAGTGGCTGTGAACAGATCCCCCGATTGGTTGCCACTGGTTCCATGGAAGAATCGTAGCGTCTCGCGCTCTTCTATTTTTCCCGCGGATCTCTGGTTGAGGACCAGTCGCATCTACCGAGAACGACTGCTTGAATTGCTCGAATCGTCGCCAACTCTCTCCATCTTCTCATCGCTTGCCATAGACCAGTTCGCTGACAGCATCAGGAGTGGTCAGGCGAATAGTGGGGCACTCCTGCTCGCAAAGATTGCGACATTGCAGGCTTGGTTCGCGGATTACTCTCGGCGAGAGGCTTCCCGCCAATTGCTCACATGAGCGCAGGCGTGGACAATTCAGCAGGAGGGTTGGGTCCAACCTTCAGTAGAGCCTTAACCGCAGCGCGATGAGTGGGTCGGCCTAAGAGGCTCCTCACCGCTTCATTCCCCAACACGACCAACCAATAGAATAGGCTAGGAACCAATGAGTGACGCTTTCGGTAGAGTCGAGTCCGGTTGATCGCGACCAAGCTCCATAGGTATGGCGAGGTGCTCATTGAACCTCCGGGGTGCCTGACCTCCGCACTCATGACAAGGCAAAGGCGAGAGCCGGCATCTGCAAGGCGCAGCGCATAGTCAGTCTCCTCCGAGTAGAGCCAGAACCGCTCGTCCCATTCACCGATCGCATCGATGGTTGCCCGAGAGACAAGCATCGCTGCTCCAGTGGCCCAATCGGCGGTTGCGCCGTCGCAGTAGTATGCAGGATTTCTGATCATATCCCCGAGCTTGGGAAAGCGTGCTGCGCGATGCCCGCCGAGAAGAGCCTCTCCGACTGCGCGCATGATCGTGGGTTCGCGGCGAAGAGAGAACTTGAGGGTTCCGTCTACGGCCAGCACGGCTGGCACTGCAATCCCAACACCTGGAGCGCTTTCGACGGCGTCAAGCAACCTCACGACGCTGCCGGGCGAAGGAACTGCGTCAGGGTTGAGAATGTAGACCCCCCGGGAGCCTAGACCATTTCGCAGGGCAATGTTGATGCCACCAGCGTATCCTGAATTCGATCCTGCTTCGATCAGTCGCACCCACGGTGCTCTCTGCTTAACGATCGCGGGCGTGCCATCGCTCGAATCGTTATCGACAATGACGACGCGGCAGGTCGCGATCGATTCCAGCGCAGACGGCAGCGCAGCCAGCAATGCTTCGATAACAGCGGAACTGTTATAGGTAACACACACGACGACGACATCAGGTTCTGATGAACCAGTAGCCATCAGGTTCGCGGGCGGGGGCAACGAGGTTACCACTTGGCTGGCCGCCCCATAGCGAGCCTGATTCGGCGGCTTACCAACTTTAGTTTGCGTCGCCATCCGGAGTAGGTCCGGGGATCAAGCGATGCGGTTTGTAGCACTATGGCGCTCTGCTGAAGTTGAGCTGTCCACTGCTCGACCGTCATGACTCCGTTGGCTCTAGCGGACAACGGCATTCGATCTAATAGATCTTGGTCGCTATGGATCAATGTGTGCGGTGACCGCGGATCATCCATGTGATCCTCGGGCACGAACGGATAATAGAAGCCATTAACCGCGCCTGCCTCGGCCAAGCGCATGCAGTATCCTGTGAAGGACTCGCTTTCTCCGAGTGGCCCATTCGCATCGACCCTTGCGCGTGGCATCAGGTAGCCACTCCCTTGGACCCAGTTGTTGCGCATCAATGAGTGACCACCAGCAAAAGCCTGGATCTTTCGGCGCGCTAGCTCGGGTCGAAAATCTTCCTCGGGATGTCGCCAGCTTCCAATCACCCCAAACTCTGGGTTTGCCATGTGAGCTGAAGCGAAGGTGTCGAGCCAGCCGGGGGAAACAAGGCAATCGTCATCGACTTTGGACACGAACCGCGCCCGTGAATTCTGCCACAGCCAGTTCGTTGGCTCACGTAGCCGAACATTTTCACGACTGTGGTGATAATGTGCAACGCGGTCGTCAGAAACAAAGGGGCGAAGCGCCTCAATCGTCGCCTCGTCGTCGCCATTGTGCCACAGCCAAACCCGATCGTCATCGCCGAGGGTCTCAAGCAAGCGAGGAAGCGAGAGGCGGATGTACATCGCGCTGCGATACGTGATCATGACGATGTCGGCACGGCCGCCCATATATCCACCTCGTTCGGACTCGGGCCGGCGTCGCGACGAACCCGGCGAGCAGTTTCGAGCGTCGAGATTACCTTGCCCCGCGGTCAAGTTGGCGAACCAGCGCTCCAGGCCCGATTGATCCAAGTCCAGGTACTCCGGGGACCGCGCTAGCCGTTGGGGCAGGCTGTTGATCACTGTACCGCCCGGTGGGCCGAACGCGGTGAACGGGCTCGTGATACCGGATCGGGCGAAGTCAGGTCGCGCTCCAGCACGCGGCGTCACCGAAAGGCACGTTGTGATCGGGCTGACGCCCAACTCTACGAGGTCGCGTTCCCCACGGCACGTCCGCGGCCTCCGATGAACTAGCGGAGAACCGATGTGAGCTGAGGGCGAACCGACGCCGTCGGGCCCTTGTGCAGGTACCGTGGCTCTGTGCACGCCTGAACCGGTCCTTGCGATGCAGGTCGAGCCCGAACGCCAGCCAGATCCAACCGACCGACCGCGCACGCCGACAGATCGGATCTAACTGCCATCTCTTGCCTTACGAGTGCGTCGCATGCGCCAGTATGAGCAACCACCTACCCAACATGGCCGATGTCGATCATTCGGCTCGCGGAGCGTCGCACAGGCACAGGCCACCTAGTACTACAGGGCGTGATCTTCTAAGGTTGTGACGTTTCCGCAGGTCGTCGCGCTGTCGGCTCCTCCTCACGGGGGCCTGCCGTCGGGCTCCGTCCAGTCGGTCGCTCAACACCCGCTGACCGTCCCCCAGTCGCCGGGAACTGCGCTGGGCAACCTGTTCGTCGCGGCCTTGCCCTGGCGGCCGATCTTGACGGATTCCGGACACCCGCCGATTTCGAAGCGCCAAAACCGGCGACGTCGATCGTCGACCTAAGAATGAAAGTCGCGGTGTTTCTTTCGGCGCGCCTGCGATGATTCGACCGGACAAATGAAATCCTTGGGCATGCCGGTAATTCGTGTGTCGGAGCAGCCGATTGTGTACGATGGCGCGGTGACCCGAGCCGACCTGGATACATGGAATGCCGGCCTGGAGGACCTGCTCGCCCGGATGACCCCGATATTCTATCGAACCGAATCACGAAGACACGCCGAACAATACCTGCGTGGTCTGCTGTCGCCGCTGCAACGCAAGAACGGGTGGACGATCGCCGAACACGTCGGCGAATCCGAGCCCAAGGCCTTACAACGGTTCCTGAACATCTCACCGTGGGACGTCGAGCAGTTGCTGGTCCTGAACCGTGATTATGTCATGGGTCATCTGGCGTCTCCGGAGGCGATCCTGGTCGCCGATCCGACCGGGTTCGCGAAGAAGGGCAAAAAATCGGTCGGTGTCCAACGACAGTATTCGGGGACGTTGGGGCGGATCGACAACTGCCAGATCGCGACCTTCCTGGCTTACGTCACTCCCGGCCGGGACCGGGTGCTGATCGATCGGCGGCTCTACCTGCCGGAGAAGTCCTGGCTGGCCGACCCGGCGCGATGCGCAGAAGCGGGAGTGACTGCCGACACCGTGTTCCGGACCAGACCGGAGCAGGTCATCGAGATGATCAAGGTGGCCCGCGCGGCCGACGTGCCGTTCGCCTGGTTCACCGCGGACGAGGAATTCGGACAGAACCCGGGGCTGCGGGAATACCTCGAAAACACCGGCATCAGCTACGTGATGGCCATCCCGAAGAACACCACGTTCACCGACCACACCGGCCGTTCACGTCCAGTCTCAGAAATTCCCCTTTCGTTGAAGCCGACCGCCTGGCAACGTCGCGCCTGCGGCATCGGCGCGAAAGGATACCGCGTCTACGACTGGGTCCTGATCGAAACCGACGACCCTTCCAACCAATTCATGATCCGCCGCTCGACCGACAACGGTGAACTTGCCTTCTACCACTGCCACAACCCGAACCGCACCGGATTCGGTCAACTCGTCACCGTGGCCGGCGCTCGATGGCCGATCGAGGAATGTTTCGGCGCCAGCAAGAACGAAACCGGTCTTGATCAATACCAGGTCCGAAAACACAACGCATGGCATCGCCACATCACCCTGGCCATGCTCGCCCACTCCTTCCTCACGATCACCGCACATCAGGCCAAAAAGGGGGATCCGGACCACCACCCGACGGTTCCCCCGGACTCGCCGAAAAGCTCCGGCGCCTCATCGCGCTCACCGTCGCCGAAATACGTCGACTCCTGAACATCGACCGGCGAAACGACGCCGCCGTCAACCGTGCACTGACCTGGTCGACCTGGCGGCGGGCGCATCAGGCCGTCGCCCGCCGCTGCCACATCCGCGCCCGGCTGGCCCGTCAAGTCCTAATGATCTAGCCCTGTAGTACTAGACGACGACACAGTCCCGAACCGCTGTCGCGTTCGCTCTTTTGGTTGGCCGGAGGCCGAGAGCAAACTGGCAGTGACGCCTAGCGAACTGGTTGGCTCGGCAAACGCGGTTCGGTCGGTTGGGGTCAGACGAAGGATACTGCCTTCATGGTGAGCATCGTCATCCCCGCGCACAACGAAGAGCGGGGCATTCCTCGCTTGCTGGAAGCCCTCGGCGTACCGAACGAAGGGTCGTTTGAGGTGATTGTCGTCGCTAACGGCTGCAACGATGCCACCGTGGAGATCGCGACCAAGTTGGGCGCAACCGTCATCGAGACGCCGGAGCCGTCGAAGATTAAGGCTATCGCCCTGGGTGATACGGCCGCCACGACCTTCCCACGGTTGTACGTCGACGGCGACGTCATGATCGACACGGACAGCGTGGTGGCACTCTGCGAGCGGCTGACAGGCGGGGTCCACGCTGCCGGACCCGAGAGGATTCTGCCAATGGGGGGAGTGTCGTTGCCAGTCCGCTGGTACTACGACATCTGGGGGCGCCTCGACGGAGTACGGACGGAGCTATATGGACGCGGCGTCATTGCAGTCGATCAGATCGGGCACGCACGATTGGCGGACTGGCAGGATGTGATGGCGGACGATGGTCTGATTGCGATGAGTTTCGCGCCGCATGAGCGGGTGGTTGTGCGCAACGCCCGCGTGACGATCTGGCCACCGAAGACCTATCGAGATCTTCTCCGTCGGCGGATCCGGGTTGCGACAGGCAACGCGATGATGGCCGGCCAGCCATCGTTCGAACGTCCTTCGGGCGCCTCGGCAAGATGGATGCTCCGCCTAGCCGTGACGCAGCCGGTGCTCCTCCCCAAGATCGCTGTCTTTGCTGGGACCACCGCGATCGTCCGTCTTCGAAAGAGACTGTCCCGGCGCACTTCCGACCGAGTCTGGTTGCGCGATGAGAGTAGTCGGGTCTGATCGGAGAATCGTTCTCATTGGTGACCGTGACCGCACGACAATGGGCTGACTCGGTGCTGTGACCACCTGGTTGATGGCCGCCAGAAGTCGATCGGCCGCCGACCCACCACGACAGCAGACCGCGCTGACCACGACGGGAACGCGAACGTCGAATGCCCGTTGCTCCTTGTACCGAACCGCTCCACTTGCGTCGGGCTGGAAGTGACGTTCTCTTTGATCACTCATAGTGACGTAGCAATCGCACTCGGTAGTCGCTACCATGCGGTCAGCGTTGTCGTCCGGCAACGCCGCGAGGGGGGCCAAAGTTGCGTGCCGATGCGAGTTCGGGTACACGAACCAAGCTCAATCGACGTCATCTGAGATGTCTGCCCGCCTTTTCTTGCGCAGCGCTCATTTGGATCATGTGCGTGACGGCTGGATCCGCAGACGCTGTCGCGCTGCACGAACGCCCCCTCACGAGTTCAGCCGGGATTCAGAACGAGCGTGGTGAACCGACCAACGGAGCGGTGGCTCTCAGAGCGGAAGTCAATGGCCGCTATGTAGTCGCAGAGAACGCCGGCCAATCGCCCCTGATCGCAAACCGCTCTGCGGTCGGCCCGTGGGAAAGCTTCGACATGATCCAGATCAATAGCACAGATATCGCGCTGCGCGCCCAAGCCAATCGCAAATACGTCTGCGCTGAGTCGGGCGGTGCGAACCCCTTGATCAGTAATCGTGACGCTGCCGGCGCTTGGGAAACATTTCAATTAATTCACAATTCCGACGGCACTGTAAGCCTAAGATCACGCGCCAATGGTCGCATCGTCACGGCTGAAAGCGCCGGAGACGCACCCCTCATTGCGAATCGTACGGACGTTGGCCCTTGGGAAAAATTCACGCTTGTCCAGTTAGGCACTTCTCAGCCAAACCCCGGCGGAGCGGCGTCTCCGGTCATTGATGCTGCGTGGCCCACCCCAGATTCCACCGGCCCACGACAGTCATCGCAACGCACCACCGGAAACCTCTCCTCATCCGCCGCCGGAGAACTCATCTCCCGCGTCACGGTCGCCGGCCGCCTCACAATCCGCCACGACAACGTCACCGTACGTGACGTGACAGTGAACGGAACCGGCACCTACATGATCCAAGTGCTCAAGAAATCAGACGGCACCTGCCCACGCAACGTCCGCATCGAGTACACCGAGATCAACGGCACAAACGCCGCAGAAAATGACATCCCGCTGTACTCACCAGACTGCGGATACGTCTTCGACCACGGCTACATCCACAACGTCGGCCGCACATCACGACTGGTCAACGACACAACCATCAGCAACTCCTACGTCTTCTCGAACCGCACCGGATCCTCAGGCGCACACCGCGGCGCCGTCGGCACCAACGGCGGCAACAACAACCAGATCATCAACAACGTGCTGATGTGCGAGGGCGTCGGCTGCTCGGCAGCCATCCCAATGTACGGAGACTTCATGCCCGTAACAGGCCTGCTAGTCCAACACAACCTGCTAGCCACCACAGGCTCCTACTGCGCATACGGCGGCTCCGTCGACTCAAAGCCCTACCCGAACGGATCAAACATCCGCTTCATCGACAACCACTTCTCCACACGATACTTCCCAACCTGCGGACGATACGGCCCCATCACCGGCTTCGACAACGGAGTCCGCGGCAACGTCTGGACCGGCAACGTCTGGCACGAAACCGGCCGAGCAGCCAGCGCCAACTAACCTCGATTCTTCATGCCGGTGATTCGGCTGCCTGGGTCTGATCCAGAGCCCTCGCGGGGCAGTGATTTTGGCTTGCGGGCGGCGTTTGGTGACCGAGTGTCGGCTCGGGTGGCCGCCGGTTCCACTTCCGGTGGTTGGACTTTCGGGTCGTCGGGACGGTTGAGCGGGGTCAGGTGAACGCGACGCGGATGCGGTGCCAGGCGGCGGCGATCGCTGGGGCCCAGCGCCAGGTGCGGTCCAGGCGCAGCCGGACCTGTCGGGCGCCACGGCTGATCCGGGCGGCCACGTGCAGCACCCGGTAGCGGAAGGTCGCGACCTCGCAGCAGGCGAGATCGGGCTCGTCCGGGAAGCCGATGAGCTTGCACCAGGCCAGCAGGTCGGTCGCTGTCAGCACGATCTCCAACCAGGCGCTGTTGGACGACCAGGAGTGGCAGGGCAGATTCCGAAGCCCGGTCGCCTTCGCTTGGCGGATGCGGTCCTCCACCCGGGCGTGTTGTCGGTGCCGAAGGTCCAGCCCGGCCAGTTGACCGGGGACCACACCGATCGGGGTGTCGGTGATGAACGCGGTGATCCGGTGCCCATCGGCGTCGGTGAAGGTGAGTTGGGCCCCGGGGTGAGGCCTTTCCTTGCGCAGGATCAGCCGGGTCCGCGGCGGCCAGGCGGACAGATCGACCAGCCCGGTCGCCTCGGCCAACCAGGCACCGTCCCGGATGCTGCCGTCGCGCTCGATCGCCGGGTACCACACCCTCCACCCCTGCGCGGCGCCCAGCTCAGCGGCCTGCGCCAGGACCTCGACCGCGTCCCGGACCGGCGCGGTGACCGGGAACCCGAACGAGAAGCCGATCCCGGCGGCCCGGCACTCGGCGGCGAAACCGTGGGTGGCACCGGCGGAATCGGATCGGATCAGCACCCGCGGGCCGGTCGGGTCGTCGGGCCGGGGGCGGTACGCCTCGGGCAACGACGCCAACGCCTCGCCCAGCACCTGGATGTGGTCGGCGGTGGTATTGCTGCCCGCGTTCCCGGCCCGCAGCATCCCGGCCAGGGCCTCGCCGCCGGCGATGTCGGGGCGGTCCAGGAACACCAGCAGCGGGTGGAACCCGAACGTCCGTTTCTTCTCTGCACCAACCAAACCGGACATATCAGCTGGTATGGGGCGGTCAGTTCGGCGTGGTCCTTCCGTTCACGGCTCGCCCGGCGGAATCGCCGAAGGACGGCAGGCCGAGCGGGACGCTGCGGCGGTCGTCGGCGATCTGATCGACCTGCTCGAGCTTGTGCCGGGCGGCGTGCAGGCTGACCTGGAGTCCTTCGACCTCACCGAGCCACCCCTGCTGGCGGGCCTCGGCGATGCGGGCGATGAGATTGTCGCGGATCTCGACGAGCCGGTTACGTTTGTCCGGGTCCGGTCGCATGAGCGGGCATCTCAGGCATGCGTGTTCGTGGATGCAGGGGGTGGCGTAGGAGCGGCCGCAGGTGCCGAGGGCGAGTTTGCGGTGTTGGAAGTGGCCGAGGAACTCGTCCCATTCCTGCTCGGTCGGGACCCGGTATTCCTCGGCCGGACGCAGGGCGCGTCGGCGGGCGATGAACGCGCGGTGCCCGGTGATGACTTCCTCGGGGTAGACGGCCTTGTATCCCATGGTGGTGTTGATGTCTCGATGGCCGGCGACGAGTTGGGCGATGTGCGGGGGCATGCCGTGCAGCACGGCGTCGGTGATGAACAGCCGGCGGAAGTCGTGCGGGGTGAACCGCAGCGGTTGCCCGGCGGCGTCGGTGATGCCGGTGCCGTGCAGGGCCTGGGTGAGCCAGTCGGCGATGGTGCCGCCGGGGATGGCACGCTGCTCGAGGCTGAACCGACGCTGGAACAGCAGCGGCATCGGCGGGTTCCAGATCCGTTCATGGGAGTCGTAGGAGGCGACGCAGCCGACCGAGCCGTCGGGTCGGCGGATGCGTGTGATGATCGCGGCCAGCATATCGGCAAGTTCTGGGCTGACCACCAGCAGCCGTTCGGTGTCGCTCTTGGACGGCGCGATCTGCAGCAGCGGAACCAGTTCCCCGGTGTCGGGCAGGGTGTACTGGATGAGACTGTGATGGGACAGCTCGCTGAGCTCCTCGATGCGAACGCCGGTGTGTCGCAACGTTTCCACCGCGGCCCAGGTCCAGAACGCGCGGTCCTCCTCACCGGTCAGGTCGCGTCGCTTACCACCGGTGCTGGGTTCGGCCCAGACCCGTGCCGATCCGCTGCCGGTCACGGTGCGGCGCAATTGCTCGCCGGCGGTGGTGAAAGTTGCGCCGAGGTCGGTGTCGCGGGCGGCCTGCAGCCGGATGGCGGCGTCGACGCGGGTCGCGTGCACCTGCCGGGCCAGAAGAGGCAGGACCGGCAGCCGTTCCCGGGTCCGCTGGTCCATGCGCGACTTGCGGGACCGCAACTCCTTCTGCCGGGCCAGGTCCTCGGCGCGGATCGGACACGGCGCGGCCCATGGTGCCCAACGGCCCGGTTCCTCCATCGCCCACTGCGCGATGTCCAGGTAGAAGGCGCGGACCGCGGCGAGGTTGTCCGGCCCGGCCGCGCGGCGCTCCCGCACCTGGCCGACCTGCCCGTCCGGGCCGACGACCCGCCGGGTCTTGACCATCACGCGTTGCTTCCACGCGGCGGCGACGTCGGCAGGCAGGTGCAGCGAGTCGATGCCCGGGTGGTGCCGTTCCAGGTCGCGCCAGAACAAGCCGCCCAGCACGGCGGCCAGACCCGTCAGGCTGTTGTGGTCCAGCGTCGGCTGCCGTTCCTGCAGATACGCGACGAGCAGATCACGCACCGGCCGGCAGGCGATGCCGTGCCGGTCGATGAGCTGGGCCGGGCTGAGCTGGCCCTGGGTGGTGAACGCGCGCATCCGCGGCGGGGCGTCGGGGCCGAACACCCCCATCGTGTGCAGCAACTAGTAGAACCCCATGGCCGCGTTGCGGCGCACCGACCGGCCGTCGACCGCGGCCGACAACTCCAGGCAGTCGCCGATGGTGATGTCACGCAGGGCACCACCCTTGACCGCCAGAATCGTCGCCGCGCGGCGAAGCGCTGCCTTCCTCATAGTCCGGCCGGCGCCGGAGCTGTCGCACAACGCGGTGAGCTCGGCGAACCCGGCCGGGTCACGCAGCCGGGCCATCAACGGCACCAGGTTCTGCGGCGCCCGCGGAGTGAGCACCCACCCCATGCTCGGGCGGATCACGTCGGCGCCCACCAGGACCTGCGCGCACACCCGAAGGCCACTGCACACCGTCACCGAGTCGGCGCTTCGGCCCGGCCGTGCGGCCAGCACCGGCCGCACCCAGTCCGCGTTGCCCATCGCGTCGGCGCCGCTGGAGCGCCACCGCGCCTGCCAGGTGTCGCCGGGATGGCCGGACAACCAACCCAACACCCACCGCATACCGCGTTCCCGCCGATGCAAACCATCACGGCTGTCTGCGATGTCGGCGGTGAACGGCGGCGAGAGCAGCCGCGCCGACACCGCCTCGGCAGACAGCTCGGTCGCCGGCCACATCGGCACACCGGGCCGGGGTGGATAGGAGCTCCGCAGCCGCTGCATGTCCGGGCCGATCGCCGCGGCGGCCGGGCCCGACGTCCCCCGCTCCGCCGTCACGTCGTCGGAGGTGACCGAGGCGGTCATCGGGTCCGACCGGCGAACAGCACGTCCAGCGTGTCCTGGGCATACCCGCCGAGGCCGGCCTCACCCGGCAGTGGGCGAGCAGGATGCTCAACCTGCTGCTCGCTACGGCGATGGTGGGCCAGCATGCCGGCGATCACGTCGCCCGGCCGGGCCGTGAGGTAGATCTGCGTGGTGGACAGATGGGCGTGACCGAGGACCCACTGCACATCGGTCAACGGCACCAACGGGTCTCGCGCCATCCGATACGCCGCCGTGTGACGCAGATCGTGCAGGGTCCAGTTCGCGCCCAACGCGCCGGCCGCCCGGCCGAACATGGCCCGCGCCGCCGGATACGTCAACGGCCGCCGAGGTCGGCGCAGCGTCAGCCACAGCGGATCGTCCCGACCCGCGGGCGTCGTGTCGTCCAGCGTCGCCTGGTAGAGCCGCAGCCACACGAACGCATCCGGCGAGGCCGGCAGCTGCTGCACCGCGCGGCTGCCCTTGCGGACCACCGTGACCAACTGCTGGCCCGGGTCGACATCCCCGCGGCGGACGCCGAGCAGCTCCGCCGACCGCGCCCCGGTCGACACCCACAGCGCAACAAGGGCTCGGTCCCGGTGCGAGCCCAACTCGGCGAACAGCCGGTTGAACAACTCATCCGGGATGGACCGCGGGACCCGCCGCGGCGCCCGCGGTCGATACAACCCCACCCGCTCGTTTCGGAACGGCTCCATCGGGTTGTGGTGCGCGTTCGCCCGCCCACTGCTGCGCTCCCGCACCAGCGGGAACGGGTTCACGATCGGCCCGGTCCCAGCCTCCCGGTGGAACTCGTAGAACCCGCGCAGCACCGTCTCCGAATGGGCCCGGGTCGCCACCGCGTACCGATCACCCGGCCCGGCCCGCCCGGTCACCGCGTTGGGCTGACCGCGGACCACCCCGTCACCGGCACTCGACGGTTGGGAGGGCTTTTCCCGCAACGACAGCCAGCGACAGAAGTCGCGGGCCTCCACCCGGGTGGCCTGATCCCACGACACGTCGATCGCCCAACCGAACCGAAACCAGCGCAGCAGGTCCATCTCATACGACCGCTGCGTGGCCGCCGACCGCCCCGACGCCTGCAGGTCCTGCAGGAATGCGCGGACCGCCCCGACCACAGCACCGCCGGCATCGAGCAGCCGGACCGGCTCCCACACGTCATCGACCGCGACGACGGACCCCGCTGCCGGCACCACCAGCGACGCGAGATCACGTTCTCCACCAAGGGCATCGGCCATGCCCGGGACCATAGGTCGACGCCCACCGCCCTCTCGGCAACGCCACGCCCGGCCGGTGCGTTAGTTCGGTCAACAGGACCACGTCGCCGCCGCGTTCTCCTTCCGGTCGGAGTGGTCGATGGTGATCGTGGCGTCCACGTCCATCACCAACTCCACACCATCGGGTGGGGCGGCGCCGGCCGCCCACGCCGTACACCTCGCCGCCGCCCGAGCGGCCTTCACGGCGGTCAGGTGGGCCGCGTCGACCCGTGCGTCGATCAGCCGCCACGCCGTGCTGACCGAGGCCACCGGCCCGTGCTGGGCTTCCTGATCGCCAAGGGCCCCGATCCCCGAGACGCAGTCCGCGCCGTCGGCGACCGCCGCCGCCAGGTCCGTGAACACCCGCCCCGGGTCGTGCAGCCACGGTCCCTTGTAGGTGTCGGCGAGCACCGCGCTGACCCCGCCGGTCAAACCGGACAGATCGGCCACCTCGCGAAGCAGCCCGACGCCGGCGTGCGAGACCACGCCGTCGCCGTCCGCGCTGACCTTGACCCGCGGGACCATCGCGATAGTCTTCACTCAGGAAGTGCCTCTCTCGTGCGGATGTCGGAACCTTCAGCAAGTCCCATTATCCGTTACGAGACAGGCACTTTCGCCCATCAACCGGTCGTGTCGAGCAGGCTCAGACACTCATCCGTGAACGATCCAGGCTAACTACAGCCTCCTTTTTTGACTGTTGGAGCGCGTCACCGCAGCGCCACGGTCTCGGCCAAACAACTGCCCGCCGCCGGTTGCGGGAGGTCAGCACCAGAATAGAGCTCGGCCATCGCCTTGCACAGGCATCGCTCCCCTGCCAACGGGCCAAATGCATCCGACCAACCCGCGGCCGTCAGCGATTAGGGACACAGGACGTTCGGAGTCAATGCCTCGCCGTATTGGCCAGCACCTTTCTGTTCGGCATGCCCGAGGTACTCCCCGGTTTGATCACAGCTAAAGTCGACCCGTACAACATTGCCAAAGCGAACCCAGAGTTCGGTCGTGATTTGCCGGGCACTCATCGTCGACCAGCCACCACCGACTGCCACGTGAACACTGCGGATATGGTTCCCGGCAGCGTCATCTAACTCCGTGGCTGACACCGCCTGCCAGCTTGCGTCGGTCGCAGTGCTTGTCACGACCGATGCCTCCGAAGCTGCAGTCTGAACGATCAAGCTCGACGTAGCCTCACCTACGGTTTGGTCCGCAATCGGCGCCTGGTTAAACACCACACTAAACATGAAGATCAAGGCCAGGGCGGCCACGGTGCCGATCAAGACTTGCAACCAAAGAGGCAGACGCCGCGTTGAATCCGGCCCTTCTGAGACAGCCATCTTGTTGCGCCTCCAAGGCGGGTCTTGTGCCCATACCCTTGAGCCTAGAGCGTAGCGAGCGACCTCGACACCGCGGGCGACGTACCACCGCGCCGCTCGCGACCGGGCGGGTGCGGGCCCCAGCCGGGGAGCTGCTCAGCCGGCTCGCCCAGGTGTTCACGCCCAACTGCTGGCCGCGGGAGCGACCCAAAGAGGTACAGAATCCAATCGCCGCAGCCAACAGGGGTGGCTTTCGAGACCGTTGTCGGATAGAAGACATCATCGCGTCGGGCCGCTGGGGCTTGAGCGACAGCACACCGCCGGCCGAGGCAACCTTGGGCGGCGATTGAGGTCGTGCCTGGTCGGAGACCACCACTTGTGGACTCAGCCCGACCTCCGTGTGAGTCCACCGATGGGCGGACCAGATTGCCGAACCGCCAAGGTAGGATGGTAGGCCGTTGCATCCTCGGCCGACAGTCCGCAGAACACTAGGCAGGTACCATGGAATCAAGAGTCGCTGCTGACATCAGACAGTTCATCATCAGTACGTTCCTGTTTGGGGATGAAGCACGCATGCCGGCCGATACTGACTCTCTTCTGGAGACCGGTACTATCGATTCCACGGGAATTCTCGAATTGATCGAATTTCTCGAATCAGAATATCTGTTCAGTGTCGCCGACAGTGAGACTGTGCCGGAGAACCTCGGCAGCGTGGCCAACCTGGTCCGATACGTCGGAGAGAAGGCTGGTCAGGCCGCTGACGTCAGCTGACGCCGGCGATTCGACGACTGATCATTCACCGGCGCCAGCGGAACCATTGTGAGGATCAAATGCCTCTATAAAGCGCTGGATATCATCCGACATCATGAGGTCTAGGGTGGCCGAGATTCGACCGATGGGCCAATTCCACCAGGAAATTCGCTGGAGCGCAGCAATCTGATCAGCAGGGAACCTGAATCCAGCCACCCGACTCGGGTTGCCCGCCACAATTCCATACGGTGGAATATCATGCCGCACCACACTGCCGGCGCCGATCACAGCTCCATCGCCAATTGTGACACCTGACAGGATAAGCGCTTCATTCCCGACCCATACATCGTTCCCAATCGTCACCGATCCGCGCGTCGCGGATGTCCGCGACGCGAGATTTCCCGAAGAGTCTTGGAACTCCGGATACGCGGGGAAGCGATACGTTGAAACAAAGTCCGTCCGGTGCTCGCCGCCTAGCAAAATATGTACGCCGTAAGCAAGCGAACAGAACTGACCAATTTGTAAGGTGGCACCCGGCGTCCTGTTCGATACCGTGAGGTGGCCCCAAGTATAGCGACCGATCTCGAACTGCTCGAGGTCCTTGCGCTGATCCAGTCGGGTGGCGGCCGGTAGAGCAGAAGCTGAACCACGCTGCAGTAGGCGTCGCGCCCGCGTGACCAAGGATGACGGAATGCCGGTCACGCTGAATGCCGTCCCATACCGACGCGACCAAACTCTGGGCTCTCAGCAAACGCCGACCATGCCATCTACGTACCTTTCCGCAAGCTAGTTTCCCGGAGAGTCACTCGACCACTCCTTGTGAAGCACCTGACACTCACGGTGAGAACCTGGCGGCGCACGCCTCACCATTCGTCCGTTTCACCCCTATAGAGTATCCCCTCGTCACGATGATTGCCGACGATCGAAGAAGTCGGTATCCTGTGAGAGGGGTCACGAGCGTTGGCGTTCGCTATTGTCGCGCGTTGGCCGTTGAGGATCTTGGAGCGCATGTCGATGATGAACACCGCAGAGTATCTGCTTTCGCGAGCTGATTCGAGCTCGATCGCCATAGTTGACGGTGAGTCGACATTCACTTATGGACAGTTGCGCGCGACGGTTTCGCGATTGAGCGCCGACATTGCAGCTGTCGGCACCCGACCCGGAGAGCGCGTCGGGATCCTGGCCCGCAACTCGTTCTTCTGGGTTACGGCCTATCTCGCGACAATGTACTCCGGCCGAGTTGCCGTGCCCCTGCCGACCACCAATACGCCTGACCAGATGCGTCGTCACTCCGAGTTGGTCGATATTCAATCCTTCCTGGTTGATCGTCCTCAGATCCGACGATTCGCGACCGTGCTCGACCATAGCCCCACCATAGAGGATCCAGGTATCTACGACGGCTCTGACAGCGACGAGTGGGCACCGGTTCCTGTCGAACCAGACTCGGATGCGGTATTCCAACTCACGTCAGGGACCACCGCAGCGCCCAAGGCCGTGCGGGTCACCCACGCCAACATCCAGGCGAATACCGCATCAATCATCGAGTATCTTCGACTCGATGCGGACGATCGCATGTTGGTCGTGTTGCCCTTCTCCTACTGCTTCGGAGCGTCGCTTCTCCACACCCACCTATGTGTGGGTGGCAGCGTAGCGCTGTGTCATAGCCTGACATTCCCGGAGACGGTGATCGACGCTATTGACACGCACGGGTGCACCGGATTTGCTGGAGTGCCCTCGACATACCAACTACTATTGCGCGCGAGCTCCCTTCGGCACCGTCGGCTACCTACCCTGCGCCACCTCCAGCAAGCCGGCGGAAAGCTACCACCGAATATCGTTGATGACCTCGTCAGAGCGCAACCGCATGCCCGCACGTTCGTTATGTATGGACAGACGGAAGCGACTGCCCGACTCTCTTATCTCCCGCCTCAGGAGATCGAACGGCACCGCGGCTCGATCGGGAGGGGAATTGCCGGAGTCACCCTCCAGATATTGGACAGCGACGACCACGAGGTCGCATTTGGCGAGGTGGGAGAACTCGTGGCGACCGGGCCAAGCATTACCAAAGGATACTGGAACGATCCGGTAGCAACCGCAGAGAAGTATCGGGGCGGCGTTCTGCGCACAGGCGACCTCGCGACCGTCGATGAGGATGGGTTCATCTATATAGTCGACCGCCTTGGTGACTTCATCAAGTCATGGGGCTTCCGAGTATCGAGCCATGAGGTCGAAGATGCCGCCCTTCAAATCGCTGGTGTCTTTGCCGCGGCCGCTGTGGGAGTGCCTGATGAGGACGCTGGCGAGGCGATCGCACTCTTTGTCGTCTGCGACTCGGAATCAGTCGCCGATGGTCAAATTCTAAGTGAGCTCAGAGGCCGACTGCCCAAGCACATGGTACCGAGGTGGGTGCAGTCGCTGCCGGAGCTGCCACTAAATGCAAATGGAAAACCGATAAAAGCCGAACTTCGAGAGCTGTCGAGGTCCTTTCGGGAACGGCCACCCGGGCCGCGCGAAACCGGACGCAGATCTGCCGCGTCATCAAATACCGCAGGGATGAGAGGTCGCTAGCGTGACTAGACGGAGGAAACTTTGGCTGACCGCTGTTGCGGGGGTGGTCGCTATTGGCCTAGCCGGCGCATACCTTGTCCGGCCAGCGTCGTCGGTCGTACGCCAAGAGGCGTACCAGGTGCCGACGGCAACTGGTAGCCAGCTCGAACGGGCGGCAAGCTTGAAGATTTTCTTCGCGCACCAGTCGGTCGGTAGAAATATGATTGAAGCGGTTCCCGCGGTCTACGCCGCGGCCGGTATTCAACCCCCAGAAATTATCGCCTCTGACCAGGCTCAACTTGCAAGCTCCCATGGATATATTCAGCACGTCCTGGTCGGAAGGAATGGTGATCCACTCGGTAAGATCAACGAATTCGACCGGCTTATTCGCTCGGGAATTGGGAGCCAGGTCGACGTTGCTGCTCTCAAGCTGTGCTATGTCGACTTCCGTAGCGGAGACGACACGGAGAGAGTATTCGAAGCCTACAGCAACACGTTAGCCGCCCTTCAGCGGGACTTTCCATCAGTTACGTTCCTGGCAATCACTGTGCCGCTCACCACCGAACAGGGAATCCTCGGTCGGACAAAAGAGCGCCTCGGCTTGGGCGACCCCTACGGTCCTCAACACAACGTCACCCGCGAAACCTTCAACGCGAAGATCCGGGCTGAGTACGCGGATACCGGGCGGCTGTTCGATATCGCAGCCATGCAGTCGACGTCCTCAGACGGGATTCGTCTCGTTCGCACCTTTGCAGGTGCTGAATATTTTTCAATGGAGGAGGCATCTGCGAAAGATCCAGGGCATCTGAACTCGACGGGCTCCGCGCTTGCTACGAGCGCCTTTCTCAGGACGATCGCCGGCGCCGCGGCGGCTAGCGCTCAGTGAACGTCGCCATCGGGACCGACATCGTCGAGGTTTCTCGAGTGGCACGACTGCTTGCTAGCGGCGAGCAGCGCTTCATGCGCCACTGGTTCACCGACGAGGAAATCACATATTGCACGTCAAAGGCATTCCCCGCCAGGCATCTGGCAGCACGGCTCGCAGTGAAGGAATCCATGCTCAAGGCGTTGCGGTGGCGGTGGGCCAGTGCAGCGCGGTGGCCGGAGATCAGCGTCATGCCAAGTCCTGACGGTGCGCCTCTCGTTGAGGTTGCCGGTTCAATCGCTGAAGTCGTCCGGGTGCGCGGATTGCGCTGGACGGTGTCAATGGCGCATGAACGGGAATGGGCAACGGCGACGGTCGTCATGTGGAGCTCCAGCATTGGTGGGACGCCGATGGCGACCTAGTTTCATGCACTTCCCGAATCCCGCCCCACAAATAGGTGCGCAGAGGCTAGCTCGTTATTGCGTCCCAGACCCTGTCTATTGATCGCGAAGCCGATCCGAACCACCACCCGACTGCGGAACTGCTATAGTTGGCGAGTCGCCGACGCGGCGAGGAAGAAGGGGGTGCGGATGAGCATGACCGAGGAAACGATACGCATTCGACCAGACGATATTGTCTGGCAAGACCTCGACGGGGAATTGGTCATCCTGGACTTGAAGCGATCGGCCTACCTGGCCACAAATGCCACCGGCACCCTCCTGGCAAAGTATCTGACCGAACCTCGAACATTGGCCGAGCTGGCAGACCACTTGGTGGCCGAGTTCGGGATCGATCGGGAACTGGCGCTCGCCGACGCGCAGGCATTCGTCACGCAACTCCGAGAGAAGCATCTGCTTGCCTAGTATCAAGGTCTCGTTCCGAATGACGCGCTTCCGCCGATGAGCAACGACGACGAACCAGCGCCACTCGACCCCATCGAACTACGTCTGCAAGCGAAAGCTGGTCGTCGCAGCGCTGGCCGCCTTGGGTCACTTGTCCACAAATCGACACGGCTAATGTGGCAGGCAGGCCCTCGCAAGTCAATCGTCCTTACCTGCATACAGGTCATCAACGCAGCGCTACTTGCAGCCCAGGTCGTAGTCGTTGAGCGACTGGTTTCTGTGGTCATCGACCTGTCCTCCGGCGCAACCATGCGGGATCTGCTTCTGCCACTCGTGGCATTTGCGGTGTTGACCGCGATCACCACCGTCATCGGCTCGGTCCAAACGCAGATAGGCCGATTGCTAGCAGAATCAGTGGCGCGTCTGATGTGGCGCTCGGTGTCCGGTGTGGCAGCAGCTGTGACGCTACGTCATTTCGAGGCTCCCGACTTCTACGACCTCTTGCAACGGGTGCAAAGCAATGCCACGCGCCCCTTCCAGGTGACTCAGGCCCTTTTGCGCATTCTTGGTGGCCTGACCGCGACCGTCGGTGTCGGTGCCGTACTTTTCGCGATCCATCCCATCCTCGTCCCGCTACTGGCGGTTGGGGGTCTGCCGCTGATCCTTACCAACCGTGCCGAGAGCAGGCTCGAGTTCAAATTCGCCGTCGACCAAACCACTAACCAACGCGAACGCGCTTATCTCACTTTCTTACTGACTGGGAGAGTCGAAGCCAAGGAGATTCGCGCATTCGACTTGGGTGGACAATTCGCTGATAGACTGGACCGCCGACACGACGAGTACATCACGGCCATGCACGCGCATGTTCGTCATCGGCTGCGGCTCAATCTCGTCGGCAATCTGCTGAGCGCGATCCTCCTGAGCTGCACCATGATCATCGTTGCCTGGTTCATCGCAGATGGCCAAATCGACGTTAGTCAAGCCAGCGCCGCGATCGTGGCGATTCGCATGCTACAAGGCCAACTCCAGACGCTGCTCGGCGGAGTCCAAACCATCTTCGAGTCGGGCTTGTTCTTGGATGATGTCGAGTTGTTCCTTCGACTCGGCGCTGAGGCAGAGCGCGATGAGGACGGCGCACAACCGCCGTCAGAATTCGAGACAATCACGGTCGATAATCTCGGATTCCGATACCCTGGAAGCACCCAGCACGCACTCCGCAATGTGAATATGCATATCCGGTCCGGATCACTTGTGGCTTTGGTCGGAGAGAATGGCTCGGGAAAGACGACATTGGCCAAAATCCTAGCTGGCCTCTACGACTGCGAGGAAGGGGCCGTGCGATGGGACGGTGTTGATACTCGCGAGTTCTCGAGAAAGGCTATCCGATCGCGGGTGGCGGTCATCTTTCAGGACTTCGCACGTTACGCATTTACGGCGAGAGAGAACATTGCTACCGGAGATGGTGCGCATCCCATCAATGATGATCGGGTGGTTGCGGCGGCGCGATCTGCCGGGGCCGACGGATTCCTGTCTCGCCTCCCGAAGCAATATCATACTATTCTTTCCAGACTGTTTCGTGGAGGACGGGACCTCTCCGGCGGACAATGGCAGCGTGTCGCTATCGCCCGAGCTTACTATCGAGACGCACCTCTGGTCATTCTCGACGAACCAACTGCATCGCTCGATGCTCGTGCTGAGCACGACCTCTTCGCGTCGTTGCGGGCAGTCCTGAAGGGCAGAACCGCCATATTTGTTTCCCACCGCTTTTCGACGGTCCGTACGGCAGATCTCATCGTTGTGCTGCACGCCGGGCAGATTGTTGAGTCCGGATCTCACGACGAACTAATGGCACGGGGCGGCCGATATGCCGAGCTCTTCCGTCTTCAGGCTGCCGCTTACCTAGCAGATGTCGACGAGAATTAGTGCTGACAACATCTTCACAGGCACACGGCCAGCAACAATCGATAGTGAGATTACGAGCCGAATATCCGGACCTCGTCCGGCCTAGCGGCCGCGTCGGCGATAGTGCTGGCGATATCGTTGCGAAAGGGCGGTCCCCAGGGAACCTTGGCGCCAAAAACCGGAATCGTGTCAGCCACCGCGCTTGCTAGTCCGAACATCGTGCGAATGACTTTTGGATCCTGCCAGCCCAAGAGTCGCGGATACCGCATCAAGGAGACATGTGCCTCCGGCTTGCTTAGGCGGAACACCTCCAGCACGCTTTCCCGGTTGGGAAGTGGAATGAAGATGGCGTCCAGGCGGCGCTCGGACATCGTGACGTGCTCGGAACGCAAGGGAACCACTAGTCGTGCGTCCGCGCTCGTCCGGAATGATCCAACCGCCAAGGCTCGCGCCGCCTCGCGTAGTCTCACTTCGGGAGACCCGACCGCGACAGTTACCGGACGCTGACAAACGACCGGTAGCACGTCGTCGGTCAAGAGTTCGGCGCCCTGTTGGCACATCAGCGCCGCCAGTGTCGACTTTCCCTGACCCGACCGACCCAGGAATGCGATGGTTCGACCGTCCGCGCACGTGACAGCGCTCGAGTGCATCACGGGAATATCATCGAGATAGAGGAGGAGAGCTGGGATGGTCCCGGTGGCCATCACCTGCGCCATACCTAGGTCAGCATCGGGCAGCAGCGCAATCCTAATACTGTTTCTCTCAGCGTTGACGAAGATGTCGCACAGGCCATAGACCCTCATGGTCAATTCACCATCGGGCAAGCGTCCAACCGAGTACCAGCGGCGACCACGCGCTTGGTAATCGAGCAGTATCTTTCCCGGCGGCAGTTCAGCTGACTGGGAGGCCAGCTCCTCCAGTCGCAACCGGAGGTTGGGCTTGTCGGAATCAGTTGGCAGATGCAGTGGAAAGTCGGCATCTACGGCCCAGCCGTACATTCGGTAGGTGGTCATGAGACGGTCGCTGACTTTGCGGACACCCATTGCGCGTTGAAGTCTAGAGACGCATCTGGATCCAGGCTGACCCCGTCGATCTCCAGCCAGGCATGCGCCTTGAATCCGTCAGCGGTGCGCAGAACTCCAATCCGCACGGCGTGATCTCTGCGGCGCATCAGGCATGCGCCGATAATTGAGCGCCGCAGGCATGTCGAATTAAAGGGACCGATATCTAGGACCCGCCAGGCGATCGCTAGAGCACGGCGCTCCCGGTCAGTTAGGCGAAGTTCGGCATGCGAACTATCTGGCACGCCCGGCCCGCCTTCGAGCCGTACCCGAATCCTCAATAGATTCGCCGTCCGCTGAATGGCGATCGTTCGGAGAAGGAGTTCAACCATCGGCGCCAATACTGCAGCGCGCATGGCGACCATAATATCTGAAGCTGTTAGTCTGCGCAGCCGCGAAAGGACACGGCGGAACGAGAGTACTCGAGTCACGGCGAACATCTCAGAGAGTCTATTTCACTGGCGTGCTCGGCGGTCCAGGCGACATGAAGAAGGAAATCAGCCTGTGGGGCGGGAGATTCGCTGAGCCACTCCGCACGTAGCTTGTCGGCGTGAATTCGAGTCGTATCGATGCCTGATCCAGTCCAGGACTTCGCAAATTCGCGCTCCCCCGGACCCCATCGCGTTTCATTGAAGGATGCCTTCGTCGTGCGGGAAATGACCTGTCGAGGTAGGAGATCACCCACGAGATAGTCAAAGGTGAGGCTTCGACTGCCAAAACCAAACGGACCGCCCTCTCGAGCCAGCGCCGCGAGGAACGCCGGCTCAACAAACGGTGTGATCGGGCGGAGATCTAGCTCAGCAATCGTGGATTTGACATTTGTAAACAGCACTTGGGCGCCAGGCGACTGCAGTACCGTCCGCGTTCGGATATCCCATCGCAAAGGATCCTTCTGGTGCAATGCGGAGCGCAATTCTTCGGCTCCAGCGTCGGTATACCAGGATGGTACTTCGATCGACCACCGTCGCCGAAGCACAGCGCGTCTGCTTGCTCGAAGTACACTCCGGCGCGGTGGCCAGTTATGGGTCAGCTTCCTGAGCGGCGCTGCACGCCCTCCGGCGACGACGTTATCGCCACCCTCCCCGCTGACGAACGACGAACCTGACTCCAATCCGGCTAGCAGCGCTCCCTGCAATTGGGCGGCTTCCGGCCAAACGAGCCCATGTCGCCGCATGGCAGTCGTGGCTGTCTCTCCAAGCAACCGCTGTTCGTGGTGGATTCGGACGACAATCCGCTCGGTCATCCCGAGATAATTCAGCACGAGCTCCTGCCATTGGGCCTCGTCAGAACGCGGTGCATGGGGGTATACCGCAGTCACTGGAATCGGGGGCGGCAGTCCATCCCGACGGGCGACATGAGCCGCGACTGCGAGCAGGGCCGATGAATCGCGTCCACCCGAAAATGCCACATAGCATGGGCTCGCCACGAGCGCACCTCGAAGCGCATCCTCCATGACTTGCCTGGCGGTCCTGGAGTCGGTGGGTCGGCTGACCACAGGCGGTCGCCCTCGGTCCTCGAACGGAAACGCGAACTGTTCCTCGACCGAGGACAGCCTGGCAAATGTGACCGCGTCCGGCGCTGTCAAGGATCTCCCCCAATCGACACTGATGGTGGTGGCGGACGTTCGTCTGCCACCACCATCAGCTTCGGTCGACATGCCAGTCATGCTGGCGTCACGAGCCTACCGAAGGATCACCCCACGGATCGGGGATCGAGTGTCCCCAGAACTGGAAGGTGTCGCGTTCCGGACCCCACTGGATCTGACCCAGAGTGAGGTTCTCGACCGATCCCAGCTCGGTGATGACGGGCGAGACGTATGCCATGATTCACCTCCCCCCAGATCACGAACGGACTCACGCGAACCGGATCAAAGGGTCAGTCCGGCGGCGCAATGCAAAGGGTAGCGGCTGGGTGGCCAACCTACGCGCCGGATCACCCGATGTCACCAGCACATCACCCATTCGGTGACGCAACGTGGCCAGACCCGCGTCAAAGTCGTCGTTATGGTTGGCAACTGCTCACGTCTGATCACGATCATCGGGCGGTCGAGCCTTTCGGCCGCACGGCGCACAAGGACAGCACGCTGGTGGACGGAGTGGGGTGCCACATGTCCGCTACCTCTGACTCGAAGCCTCGACCGTGCGCAGAAAGCGGTCATAGGTCGCTGCGGAGGCGGGGACTCGGCCATGGTCGACTTGCGCATCACGCCGAACCCGGTCGGCGACGCCGAGAGCGGCATGCTGAACGGCGACGGAGAGCGTTGCCCGGAATGAAGCCCGCACGGCCCGGGCACCAAAGCGACTGAGGTCGTGGACGTGGCGCACCTGCGCAACCGGGGCGACCCGGTCGACAGCTGAGAACATCCCCCGCAGAGGGGCACTAATCCCAAGGGAATCGCTCAGGCCTTCGGGCAGTGGCGTTCCTAGATTCGCTTGAGCGCGATGTAGAACGAGCCAGACCTGAGCCTGGGCTCGCCATTGATGAGCCCGTTCGATCACCGTCTCCCAGTTGGTGACACTTCTCGCCACTGAATCCGTATCAACCAGTTGCAGCAGGCGAGCGGAGCCATCAAGCGCCGCATGGAGACATGTGTGGACGACCGTGTCCTCAGGGTTCAGCGTTGGAACGCTGGTGAGACCCACCGTCGCGGTCACGCGGCGTGAGAGGAGTCCGTCAGTCTGGATATCGAAGAGATCACGCCGGACGGCGCTATTGATCATCGACCAATGCAGGTCGAGCTGCAGTCCATGAGGACTAAGCCAATGCATTTCACCCGGCGGCCGGTCACGGGACAACATGTCGTCATAGTCCAAGAGCCGCCAGCCAGCCGCGCGCAGTCGCTCGCACGCGTCACGGAGCGCGCGCGGGTGTATCAACACATCGATGTCTGTGAAAGTTCGGAGTCCTGGCACAGGGTGGTGGTTCATGGAGAGGACCAGGCCCTTGAACGTCAGCCATGGCAATCCATCCAAGGCTTGCCTGATCGAACCCAATGTCAGCGTGGCCTTGAAAGTGGTCGCCAGCGCGCGATCACGATCCTCTCGGACCCGCCCCGCGACGACGTCATCGAGGCCGCGAGTCGCTACATATGCCAGGGGCGCGATCCGGTGCAGCCGCGCAGCGTCCACGAACTCGTCAATCTCCGTGGCGGACAGACCACTAGGTGGCCATGTCGCACGACACGCGGACAGCAGCGCGCGGGTGACTGACGGGTTCCGGGATGAAGCTCGACGGCGCCGAACGGCCATCCGATTACCCCCTCAATGACCAGAAGCTGCCTGCGTGACACGGGCACCGGCGCTCAACAACTGGCATCCAGAAGGCACGATCCTCGCATGTTCAGCCGCGCTCCGGTAATCACGTGGGGTCGGGTAGCCCGGCTCGGCCACGGAGAAGACACCGGCACGAGCGCGATCGCGAGTGGCTTGAGCGGTACCGACGTCACCGGTCGGTCCTTCGATCCCCTCGGCGACTCCTACCGCGTGCACAGCCGTCGGAACTCGACTCGCGCGCAGGTTCCCTCGCTCAGCTCAGTGATCAGCCATGTACTGGTCGGCCAGCTTCGCCAGACCATCGCGGCTCCGCCCCAGCTCCTAGCCACCGGCTAACGCAACGGCCTTCTTGAACGACCTCATCGTCTCCCGACCGAACAGACAGAAGCCGGTACCTCGCGTGCCGGCTCTGCGCGCCCCAGAGGTCGATCCAGCACCACGGATGTGGTATTTGGTCCCGAACGCCGACGTCCGAGGATGCAGAGTCCGTCCTACTCTTGCAGGACCAAGACGCGCCGGTTAGGCCGTTCAGGGTCCATGTGGAGGACTGCCGCACATCGCAGTGCCATTCAGGTATCGATCAGGGGGTCTTTGTTCCGCTGAACGAGTGAGCTTTTACTTCCACTGGCCGCTCGGTCTGTGTACTCTATGTGCAGAGAATGAGAATGTCGAGCGGACCAGTTCCCCGTTGCAGCCCGATGGTGACACCTTGGCATCGGAAGGGATGGTTCCCGACGTGAAGCGTCCACTCGCCGCGTTGGCGGTCCTGCTTCTCGGCACGCTGATCGTCAGTTGTGGTTCCGATCCCCAACCGGTCGCCGCGACGCCGAGTACCACGGTCGTCACCACCACGGTGCTGTCCAAGACCACGTCGGTGTCCAAGACGACGGTCACCACCACCGTGACCGCAACCCCCGGCGCGGGGCCGGCGACACTCAGCAGCGGCGGCGCCGTCACCGTGCCCGCCGGGTTCGACGCCTACGGGGTGTTCTTCGGCGGCCGATTCGCCGACATCACCGACGCCGAAAACACCGAGTGCGGCGCCAGCGCCTGCTGGCCGGTCGAGGCCTGGACAGCGATCGAATGCCCGGCCGGCATTCAGGTCAAGCTCACCGTGTACGACGGCCCGGCCGACAACGATGCCGCACCGGTGCTGCAGACCGTCACCCAGAAGCTCAAGCCGGCAGGCAGCATCGAGGCCGGTAGCACCACCCGAGTCCTGGTGAAGGCATCCCGGGCCAACGCGACGTCGGACCGGCTGTCCGCCGAACTCACCGACGTCGCCTGCGCGTAAGCCCGCGCTTTACACCTCCACAACCTTCTGGCGCCCCTCCCAGATGCGCCCAGAACTCGTTCCAGGTCCACCGCGGCCGGGCCCCGCCACAGACGATGCCTATCGATCTTGAGGCCCGCTCGACGCGACTTGTGTCACCGAATTGAACCCCAATCAACCCTGATATAGACCAGTTCCGCATCGCGGTCGGCACACTCAATCCTTCCGATACCGGCGATGTCGTCTTCCGGCTCAAGGACTCGGACAACCATCCCGGCCTCCGCTCCACTGGTGACCAGCTCCGTCGGGACCGGGGTCAATCCATCAGGCGTTCGAGCATTGAGATCGATCTGCGCCTGCAACTCCGGCCCAGCGCTGACGCGAAGGGCGCCCCGGATGTGGTCATACATGGTCATCCTTCCCATGCCGGTTGCTCCTGCGGCCAGCGTCCATGACTGCGCGAGCGGGACAAACCAGATCTCGCAGACGCAGTCCCATGTGACTCAGGAAGCCAGCCAGACCCTACCGAGCGATCGGCGGGACGGCCCCTCGACGACGTCCGGCCTCGCCGTCACCAAGTCCCCCACACTGCACCGGCCGCGCCTGACCGTGACCGGGTGATTCCGCGATAGCGTTCGGCCGCAGCCTCCTGTTGAACGACAGGCTCCAGCCAGCGCGGGGCGGTTCAGGTCGCGCGGTTCAGCGACTGACCTCCTCGATTGTCGAGTGCTGGCCGGCATCCCAAGGGCCGACTACCGCCCCGGTCGAGCCGACCTACAGGCGGAAGGCGTGCGACGCTGGACCGATGACGAGCACGGGTTCCCGCCTCGACCGGATCTCCGTCGACCCGGAGATCGTGCACGGAAAGCCCGTGATCCGAGGCACCCGCGTCACGGTCCAGGTGTCCTCGAACTGCTCGCCGCGGGCGAGACCATCGACGAGCTTCTGTCGGAATACGACGAATTGACGGCCGACGACGTCCGTGCCGCCCTCGAATACGCCGCATCAGTGGTCGGTGGTGCACAGGTCATCCCGCTGCGGCGGAATCACCGAGCCAGCACCCCGGGCGGTCGCCCGTCCTGATCACGGATGGTGTCCGTGCGCTCGCCCTCCGTGCTGGTCACCGATAGGCTGCGCCCATGAACGCAGCGGCTGCGAGCTCCTACGTGGTGACCTCACCGTTCGTCGGCGTCTTTCAGCGGAGGCCGGCGCCGGACTCGGCCCCATTCGTCGAGCCGGGGAGCGTCGTTGCGGAGGGTCAGACCGTCTGCGTCGTCGAGGCGATGAAGCTGCTCAATGAGATCGAGGCCGAACAGGCCGGCGTCGTGGAGCAAATCCTGGTCGAGGATCTCGCACCCGTCGAGTTCGGTCAGCCGCTGATGAGGGTCCGAGCGTCGTAGCCTCGAGCATGCCGCGAACCTGTCGGCGACGCTCGACCTTGCCAACAGCGGAGGTGACTCGTGTCGGTGACGCAGATCGATGTGGACGATGAGGCGCTGGCCGAGGTGCTACGGCGCTCGGGTCTGGCGACGAAGAGCGACGCGGTGAACGAGGCGCTGCGCCACTATGCGGCCACACTGCGTCGCGCCGCCGGGTTCGACGGCTACATCCAGCGGGCCCAGGGGTGGGACTACGAGGGCTGGAAGGAACTGCGGGCCCAGGACAAGGCTTGGTACCCCCTGAGCGGGCCGCCCGCGACAACCGGTCCGGGTCACGACCGGCCCGGCAGCGCCGCCGACGCCGGGCCAGACTGGAGCCATGGCGAGTCCGACCAACGTCCGGTTCAGTGAGCCCGTGCGCGCGGCGCTCGCACGATTTGCACACCGCACCGGTCAGCCCAGGTCCGCCGTGGTCAACACCGCAGTGTCCGAATGGTTGGCGATGCAGGCCCACCCGCGCGTCCGGTTCGTCACGCTTGAGACTGGCGAGCGCCGAGCGGCGCTGGTGGACGGACCTCAGGTCTGGACGGTCGCCGAGGCCTGGCTCGACCACCCACCGGCTGATCGAGACGCCGCGAGACTCGGTGAGGTACTGGGACTCTCGCCGGTCTCCACGGAAGCCGCGCTGGCGTACTGGGCCGACCATCGCCCGGAGATCGACGGGATCATCGAACGCCATCGCACCGCTCAGGACGAAGCCCTCGCCGCGTGGGAGCAGCGCCAACCACCTGCGCCGGGCTGAGACATTCCGCCGCCAAGCGTCGTACGGTCCACGCAACGGACCGCGACGTGCAACCGCCACCGGCACTGGACGCATGGGAAGCGTGAGCGCGTCGGGAGAAACCTGGAACTGGTCCTGCGAGCTCAGCGAAGACGACGAGATCCACGACTGGGGCCGAGGCGTTCACCCGCAACCCGGCCGAGGTCAGGCGTTGGCACGGTCGAGTACTACGGCGAACTCGCTGCGCTTCAAGTCGCGGATGAGCGCGGACGACGCCGCATTCAGCTTCAGCCACTCGCGGATGGCCTTCACGACGACATCCTTCGGCTCATCCGGCACGCCGAGGTGCTGCCGAAGCACACCCACCACATGGATCGGCTGCCGAGCGTTGGGCGCGCGGAAATCCAGGTCCTCCGTGAAACGGACGCTCACCTAGACCTGGTCGCGCTGCTGTTCTTCCCAACCCGGCGACGGGTAGGGCGCGCCGGCCCCGCGGACGTTGCGCGCTGTCGGTGGACGTCGCACGGCGCATGCGTGGTGCAACGTTCACTCTTGTGGTGCGACGTGGCCCGGGACTTCCCGGTAGGCGGGTAGGCGGACCGTCCCACCTCGACCGGGCGCGTGACATGTGTGCCGGCTGTTGCTTGCACTGGACCCAGCCCTTGGCGGTAAGCCTTGTCCTCGTTGTGGCTGCGGCTGTTGCACCAGGCGAGCCGGCTGCTGATCGAGTCCAGACAGGGCCGTGATCACCTCGACCGGATCGGTCAGATCACCGTCCCTATCGACGTCCGTCGACGCCTTCACCTGGTACCGGGCGGCAAGGTGTTGTTCCTGGAGAAGCCGAACGGCGAGGTTGTGGTCGCCAAGGCGGCGCTTGCTGCTCTCGCTCAGGCGCAGGAGGTGTTCGCAGATGCGGCTGCTGACTTCGGGGTGGCCGACGCAACCGACGTCCAGGAGGTCATCGATAGCTTGCGGGGGCCCGGTGCATGACACGTGTCCTCGTCGACACGAACGTCGTCATCTCCGCCCTACTGTTCCCGACCTCAGTTCCTGCGCAGGCTCTCGCGATCATCCTTGGTGTGGTGGCGGAACACCGTCGGCGCGCTCACTTCTTCGCAGCTGTCCGAACGACGGCGCCCCCCTTGCCGTCGCCGACGATCCAGGTATCACCGGCCGCGGTGAATTCGGCTGCGAAGTTCAGCTCGCCGATGCCGTCCGCGATGCGTTCATCCCACTCCGCCCGCACGACTGCCTGCCCACCCTCGTTCAGTGACGCGTAGGGACCGAGCCCGGCCAGCACCCGCTGAACCTCCCGGATGCTGACATCCGGGGACGCCTCCAGTTCCCGGCCTACCCGGGCCCAATGGGCGATCTGCTGCGCCGTGCTGCGACTCGCGACGGCCGCCGCGCGCCTGGCGGCCTCGTAGAGGTCGTCGGGTAGGCGGGTAGGCGGACTGCTCACAGTGCGAATGTAGCTAATTGCTACCGATCCGTACCCGACCCTGGTGATCCCTGGTCGACGGGCCGGCGGACCGGCTGCAACAGCCGCAGCCCACCCTTCTTGTTGAACAAGATCCTAGCCAGGATGGGCGTTCCTGAGTAGGATTATGTACACATCGAGGGGGAGCCGTGCCCGGATCGTCGGACAGAGAGCTGCCGAACACGTTCACCGCGGCGCAAGCCGAGCAGAGCGGATTGTCACGTCGCGGTCTTGCGTCATTGCAGCACGCAGGTGAGGTCGAGCGGATCGGCCACGGCCTGTTCCGGCGCACGTCCGCACCTCTGGTGGACCTGGACCTGGTGGAGATCGCGGTGAAAGCACACAAGCCGACCCTGTGCCTGGTCTCGGCGCTCGCGCGGCATGATCTCACCGATCAGATCCCCGCCAAGCACGACATTGCGGTTCCGCGCGGACAGTGGCAGCCGAAGGTGTCGGCACCGGTGCGCTGGCACAAGTTTGACCCGGTGACCTTCGATGTGGGCCGCACCGAGATCACCGTCGACGGCGACTACACGATGGGCCTGTACGACGCCCCGCGAAGCATCATCGACGCCTTCCGCATGCGCACTACCCTCGGACCGGACGTCGCCAACGAGGCATTACGACGGTGGCTTCGCCAAGGTGGACAAGCGAATCTGCTCCTGCGTCACGTCAAGTCCTTCCCGCGTACCCGGACCGCCGTGCTCACTGCACTGCAGATCCTGCTCTGATCCGGCCGAGCCGTGCTGACGGCGGCCATCGTCACTGGGAGAAGTCATCACCAACAAGCCCACTCGATCGACGGTCAGCGGCCGGGCCTACCTCGACCTGCAGAAACGGGCCAGGGTGGACGGCCGCATCGCCGCCGAGTACTTCAGGCTGTACGCGTTGGAGGGGCTCCTGCTGCGGCTCTCGCACTCCGTCCACCGCGACCGGTTCGTGCTCAAAGGCGGCGTGTTGCTGGCCGCCTACCAGCTCCGCCGGCCTACCACGGACATCGACTTCGCGGCCCTGGCCACCTCCAACGACCTTGAGGAAATCCGGCAGACCGTCATCGAGATCGCCCGGACTCCGCTCCCGCCCGACCTCGACGACGGTCTTGTCTTCGACCTGGGCGCGGTCACCGCAAGAGTGATCCGCGACCAGGATCAATACAGCGGCGTACGTGTACGACTGGGCGCCCGGCTGGTCACTGCCTGGGAACTGTTCCACGTGGACGTCAACGTCGGCGATCCCATCTGGCCGGCCCCCGCCGACGTCGAACTACCCCGGTTGCTCGACCAGCCGGCAATCCCGCTGCGCGGGTATCCGATGGAGATGGTCCTCGCCGAGAAGGTCGTCACCGCGCTACAACTGGGCATAGCCAGCACCCGGTGGCGGGACTACGGCGACATCTACCAGCTGACCGGCCGATACGACTTCAACTCAGGGCTGGTCCGAGATGCCGTCGCCGCCGTCGCCGCCTATCGCGAGATCGAACTCACGGCCTTGACCGACGAGCTGGCGGGCTACGCCGAACTGGCCCAGACCAAATGGTTCGCGTGGCGATCCCGGCAGGACCTGATCGATCGGCTACCGGCCTCCTTCACCCAGGTTCTTACCGCGGTCGCCGGCTTCGCCGACCCGGTGCTCAGCCCGACCGACGACGTCGGGTCAGCCCGATGGAGCCCGCAGACCCGATCCTGGGTCGACGTCTGACATATCGGCACGGCATTCCGCCCGCTGGATTGGTTGTGTCAGGTTTGAGTGGCCCCGCCGGAGCAGGGAATCGCAGGTTTGAGTGGCCCCACCTGCGACTCTCCGGGCAGGTTCTGTCAGGTTTGGGTGGCCCCACCTGATCGTCGTCGGAGGCGACGACGTCAGGAGGAGACGTGAGGTCCAAGGTCATGCTGTTCGAACAGATCCGGCGGGATTCCCGGGTGGAGGGCTTGTCGGTGCGGGCGTTGGCCAAGCGCCACCATGTGCACCGTCGAACGGTGCGGCAAGCGTTGGCGTCGGCGGCGCCGCCGGAGCCGGCCCGGCGCAGGTGGCAGTCCCGCAAGATCGACCCGTTCGTGACCGCGATCGACGCAATGTTGCGGTCGGATCTGACGGCCCCGCGCAAGCAGCGACACACCACGGTGCGGATCCTGGACCGGTTGGTCGAGGAGCATCAGGCGACCGGGTTGTCGTATTCGACGCTGCGGGCCTATGTCGCCCAGCGGCGGCGGGAGATCTGGGCTGAGGCGGGCCGGCCGTTGGCGGAGGTGTTCGTCCCGCAGACGCATCAGCCGGCCGCCGAGGGTGAGGTCGACTTCGCCGAACTGTGGGTGGATCTGCCCGCCGGTCGGACGAAGTGCTACCTGTTCACGATGTGGTTGTGCTTCTCGGGTCGGTCGGTGCATCGGGTGTTCCCGACTCAGTCGCAGGAGGCGTTCCTCGAGGGTCATATCGCCGCGTTCACCGAGCTGGGTGGTGTTCCAACGGTGCACGTGAAGTACGACAACCTCAAGTCCGCGGTCTCGGCCGTGCTGTTCGGCACCGACCGGCGGCGGACCGAGAACGAGCGGTGGGTGCTGTTCCGTTCGCACTACCAATTCGATGGGTTCTATTGCCTGCCCGGCGTCCACGGAGCCCACGAAAAGGGCGGTGTGGAGGGCGAAGGCGGCCGGTTCCGGCGCAACCATCTGGTCCCGGTGCCGAAGGTGAAATCGTTGGCCGAGCTGAATGTTCGGCTGGCCAAGGCGGACCGGGCCGATGACCACCGGCGGATCAACGGCCGGGTGCGCACCGTGGGCGAGATGTTCGCCATCGAGCAGCCCCTGCTCCGGCCGTTGCCGACCGAGGTGTTCGAACCGGGCCTGTCGTTGAACCCGCGGGTCGACCGGCACGCCCGGATCATGGTGCGTAACTGTCAGTACTCGGTGCCAGCCAAGTTCATCGGACGCCGGGTCCGGGTCCACCTCCGGGCGGGTGAGGTGATCGTGTTGGATGGCCGGACCGTCATCGCCACCCACGAGCGGTCGGGCCGTAAGGGCGCCCAGGTGTTGGACCTGGATCACTACCTGGAGGTGCTCAAGTACAAACCCGGCGCCCTGCCCGGGGCGACCGCCCTGGTCCAGGCTCGCGCCTGCGGGGCGTTCACCAGTGCGCACGAGGCGTTCTGGGCGGCGGCCCGCAAGGCTCACGGCGACGCCGCCGGCACCCGGGAACTGATCGACGTGCTGCTGCTGCATCGGCACATGCCGGCGGTCGACGTCGTCGCCGGGTTGACCGCCGCCCTGCGAGTCGGCGCGACCCAGGCCGATGTGGTGGCCGTGGAAGCCCGCAAACAGCAGCGTGGGGCCACGCAACCCGAGCATCCCGTCGGTCAGGACGACAGTGCCGGGCAGCGGGTGGTCAGTCTGACCGAGCGGCGGCTGTCCGACCCGACCGCGGTGATCGCCGGGCTGCCGCCGGATTCCCGGCCGTTGCCGTCGGTCGACCGTTACGACGAGCTGCTCACCCGCCGCAAGACCGCGCCGCCGGCGGCGGACCTGTCGAAAGGCAACGTGTCATGACCGCACCGATTCGCCGCCGCCGCGGCCTGACCGAGCAGGCCGCGTCCGCGGCGATCGACACGGCCTGCCGGCAACTACGCCTGCCGACCGTCCGCGGGCTGGTCACCGACATGGTCACCGTCGCGGAGAAGGAACAACTCACCTACCAGGGATTCCTCGCCGAGCTACTCCTGGCCGAATGCGACGACCGGGCCCGTCGCCGCTCTGTCCGCCGGGTCAAGGCGGCCGGCTTTCCACGAGAGAAGTGGCTGGCCGATTTCGACTTCGACGCGAACCCGAACATCAACTCGGCGACCATCCACACCCTGGCCGGATGCGGCTGGATCCGCGCCGGGCAACCGTTATGCCTGATCGGAGACTCCGGCACCGGCAAGTCGCATCTGCTGATCGGGTTGGGCACCGCCGCCGCGGAGAACGGGTTCCGGGTGAAATACACCCTGGCCACCAAGCTGGTGAACGAACTCGTGGAGGCCGCCGACGACAAGATCCTGGCCAAGACCATTGCCCGATACGGACGGGTTGATCTTCTCTGCATCGATGAACTCGGCTATATGGAACTCGACAAACGCGGCGCGGAGCTACTTTTCCAGGTTCTCACCGAACGGGAAGAGAAGAACTCCGTGGCCATCGCCTCCAACGATTCCTTCTCCGGCTGGACAAAAACGTTCACCGACGCCCGCCTCTGCGCCGCGATCGTCGACCGGCTCACCTTCGGCGGGAACATCATCGAGACCGGAACCGACTCCTACCGGCTGGCCCGGACCAAGGCCCAACAAGCCGCCAGCTAAGACCCATCAACGTCAAGCTCCAGGCGGGGATCCGCTAAACCAACCTCGCCCACGGGTGGAGCTGTTGACCGGCGCTCTACATGGCGATGTTGGCATCGTCGTTGTTGACGATGGTCTGGGTGTTGAAAGGCCCCGCCCGGTGGTGGTGGGCGGGGCCTTGGTGGTCATGGCGGCGGGGTCGTCGTCAATGTGAGGGTCATTCGCCTCCTGTTTCGGCGATCGCGGCCCGGGCTGATTTCTCGTCGACGATGGCCTGGTTGCGGGCGAACGCCGCGGTCAGGGCGTTGATCGCGAGGTTGTTGATGGCGCGGGGGTAGCCGCGGGCGGCGTTGTGGATCAGGGTGGTGGCGTCGCCGCTGAACAGGGTGTCGCTGCGGCCGGCGATCTTGAGGTGGTGGGTGAGGTAGTCCGCGGTTTCCTGGTCGGTCATCCCGGTCAGGGTGCAGCGCACCGAGATCCGTTGGTCCAGCGCGGCGAGCACGCCGAGGCGCAGCCGGTGCCGCAGGGTGGGTTGCCCGACGAGCAGCGCGGCGAACGGGCTGCCGGAGTCCATGTCGTGGTTGGACAGCATGCGCAGTGCTTCGAGTTGCTGGTTGTCCAACAGGTGCGCCTCATCGATCACGACCACGGGGGTGCGGCCGCGTTCGGCGTGTTCGGCCGCGAGGGCGTCGGCGGCTTGCGGGGCCAGGATCGAGGTGTAGAACGACGGGGTCCGGCCCAGGGCGGCGACGATGTGGTGGAGCATGCCGCGGACCCCGACGGACGGGTTGGGCAGGTAGATGACGACGTGCCGGCTGCTGTCCAGGGCGGCGGTGGCGGCGCGGACGGCGACGGTCTTGCCGGCGCCGACCTCGCCGGTGATCACGCCGAGGGCGTGTTGGTCGACGCACCAGCTGATCCGGGCGATCGCTTCGCCCAGTCCGCGGTGCCGATGCAGCATGCCCGGGGCCAGGTTCCGGCCGAACGGCATCCGGGTGAAGCCGTAGTGGGCCTGAAGGCGTTGCACGCTCACCGGGCCACCGCCTGACCATCGTCGTTGCCGTCGTTGCCGTCGTTGCCGTCGTTGCCGTTGAGGTCGGCCAGGGCGTCGTCGATGCTGCGCTGCCCGGGCAGCTCACCTGGGTAGAGGGCGTGATAGTTGATCTTCTGGTCGGCACTGATCTGTTGCTGGTGGTCCTGCGCGACCAGCGCCAGGTAGTCGATCCCCGTCCGCGGTGTCGTTGCCGGTTCAGGGGTCTCGGGTCTGGCCTTGGGATGGGTGTGCCGGGTGATCCGATGCGGCACCGCCGGCCCGTGGTCCCGGCCGTCGTAGCGGACCCGCAGGGTTTCCAGATCGAACGGGGAGAACACCAACTCGACTTTCCGACCGACCAGCCCCGCCTGAACCTGGTAGGTGTTGCCGTGCAGCGACACCGTCGCGGTCCTGGTGACCACGCGTTGTTCGGACCACAGGAACGCCTCGGTCAGATCCGCGGGGGTCGGCATCGCCGGAGACCGGCCGGCCCGCTGCCACCCGTCGGTCCAGCGTTGCAAGGGGCTCTGCCCGGTCTCGGAATGCACGTGGTGGTGATAGGACGCCTCGACCCAGGCGGTGAACAACCCGTTGAGTTCCAGCAGGGCGCCGGCGGGGGTCATCCCGGTATCCCGGATCTGGTCGGCGGTGCTGTCATCGATCTCGACCAGGAACTGGTCGCGCACGCTGCGGAACCAGCGTTCGATCTTGCCCCGCCCCTGCGGCTGCCCCGGACGGCTGTGGACGAGCCGGATCCCGAGCACCGCGCAGGCCCGCAGCAGCCAGTTGTCGACGAACGCGGACCCGTTGTCGACGTAGACCGAGCCGGGGACGCCGCGGCTGCCCAACGCGGGTTGCAGGGCCGCGGCCAGCCGGACGGTGTCCTCGGCGAACCCGAACCGATACCCCACGGCCACCCGGCTGTGGTCGTCCAGGAACGCGAACAAGTACGTTTTCCGGCCGGCGACCCTGGGCCCGTGCAGGGCGTCGCCGACCCACCGTTCGTTGCAATCGGCCGCTTCGAACCGGCCGAACACGGCCGGCCCGGCGCCGCCGGGCACCATCAGGTCCAGCCGGTGGAAATGCCGCAGCAGCGTCGTTTCCGACGGTGACCAGCCGGTCGAGGATCGCAGGATCCGGGCGACCTGGGCGACCGTGCGGGCCGGGTTCTCCCGTTTCAGACCGGCGGCCAGCTCGAACACGCCGGTGTCGATCCGGGTGCCGGGTTCCCGGGGCGACGGGCACAGACCTTCGAACCCGCCGGCCCGGTACCGGCGGATCCACCGGTCCAACGACTCCCGCGAGTATCGGACCCGGCCGCCGAACGGGCCGTCGTGTTCCCGGTCGGCGATCGCCCGAACGACCCGTCCGCGTTGCTTGGTCGACAGGCCCGGTTCCAGCGCCGGGCAGATCAACTGATATCGGAACAACGCGATCTGCTGCGCCCGTTCCCGCTGCTTGACCGTGTCCACACTCATCAACCACACCCGTCCTCGTCGTCGCTTCACCGCCCGGCAGGTGTTGCCGGGCAACGGCCTTCGCGACGATCCCGGACCAACACCGGTGACGTCAGGGGCAACTCGTGTTGATCAACACGGTGTCGAGAGCCGGGGCCAACCCGGGGACAGGAGCCGGCCGCCCGAGGACGCACAGGCGACCTGTCCGGCCGTCACTGTGCCGACCAAACCGGCCGACCCGAACCGGGACGCGATCGCCACCCAGGCCGCGGCGACCGCGGCCACCACGTCCCGCCAGGCGTCGCCAGTCGCGTCCGGGGCCGGCTGGTCCACCCCGGCCCGCCGGGCAGCGACGGTGAAGTGCACCCGCACCGGCTCCAACCGGGTGCTCATCCGTCGCAACCAGCCCCGGACCGTCGGCGCCGGCGCCCCGACCAGGACGGCGACCGCCCGGTGCCCGTGGCCGGCCGACCGGGCGACCAGCGCCGCCCAGATCACCGCGGCCGCGTCGGCCCGCCGCAGCAGCACCGTGACCGGCAGCAGCACGTGCGTGATCAGGCACGACGAACACCTGGCTCGGCGGGGCCGCAGTAACCCGACGCCTCGGACGTCACGCCGGCGAGCCCACCCCCAAGGGGCCAGCACACCTGGGCAGACCGGGCACGGCACGCCGCCGCCCGTCAGCCGGGACTCGACCAGATCCTGATTCGCCTCTACCGTGACCAACGGGTGCCTCCGTGCATCCGAGCACGGCCCTCCCGCACAGGTCTTCCCGGACACGTCGGCGGGAGGGCCGTTGTCCATTTCCGATGCTGGTCACACTGACGGTGACGACGACCGGACTCAACCCGCCAGCACACCCGCGCACGTTCGTCGGCAGCACCCATGACGAAAGACAGGTCAGCGGCCGTCATCCAGAGCGGTGGTCAACAGGAGCCAACCAAACCTGACATGGTGGGGCCAACCAACGTTGACAAACCCACTGGATCGACCACCACACCCGCTCGCCTGCTTGGGCCGTGTCGGCGATGGGCGCCAGGTTCAGACCGAAGAAGCTTCCCCAGCCGGTCGAGGCGTTCGCCGATGCGGCTGCTGACTTCGGGGTGGCCGATGCCACTGACGTCCAGGAGGTCGTCGATAGCTTGCGGGGGCCCGGTGCATGACGCGGTCGGCGCTGACGCCGACCTCCCGGATCACCGTCGCCAGGTTCGTCAACGGCCGTCGGCGGCCCAGGCAGAGAGCAGATCCCGTGCTGAGTACGAGATCGCGGTCTCGGGCGCCGCACCCGAAGGGCAGACGGCGACCAGTTCGGCACCCTCCGATCGGGGAACGGCCGCGGCCAAAAGCGCGCGGAGTTCGTCAGCGGTGACTCCGCCTCGCTCTCGCCATTTCACCGTGGCGAGAAACACGGATCGATCCCGGCTCATGCCAACGGCGTCGACTTCGACCTTCCCATTTCTGGTCCACCATGGCCGAACATCCTCGACGCTCGCGAATCGGGCGTCATCTCGAGCCAGCAGACTCAGGGCGTGGCGAACCGTCGGTTCGATCAGTGTGCCTCGCCAACTCCGCCAATCACGCTCGAACGCGGCTGTCGCGATGTCGCCTCTTCCTCGACCGATGGCGCCCAGATTCCGCTCGACGTAGCGGAACCAGAATCGAAGATAGGTGTCTGCGACGCGGTACCGACGCAGCCTGCTCGAGCTTGCCCAGGCAGGCTCGTCAATCTCGATGAGTCGCTTGGCAGTGAGCTGCGTAACGGCCCGAATAGCGGCCGTCTCCTCGGACTTCGTGGCCGTGCCGGTCGCACTGATCCCTGCTGCGACCGCACCCAGGTTCAGTTGACCTCGCTCAGCGGAGCCAACCGTCGACAGCACGCGGTATGCGGCCGTGCTGTCGGCAATTTGCGCGTCCAGGTTGAGTCGCGCCGTCACGACCAGCGGCGACGTCGCTTCCTGCAGGGATCGTGTCACCCACTCGTCGACCGAGCCACCGCTGATCACGAAGTCCGTGAGAAGCCGCGGGTATCCACCGGTCACCAGATGCGTGTCGAACACGTCGAACGCGCTCGCCGCGGGCAGTGCAAATGCAGTTTCTGCGGGGTTCAGCGGAGGCACGACGATCTCGCTGAATCGCCCGTAAAGGGGTCGATCGTGTTGAGCGAGCCGCTCCATCATGGCGATGTCGGATCCGATGAGCACGAGGAAGACGGGCAGCTTTTCGAGTGTGCGATCCCAGACCGACTGCACCGTCGCCTCAAGACTTGCGGTGTCGCCGTCCGCTGCCATCCAGGGAAACTCGTCGAGCACCACCACGACCGGACCGTCCGATGCGGCTACCGCCACTCGTCCGAACCACTCCCGCCAGTTCTGTGCAGGAAATGTGGGCTCATCCACTCCGGGCAAAGGATTCGCCGACGTCCCAAATGCTTCGGACGCGACGATCAACTGCTCCTGCGCCGGCTGTCGGTACAGCCCGGTGGCGAACACATAGGGCGTCTCACAATTCTCGACGAATCGTTCGACAACAGTCGACTTGCCCATCTGGCGGCGCCCGCGAATCGCGACCATTCTGCCGCGACCATGCTCGCGGACCGCTTGCAGCTCCGAAGTGAGCCGGGCCATCACGACCGGGCGGGGGATGAATGACGGCATCCTGTATGCCTACACACTCGTAGGCTACATGCATGATGGCTATCTGCGCGTAGGCGGAGGAGCTGCCGGTCTGGACCCGTGATCCAGGCACCCGGCAACGGCGCAGGTCGTCCCGTTCGTGGCCTGAGGTCCGTCCTCAGCAGTGAAGTTCATCGCGGACGCACGGTTGTCGTGCTTCCTTGTGGCACTCCGGCTCTGACCAGCCTCGACCACGACTCAAGCCGAGGTGTTCACCCGCAGCCCGGCCGAGGTCAGGCGTCGGCATGGTCGAGTACCACGGCGAACTCGCTGCGCTTCAAGTCGCGGATGAGCGCGGACGACGCCGCATTCAGCTTCAGCCACTCGCGTATGGCCTTCACGACGACATCCTTCGGCTCATCCAACACACCTAGATGCTGTCGTAGCACGCCCACCACATGGATCGGCTGCTGAGCGTTGGGCGCACGGAAATCCAGGTCCTCCGTGAAACGGACGCTCACCTAGACCACCTCGACTTCCAGTATCGGTACCTCCCCAGCGTACGACGCCGCACCGATTCGCAGGGCAATCGGCCCGATGAGCAGCAACTCGCGCTGGTACCGAAGGGCCGAATCACCAGCCAACGAGATCCACGCTGCATGTACCCCGGCGGGGAGTCGGATGCGGAACAGGACCGGACCACCCGGCAGCGGTGGTCTGGTGAACTCAGCCACCGCCACGCGAGGATCCAGCGTTACCGCGAAGAAGCCATCGAGGGTCAGTACCTCACCTCGAAGAGTCGGAAGGCTGTTGATCCCCACGCCGAACACGTTTTGGCACGACCGGATGCCACGCCATGCCTCGACATCCTGCGGAAGTTCGCCGGCGAGCACCGCGTTCGCCAAGGCGCTCGCTTCAGCAAGCGCAGCGTCGTCACCTGCACCGTCTCGCACCACCGCCTGAATCGAGCGATAGCGCCGATCCAAGCTCTGCCAGGCGTGGATGGCAGCGCGCTCAGCGTCGCTCAGCCGTGCGAGCCAGGGCTGATACGCCTGGTCAAGCAGCGCGGCCATGCGTCGCGGGCGAGCCCGGTCGCCGGGCAGGCCATGAGTCGCGCTCGGCACAGGCCGCACACCTCCCGCTCCCACTTCACCGCCCGCAGGCGTAGCGAGCGGGGCCAGCTGGGATCCGACCGACGACGACCGGCTTCCTCGATCAACATCCTCGACGCGTCAGCGCGCTGACGCACCCGCAGGCACCGGCGCGATGTCCTCGAGCACCCGGCCCAGGTACGTCAGCAGCTCCCGATCCCGCAGCGCCGCCGCCCCGATCCGGCCGCCCGCGGTGGGCGGCTTCAGCGTCAGCACCGACGCCGCCGCCCGGTACTTGGACCCCGGGTACAGCCGGGCCATCCGCAGCTGCCCCGACTCGGGCAACACGATCGGCGCGATCCGCAGCCCCGGCGGCCCCAACGTCACCTCGGTCACCCCCACCGACCGGCACACCTGCCGGAACTCGGCCACCGCGAGCAGGTTCTCCACCTGTTCGGGGATCGGCCCGTACCGGTCCGTCAGCTCGTCCCGCACCGCCGCCACCTCCTCCTTCGACGCCACCCCGGCGATCCGCCGGTACGCGTCCAGCCGCAGCCGCTCGGCCGGGATGTACTCGTGCGGCACGTTGGCGTCGATCGGCAGGTCGACCCGCACCTCGACCGGCTCCTCCTGCAACTCCTCACCGGCGGCCGCGGCGGCCTTCTTGAACGCCGTCACCGCCTCCCCGACCAGCCGCACATACAGATCGAACCCCACCCCGGCGATGTGCCCGCTCTGCTCGGCACCCAGGATCGACCCGGCCCCGCGGATCTCCAGATCCTTCATCGCCACCGCCATCCCCGCCCCCAGATCCGAGTTCTGCGCGATCGTGGCCAGCCGGTCGTGCGCTGTCTCGGTCAACGGCTTCTCCCCCGGATACAGGAAGTACGCGTACCCGCGCTCCCGACCCCGGCCCACCCGGCCCCGGAGCTGGTGCATCTGCGACAGGCCCAGCACCTCCGCGTGATCCACGATCAACGTGTTCGCGTTCGAAATGTCCAGGCCGGTCTCCACGATGGTCGTGCACAGCAGCACGTCCCATTCGCGGGCCCAGAACCCATCGATGATCTTCTCCAACCGGTCCTCGTTCATCTGCCCGTGCGCCACCGCGATCCGCGCCTCCGGCACCGCTTCCCGGAGCCGGCGGGCCACCGACTCGATGTCGGCGACCCGGTTGTGCACGTAGAACACCTGACCCTCGCGCAGCAACTCCCGCCGGATCGCCGCCGCCACCAGCTTCTCGTCATACGCGCCGACATACGTCAGGATCGGATGCCGCTCCTCCGGCGGCGTCGCGATCGTCGACATCTCCCGGATCCCGGCCAGGCTCATCTCCAACGTCCGCGGAATCGGCGTCGCCGACATCGTCAGCATGTCCACGTGCGCCCGCAACGCGGTGATGTGCTCCTTGTGCTCCACGCCGAACCGCTGCTCCTCGTCCACCACCACCAGACCAAGGTCCTTGTAGCGGATCGACGGCTGCAGCAGCCGGTGGGTGCCGATGACGATGTCCACCGACCCGTCGGCCAACCCCTTGACGGTCTGCGCCGCCTGCTCGTTGGACGTGAACCGCGACAACCCACGCACCGTCACCGGGAACGCCGACATCCGCTCCGAGAAGGTGGACAGATGCTGCTGCGCGAGCAGCGTCGTCGGCACCAGGATCACCACCTGCTTGCCGTCCTGCACCGCCTTGAACGCCGCCCGCACCGCGATCTCCGTCTTGCCGTACCCCACGTCGCCGGAGATCACCCGGTCCATCGGCACCGCCCGCTCCATGTCCGCCTTGACCTCGTCGATCGCCGCGAGCTGATCATGCGTCTCGGTGTAGGGAAAGGCGTCCTCGAGCTCGCGCTGCCACGGGGTGTCCGGCGCAAACGCGTGCCCAGGTGCGGAGGCCCGCGCCGCGTACACCTGGACCAGCTTGGCCGCGATCTGCCGGACGGCCTTACGGGCCCGGCCCTTGGTCTTGGCCCAGTCGGCACCACCCAGCTTGTTCAGCGTCGGCACCTCGCCCCCGACATAGCGGGAGAGCTGGTCCAGGGCGTCGGTGGGCACGAACAGCCGGTCGCCGGGCTGGTTGCGCTTGCTCGGGGCGTACTCGACGACCAGGTACTCACGGGTGGCGCCGCCCGAAGTGCGCTGCACCATGTCGACGTACTTGCCGATGCCGTGCTGCGAATGCACGACGTAGTCGCCGGGTTTGAGCGCGAGCGGGTCGACCGCGTTGCGCCGACGCGCCGGGAGCCGGGCCGCCGCGGCCTCCGGATTCACGCCCGTCGAGCCGGTCAGATCGGCCTCGGTCAGCACGGCCAGGCCCGATTCGCGCAGTACGAACCCGTGCTCGAGGCGCCCGCAGGTCACGGTGACGACGTCACTGCGCGGCGGTTCGGTCAGCTGCTCGGCCACCACGACGCCCATGTCGGCCTCGGCCAGCCGCTCCCCTGCCCGGGCGGCGGTGCCGGCCCCGGCCACCACCACCACGGTCGATCCGCCTGCGGCCTGCCGCTCCCGGGCGTCGTGGATCGCGGACGCCAGCTCGCCCCGATAGGCGGGTGCGCCCAGCACGGCCGGGCTGTCCGACTCCTGCAGCGCCTCCCCGGACTCGAAGGAGGCCACCCGCCAGATCGGCAGCTCGGCGTCCCGAACGACGTCGAGAACCTCGGCCAGCGACCGGTAAGCCGACGACCCGAGGTCGATCGGCGCCCGGCCGCCGGTGGCCGCCGCCATCCAGGATGCGGCCAAAAACTCCTCCCCGGTCCGGACCAGGTCCGCGGCCCGGGTCCGGATGCGCTCCGGATCGGCCAGCACCACGTGCGTGCCGGGCCGGACCAGGTTGGGCAGCAGCTCGAGATCGTCCCCGACCAGTACCGGGATGAGCGATTCCATCCCCTCCACGGTGATGCCGTTGGCCAGGTTGTCCAGCATCTGGGCCAGGGTCGGATCGCCGGTCTGCTGGGCGGACAGCTGCGCGGCGCGCTCCCGCACCTCGGCCGTCAGCAGGATCTCCCGGCAGGGCGGGGCCACGACCTGCTCGACCGCACCCAGGGACCGCTGGTCGGTGACCCCGAAAGTGCGCAAATCGGAAATCTCGTCACCCCAGAACTCGACCCGTATCGGATGGTCGGCGGTGGGCGGGAAGATGTCCAGAATGCCGCCGCGGACCGCGATTTCGCCACGCTTCTCGACCATGTCGACCCGGCCGTAGGCCAGCGAGACCAGCCGGTCGACCAGCTCGGTCAGGTCAACTTCCTGGCCCACCCGCAGGGTCACCGGCGCCATCTCGCCCAGATGCGGAGCCATTGGCTGGATCATCGACCGGATCGTGGCCACCACCACCGCGGGGTAACCGCCCGGGTGTTCCTCCGGGTGCGCAAGACGGCGCAGGGTGGCCAGCCGGCGGCCGACGGTGTCCGCGCGGGGCGAGAGCCGCTCGTGCGGCAGGGTCTCCCACGACGGGAACAGGGCCACCCGGTCGTCGCCGATCAGGTCACCGATCGAGGCGACCGCGGCTTCAGCCTCCCGGCCGGTCGCGGTCACCAGCAACACCGGCACGCCGGCGTCCGGGTAGCCGGCGGCCAGGGTCCCCACCACGAACGGACGAATGGCGGGGGGACCCGTCACCCGATGGGTGATCGACCCCGTGGCTTCGTTCATCGCGGCGAAGAAAGGGTCCGCCGATACCGCCGCCAGCAGACCACGCAGGGAACCCGAGCTCACGACCACTCCAGACCACGCCAAAAGCCCCTCGCCGAGGCGACGAGGGGTTGTCAGGACAGGCTACGCCGAGCACCGGTCAAGGACGGACCGCGTGAGAGGATGGCCACTGCGATCCGCCGTGGTGTAACGGCAGCACCTTGGATTTTGGTTCCAATGGTCCAGGTTCGAATCCTGGCGGCGGAGCGCCCGAGCAGGTCCGGGGCCGCCCAGTGACGCGCGGCGTGTGGTCAGGTGGCTGACGAGCCCGGACTACCATCGGGCAGGTACCTCGCCGCGGCGGTGGAACGCCGGCGAGAACATTGTCGGACCCGTCGTCGACCAGGCCACCACAGCCGCGAAGCCGTTTCGCAGGAGGAATGAGCCGTGCCCCCCAGGCCAGCCGACCCCACCACCAGCTCCGCCGCCACTGCCTCGGGCATCGCCGCGGTCATCGTGCTGGCGGCCGGGCAAGGCACCCGGATGCGCTCCCGCAAGCCCAAGGTGCTGCACGAACTGGCCGGAAAGCCGCTCATCTGGCACGCCCTGAGCTGCGCGGCCGCCCTGCGGCCGACCGCGCTAGTGGCCGTGCTGGGTCACGGGCGCGACGACGTCGGCGGCTACCTGACCGGCGCGGACGACCTGCCCACGATCACCACCGCGGTGCAGGACGAGCAGAAGGGCACCGGCCACGCGTGCGCGTGCGCGCTGGAGGTGACCGGCCCGCTGTCGGGCACCGTCATCGTGACCTATGGCGACGTGCCGCTGCTGCAGACCGCGACCTTGCAGGCCCTGGCCGACACCCACGCGAGCAGCGGCAATGCGGTCACCGTGCTGACCGCCACCGTCGACAACCCGACCGGCTACGGCCGGATCATCCGCGACGAGGGTGGCAATCTGCTCGGCATCGTCGAGCAGAAGGACGCCGACGAGGCCCAGCGGGCAATCCGGGAGATCAACTCCGGCGTCTACGCCTTCGACGGTGCCGTGCTGACCGACGGCCTATCCCGGCTGTCCGACGCCAACGCCGCCGGCGAGCGGTACCTGACCGACGTCGTCGGCATCGCCCAGGGCGACGGCCGCCGGGTGGGCAGCCTGCACGCCGCCGATCCGGTGGAGACCGAAGGGGTCAACGACCGGGTCCAGCTGGCCGAGATGGCCCGGGTGCTCAACGCCCGCCTGGTCCGCCGGGCCCAGTTGGCCGGCGTCACCATTCACGACCCGGCGACCACCTGGATCCATGCCGATGTCACCATCGGCACGGACACCGAGATCCTGCCCGGCACCCAGTTGCGGGCCGGCACCTCGATCGGCCAGGGCTGCTCCATCGGCCCGGACACCACACTGACCACCTGCACCGTCGCCGACGGCGCCTCCGTGGTCCGCTCGCATGCCGAGCAGGCGACCATCGGTGCCGGCGCCAGCGTCGGCCCGTTCAGCTACCTGCGCCCGGGGGCAGTGCTGCAGGAGCGCACCAAGGCCGGTGCGTTCGTCGAGATCAAGAAGTCCACCGTCGGGGCCGGTTCCAAGGTTCCGCACCTTTCTTATATCGGGGACACCACCATCGGCGCCGGGGTCAACATCGGCGCGGGCACCATCACCGCCAACTACGACGGTGACCACAAGTACCCGACCGTGATCGGCGACCAGGTGTTCGTCGGCAGCGATTCCACACTGGTCGCGCCGGTCACCCTGGGCGACGGCGCCTACGTGGCCGCCGGGTCCACCATCACCGGCGATCTGGGCCCCGGCGCCCTGGGCGTGGCCCGCGGCCGCCAGCACGTCGCCGCCGGCTGGGTGCTGCGCAAACGCGTCGGCACCCGGGCCGCTGCGGTCGCCCAGGCCGCGCTGGCCGACGAACCTGTCCAGCTCCCCACCCGGGACGAGCCGACCACATGAGCGTCCCGAGCAGCACCGCCCCGAGCATCATCGCCAAGGCCCAAGGAGATCGTCCGGCGTGAACTCTCTGTCGATCACCACCCGCAAGAGCCTGATGCTCTTCTCCGGTCGCGCCTACCCGGAGCTGGCCGAAGAGGTGGGCAAATACCTCGACGTCAGCGTCACCCCGCAGTCGGCGTACGACTTCGCCAACGGCGAGATCTTCGTGCGGTTCGAGGAGTCGGTCCGCGGCAGCGACGCCTTCCTCATCCAGTCCTGCGGCGTCCCCATCAACACCTGGGTGATGGAGACGCTGATCATGATCGACGCACTCAAGCGAGCGTCGGCCAAGCGGATCACGGTCGTGCTGCCCTTCTATCCCTATGCCCGGCAGGACAAGAAGCACCGCGGTCGCGAGCCGATCTCCGCCCGGCTGATCGCCGACCTGCTGCGCACCGCCGGCGCGCAGCGGCTGATGACCGTCGATCTGCACACCGATCAGATCCAGGGCTTCTTCGACGGCCCGGTCGACCACCTGTTCGCGCAGCCGCTGCTGACCGGCTACGTGGGCGCGCGCTATATCGGCGACAACCTGACCGTCGTCTCCCCCGACTCCGGCCGCGTCCGCACCGCCGAGCGCTGGGCCGACCGGCTCGGCGGGGCGCCGATCGCCTTCATCCACAAGACCCGCGACCCCAGCCGGCCCAACCAGGTCGTCGCCAACCGGGTGGTCGGTGACGTCGCCGACCGCACCTGCATCGTCGTCGACGACATGATCGACACCGGCGGCACGATCTCCAAGGCCGTCAAGCAGGTGCTGGAGGCCGGCGCCAAGAAAGTCATCGTGGCCGCCACCCACGGCGTCCTCTCCGACCCGGCGGCCGAACGGCTGGCCAACTCGGGCGCGGTCGAGGTGGTCCTGACCAATACCCTGGACATCCCGCCCGCGCACCAGTTCGAGCAGCTCACGGTGCTCTCGATCGCCCCGCTCATCGCCAAGGCCATTCACGAGGTCTTCGAGGACGGCTCGGTCACCTCGCTGTTCGACAGCTGATCATTGAACGTTCCGGACTCGTGGCGGTGGTGGGTCGACCCGCTGCTGCACGAGGAGCCTGGGGCGTCGATCCTCGCCCTCGTGGCGCTGGCGCTGATGGTGGTCGGCGCGATCGGCACGATCCGCACCGGCCGCTGGTCCAGCCGAGGCATCCTGCTGGTCGGCGCGGTGCTCTGGCCGCTGCCCGATCAGTCCTGGCAGGGCCCGGTGGTCGCTGCCCTGGGAGGTGGGCACGGCATTCATCTGACCGATCTGCTCAGCGTCGTGGCCGGCGTCATCGCCATCCTTCCCTGGCCCAGGCGGCGCCGCCGGGATGACGGGACCGGTCAGCCGACCCCGGCGGGGATCGGCTGATCGGCGATCAGCGCATCGAAGTAGGCGTTGATCCCGGCGCCGGCCCGCAGCCCGTCGGTCCCGGAATCGGGCACCGTCGGGACGGTGTAGTCGTTCACCTGGGCGTCCCCCGTGCCGCGCAGCGCGACGGCCAGCTCGGCCAGGTCGGACACGGTCACATTGTCGGTGACCGCGTTGTCGATGATCGTGTGCAGCGTGCTGTTGAGCCGAGCGGGGTCGCCGACCAGGTCGCTGCTGATGGCCTTCGCCAGCATGGCGCTGAGCAGTTGCTGCTGACGGCCGATTCGGCCCAAGTCACCGGTGGGATCGCCGGCCACCCGACGGGCCCGGACCAGCGCCAGCGCCTGGTCGCCATTGACCAGGCGGGTACCGCCGGCGTCGATGATGGTCTTCCCGTTGTCGACGACCGGCCCGGGGAAGGTCATGGTGACGCCACCCATGGCGTCCACGATCTTCTTGAAGCCTTCGAAGTTGAACACGATCAGTCGATCGATCCGCACGCCGGTCAGCGCCTGCACGGCCTTGATCGTGCAAGTCGGGCCGCCGACCGCGTAGGCATTGGTGATCTTCCATTCCGAGTACGGGTTGTCGAAGTCCCGATCGGACAGGCTGCCGCTGGAGTAGTCCCAGGCCTTGCAGGTGGGGGCGGTAATCATCAGATCACGAGGAATGGAGACCAGGTCGACACGCTGCCGGTCCGCGGAGACGTGCGCGATCATGATGACGTCGGACTGTGAGGTGCCGGTGCCGGGCGCGGTCTGGCTCGGCGGCCGGGTGTCCAGTCCGAGGATGAGGATGTTCTCGGCCGCCCCCGCGGTGTCCCCGGGGTCGGCTGTGCCGTCGGACTGCGCGGCCGCTGCGGACACGGGCGCAGTGCGGATGTTGGGGTCATCGGGGTACAGCGCCGCCACGGCGTTGCTCTGCAACTGATCGTCCGCCTGGCCCAGCAGCCACCATGCGGTGCCGCTGGCCGCCATGACCACCACCGCCAGCCCCGCCACCAGCGCGCGTCCCACCGCGACGGCCGACCGACTGATCCGCCGGGGTCGCCCTCCCTCGTTCACCGCCATGACTCTCACTCTACGTGTGCATTCAGACCTCCCTATCCCTCGATATGACGATCACGGTGCCCTTTCGAGTGACGCAGCTAGCGATCCCGCCACCCTCGGTGTCGAACCCGTCGCGGCCGAGGGGGTCTGATCATCGGGTGGCGTCACTCACGACCTACGCCCCTATGGTCAATTGACCGCAAGACTTCCTGTTGTTAGCCTGATGAGAAAGAAATTCTTGTTTCGGATTGCGGCGAGGAGGGCGAGACGATGAGCGCGTTTCCCAGCGTGATGGTGACGGCCGGCGACCACGATCCGGCCGCGGACGGCATTGCCGGTCGGGCGCGCACGGTCCTGGCCCACCACGGTTACCGGCTCGTCGAGGACGCGGCGGCGGCCGATGTCGTGGTGGCCACCGGGCCGTCGGCCGCGACGGCCATGCTGAGCGCCGCGACCACCGGGCTGGTTTTGATCGGCACGACCTGGCCGGCCCCCGTGGCCGACGTCCTCACGGTCGCCGGGATCGAGCCCGATCGCACCCTGGGCGAGGGCATGGGCAGCGCCGGCTCCCTCCAGGCCGCCGGCCCGGCGCCCGAGATGGCCGGCGTCGACCTGCTGGCCCGGGTCGACCCGGTCACGCTGACCGCGACCGGCACGCTCGCGGTGCGCAGCCCGGCCTTCCCGTTGCTGCACTCGATCGGCGACTCCGGTCGGGTCGTGGCCGCCGGATCTGACGACGGCAACCGTAGGGTCGTCGTGCTGGCGATCCAGCCCGGTTCCGGGCCGTCGGCCGACGAGCTGTTGTTCAATGCGGTCACCTACGCGGCCGGTCGTGCGTCGACCGCTCGTTCGGCGACCCGCTCGGCCGCGACGAGCCGAACCGCCGACCATCCCGCGTGGCAGCGACTCAAGGCCGCCGTCGGCGACCTGCAGGCCGTGCAGGCGACCGACGGGGCGATTCCGGACGCCCTGGCGCACGACGCGGCCCGGGCCGCCGTCGGCGTGATCACCGATGCCGTCGTCGAACTGGCGCCTCGGTTCCCGCACGACGCGGACTACCTGGCCGCCCTGGTCAAGGACCTCACCCGCTGGCAGGACAGTAGTTTCGCGGTGCCGGACTTCCTGGACTCACTGGTGGCGTTCCACCCCGAGCGCGACCGCACCGACGGACGCGAGCACCTCGTCCTCTTCCCGATGTACACCCAGAACGGCAGTCCCGACCGGCACCTGGAAGCCGTTCTCGTCCAGGTGATCTGGCCGGACTTCATCGCCGATCTGCAGGCCGGCGACTACTCCAACCAGCTGTACGTGCCGATCCGCTTCCTGGACTTCACTGCCGGTTACGACACCAACTCCGCGGTGCTGTTTCCGGAGACGGTGGCCATGCGAGAGGTCCCCAAGTTCACCTGGGGCGCCATCTTCGCCGACCGGGAGGCCGCTCGGTTCCGCCGGGTGGTGACCGCGGCCGCCGAGATCACCAGCCTGGCCATGCCTCCGGACGCCGCCCGACTCCTGGTCGACCAGCAACTGACCGAGCAGACGTTCGTGATGTGGGATCTCATCCACGACCGCACGCACATGCACGGGGATCTGCCCTTCGATCCGTTCATGATCAAGCAGCGGATGCCCTACTTCCTGTACTCGTTGGAAGAACTGCGCTGCGACCTGACCGCGTTCCGGGAGTCAGTCGCCCTGGAGCAGCAGGGAGTTCCGCACGCCCGCCTGGTCCAGTACGCGATCCTGTTCGACCGCATCTTCCGCTTCCCGATCACCGGCAGCCGGGTCCGCAACTACGACGGGCTGGGCGGGCAGCTGCTCTTCGCCTGGTTGCACCAGCACGACGTGCTGCACTGGACCGACAACCGGCTCTCCATCGAATGGGACCGGGTGGCCGAGCAGGTGCTCGATCTCGGCCGGCAGATCGAGGATCTCTACTGGCGATCGATCGATCGGCCCAAGGTGAACCACTGGCTGGCCGCCTACCGGTTGGTGTCGGCCACGCTGGAGCCGCATCCGGCCTCGGTGTGGGCCCGTGGGGCCGACGGGCTGGCCCTGGACGGCCCGCCCAAGGGGTTGACCGACGCCGTGCTGCCCGACGAGTTCCCGCTGTCGATGTTCTACGAAGCGCTCTCGCGCAAGCTGGCCCCGGTCATCGCGTCCACCAAAGGCATCACCGGGTGATGCCGGCGCATCCTTGCGGCCCTCGGCCCTAGAATCCGGCCGATGACTATTGATCTGCGCGAACTGGTGGTCGTGGTGACCGGCGCGACCGGTCCCGCCGGTGGTGCCGCCTGCTCCGCGTTGCGCGCGGCCGGGGCCACCGTGGTCGCCGTCGGGCATTCGCCGAGCCGGCTGGCTGCGCTGGCCGACATCGTGCCCGGCTTGCTGACCGAGTCGGTGGACCTGGCCGATCTTGACGCGGTCACCGCGCTCGCCGCCCGGGTGCGCAAGGGACAGGGTCGGGTCGACGGGTTGGTCCATCTGGTCGGCGGCTACCGGGGTGGCGACAGCTTCACCGCCAACAGTGAAGCGGACTGGCAGTTCCTCTCGTCGGGACTGATCGACACCTTGCGCCACGTCACGCTGGCCTTCCACGACGATCTGATCTCCGCGCCGGCCGGCCGGGTCGCCATCGTCAGCGCCCGCGCCGCGGGCAAGCCGTCGGCCGGGTCGGCGAACTACGCCGCCGCGAAGGCCGCCGCCGAGGCGTGGATGCTGGCCCTGGCCGACTCGTTCCGCTCCGCCACGGCGGCATCGCCGGACGGCGCGGCGGCGGTCATCTTCGTGATCAAGGCGCTGGTCACCGAGCAGATGCGCGCCCAGTCCCCGCAACGCCGATTCCCCGGCTTCACCGACGTGACCGACCTGGCGGACCGTATCGTCGAGCTGTGGGCGGCCGACGCACCGGATCTCAATGCCGCCCGTATCACCCTCGACCTCTGATCCCGACCTCGAAAGTTGCTCTGACGTGGATACTCTGCACGATCCGAACCGGCGCGGTTTCGCGTCCGACAACTACGCCGGTGCGCACCCGGAGGTCCTGGCGGCGATCGCCGCGGCCAACGGGGGGCACCAGATCTCCTACGGCGAGGACGTGTACACCGCACGGCTGCACGAGGTCCTGGTCGGCCATCTGGGTGAGGGCATCGAGGTGTTCCCGGTCTTCAACGGCACCGGCGCGAACGTCATTGCCCTGCAATCAGTTTCGCCTCGCTGGGGAGCGGTCATCTGCAGCGCGACCGCACACATCCACAATGACGAGAACGGCGCTCCGGAGCGGATCGGCGGGCTGAAGCTGCTGGCCGTCCCGACCCCGGACGGCAAGCTGACCCCGGAGCTGATCGACCAGCAGGCGCACGGGCGCGGCGACGAGCACCGGGCCCAGCCGTTGGTCGTCTCCATCACCCAGACCACCGAGATGGGCACCTGCTACACGCCGGCGGAGATCCGGGCGATTGCCGACCACGTGCACGAGTTGGGGATGGCGCTGCACGTCGACGGCTCCCGGATCGCCAACGCGGCCGCGACCCTGGATCTGCCGCTGCGCGCATTCCTCACCGACGCCGGCGTGGACATCCTCTCCTTCGGCGGGACCAAGAACGGTCTGCTGTTCGGCGAGGCCGTCGTCGCCCTGCGGCCCGAGGTGGCCCCCGGGCTGATCTACCTGCGCAAGATGAACATGCAGCTGGCGTCGAAGATGCGGTTCGTGTCCGCACAACTCATCGCCCTGCTGGAGGGCGATCTGTGGCTGCGGTCGGCAAGCCACGCCAACGCGATGGCGGCCCGGCTGGCCGCCGCGGTCGGCGAGGTGCCCGGGGTCCGGATCACCCAGCCGGTCCAGGCGAACGCGGTCTTCGCCGTGTTGGATCGCGACGTGGCCAACCGGTTGCGCGAGCGTTTCCGCTTCTACGACTGGGATCCGGCCACCGGTGAGGTTCGCTGGATGTGCGCGTTCGACACCACCGAGACCGACGTCGACGCCTTCGTCGCGGCGCTGATCGAGGAGTCGCGCGCGGCTGCGTGAGGCGCGTCGGTCGCCGATGATCCGCTCTCATCCTGCTGTTGATCATGGGAAGAATGCCGTTCTGACGCGGGCATAACGGCCTTCTTCCCATGATCAACAGCAGGTGGCGGGGGCTCTACGAGGTCGCGTTACCCGAGACGTAGGTCCCGCCTTCGGCCGGCACCCCGTTGGGATCCTGGGCGAGCACGTCCGGGTCGGTGAACGAGATCGGCAGCGACGTGGTGTACCAGTCGGCCCGGACGGTCTGCTCGACCTGGAAGTGCAGGTGTGGCACACAGCCGGTGAGCCCGGTCCGCCCGGAGAGCCCCAGTTGTTCGCCCCGCACGACCGGCTCCCCCGTCCTGGCCTTGGTCAGGATCTGCGGGTCCACTTCGCTCAGGTGCAGGTACAGCGCCGAGGTGCCGTCGCCGTGGTCGATCCGCACCAGATTGGTCTGGTTTCCCATGCTGTCACTCACCAGATAGCCCGGAGGCTGGTCAGCGACCGGCGCCAGCCCGCCACAGTGGTCCGCGGGCCAACTGCCGACCGCCAGCCCGACGATCCCACCACGGGCGGCCACCACAGGCGTACCCTCCGGCAGGTCGAAATCCCAGGCGTGCTGGCCGTCCTCGTCCCGGTGGCTGCCACACCCCGAGGAACACGCACCCCACTGGTCCACGATCAACGGCCCCTGCAGCACCGCGAAACTGCTGCCGCCCGGCCACGGCAGCAGGTAAGAGGTGTCGGGCCGGGAATCGGACCCGCAGGAGACGAGAAGGCCGGCCAGGAGCACCCCCGCCAGGGCGGCTCCCGACCGGCGCCAGCGCGCTCCGGCTCCGATCACCGACGTCAGGCGTACAGATCGGGCTGATCGCCGAGGTCGACGGCCACCCGCTCGCCCGAGTGCAGGGCTTCGACGGCCGCATCCGAGACCACCGCAGCGGCATAGCCGTCCCAGCTGCTCGGGCCGAAGGTTCCGCCGTCGCGCACCGCGTCGATCCACTCCTGGAACTCGACGTCGTACGCGCCGATGAACCGCTCCCGCCAGTCGGCGGGAACCTCATCGGCGACCAGGTTGTTGCGGCGCAGGGTGACCGGGCCGCCTGCGCCCAGCGAGGCGGTGCCGGTCTCACCGACGACCTCACCACGGATGTCGTAGCCGTAGCGGATGTTCACGTTCGTCTCGATGTCGACCAGGGCGCCGCCGGCCATCTCCAGCAGGATGAACAGCGGGTCCTCCAGTTCGCCGCCCAGGCTGTTCTTGCGCGGCTTGAACACCCGGACACCGATGATCTCGTCACCGAGAAGCCATCGGCTCACGTCGATGTCGTGCACCGCCGTGTCGGTGATGGCCATCTCCCGGGTGTAATGACCGGGCACGCTCGGGTTGCGGTGGGTCGAATGCAGCATGGTCGGGGTGCCGATGTCGCCGGAGTCGATGACCGCCTTGAGGGCACGGTAGGCGGCGTCGTAGCGGCGCATGTAGCCCACCTGCACCAGACGGCGGCCGAACGCCACCTCCGCATCGATGATGCGCCGGCACGCCGCCTGCGTGGTGGCCAGGGGCTTTTCGCAGAACACCGGCTTGCTGGCCGCGATCGCGGCCAGCACGTACTCCTCGTGGGTGGGGCCCCAGGAACAGACCACGACCGCGTCCACAGCCCGATCGTCGATCAGTTCCTGCCCGGTGCCGTGGGCGGTGGCGCCGCCGGGCACCGAGCCGGCGACCCTCTTAGCCTCGTCCAGGTTGACGTCGGTGACCGCAGTGACGGCGGCCCCGGCCAGCACGGTGGTGAGCCGGCGGATGTGGTCCTTGCCGATCATGCCGACACCGATCACACCGACATTGACAGTCACAAGGTGGTTCCTTCCTCGGAAAACCGGAACAGCGGGTGGTGCCGCCGCTGGGAGCGCCGGAAGCGCCGGAGACGTTGTCGAACAACGCATCCGGCGCTCCGGCAGCACCTCGGGGCCGCGATCACGGCGTCAGCGTTGGGTGGCTTGCAGCTCGTGGCTCAGTTCGGCGAGCTCGCGGCCGCCGGCCATCTCGGCCGTCAATTCCTCCAGCGTCACCTCGCTGCGGTGCTTGTCCAGCACACACCGGCCGAGCTTGAGGATGATGAAGTGGTTGCCGACCAGGTAGGCGTGGTGCGGGTTGTGGGTGATGAACACGACGCCCAGGCCGGCGTCGCGGGCCGCGGCGGTGTACTTGAGCACCACCCCGGACTGCTTGACCCCCAGCGCCGCGGTCGGCTCGTCCAGGATCAGCACCCGGGCCCCGAAGTACACGGCGCGGGCGATCGCCACGCACTGCCGCTGGCCGCCGGACAGGGTACCGATCGGCTGGTTGATGTCCTTGACCGTGATGCCCATCTTCTTGAGCTCAGTGTCGGCGATCTCCCGCATTTCCTTGATCTTCAGCGGGGCCAGCGGCCAGTTCCCGGCCCGCAGTTCGGATCCGAGGAAGAAGTTGCGCCACACCTCCATCAGCCCGACGACGGCCAGATCCTGGTAGACGGTGGCGATGCCGTGATCCAACGATTCCCGGGGCGAGGAGAAATGCACCTCCTTCCCGTCGACCTTCAACGAACCCTCGGTGTGTCCGTGCAGCCCAGACATGATCTTGATCAGGGTGGACTTGCCGGCACCGTTGTCGCCGAGCACGCACGTCACCTCACCGGCCCCGACGGACAGATTGATCCCGGACAGCGCCCGGATCGCCCCGTAAGACTTGCCGACCTGGTTCATCTCGATCAGCGGCTCACCCTTGCGCAGGGTCGGGTCCGCGTGATCGCTCAGTGTGTCAGTCATGGTTGGCTCAGGCCTTCCGACTCGTGGCGTACTTCTTGACCGAGAGATTCACGGCGACGGCGAGCAACAGCATCACGCCAAGGAAGGCCTTGAACCAGTTCGGGTCCCACCCGGCGAAAACGATGCCCTGCTGGGTCATGCCGAAGATGAACGCGCCCAGGGCGGTGCCCACGGCGGAGCCGTACCCACCGGTCAGCAGCGTGCCGCCCACCACCGCTGCGATGATGAACAGGAATTCCTGCCCCACACCGCCGCCGGCCTGGATCGTGTTGAACGCGAACAATTGGTGCATGCCCGAGAACCAGGCCAGGAAACCGACACCCATGAACAGGCCGATCTTCACCCTGTTCACCGGGACGCCGACAGCCCGGGCGCTGGCCGCGTTGCCACCCACCGCGAAGATCCAGTTGCCGATCCGGGTGCGGTTCAGAATCCAGGTCGCCAGCAGGACGAACAGGAACCACCAGATGACGGTGATCTTGACCTCGACCCCGAAGATGGTGAAGGACGAGGAGAAGAGCGCCTTGGCCGAGGGGAAACCCTCCATGTCGGAAACGTTCTCGGTCGACACAGCCCCCGTCACCAGCTTCGTCACACCCAGATTGACGCCCTGCAGCGCGAAGAACGTGCCCAGCGTGATCAGGAACGACGGAATTCCGGTCCTGACCACCAGGTAACCATTGATGAACCCGACGAACAGCGAGAAGATCATCGCCAGAATGACGCCGACCCACAGGTTCAGGTTGAATTGGTAGGACAGCATGGCGGCTGTCAACGCATAGGTCACCACCGCGACACCGGCGGAGAGGTCGAACTCGCCGCCGATCATCAGCAGACCGACCCCAACGGCAACGATCCCGATCAACGAGGATGCGTACAGGATGGTGGCGAGCGCCTCCGGCGACCGGAACGCCGGGGCGACCGCGAAGAAGAAGATGTAGATCACGACGGCCGCAATCAGCGCGCCGATCTCCGGGCGCGTGAGCAACCGGGTCAACAAGGTGGGCGACGACGACGGCGGCTGTGCCGCGGCCGCGGGCGACGACGACGCCGCCGGGGTCCTGCTCGGAGACTGACTCACGACGTGCTCCCTAGCTGGGTGGTCCGAGGGGGGGTTGGATCGCTCTGCCGACGCACCGTGATCATCGGGTGTTGTTGGCGACGTAGGTCATGATGTCGGCGATATTGCTGCTGTCCACGAAGGAGGGGCCGGTCAGGACCGGAAGTCCACCACCCAGATCGTTCCGGTTGGTCAGATAGAACCACAGCGAGTCCACTGCCATGTAGCCCTGAAGCCAGGGCTGTTGATCGACCGAGAATTCGATCTTGCCGTCCTGGATCTGCTTCGCCACGTCGGCATTGAGGTCGAAGGTGACGAGTTTGGCCGAGCTTCCGGCATCGCTGATCGACTGCTGAGCAGCCAGTGCGTAGGAGGCACCCAGCGCGACCACGTAGTCGATCGACGGATCCTGCTGCAGCTTCGCGCCGATCGTCGAGGTGACGGACGGGATGTCGGTTCCGTCGACCTGGATGTTCTCGGTCCCGGGCGCATTGGCCTTGACGCCCGCGCACCTGGCCTCCAACGAGACCGAGCCCTGCTCCTGAATCACACACAGGGGGTGCTTGGCACCGGAGTCGGCGATCCGCTTCCCGACTGCCTCGCCGGCCACTGTCTCATCGGAGCCGAAGTACATGATCGCGCCGAGCTGCTTGTACTGGTCGATGCCGGCATTGAGGCCGACCACCGGGATGCCGGCATTGGTGGCGGACGCCATCGCGCCTTCCATCGCGGCCGGGTTCACGAAGGTGGTGGCGATGCCATCGACCTTGCTGTCCACGGCGTTCTGGACCAGAGTGGCCTGACCGGGCGCGGTGGGGTCGGCCGAGTACTTCAAGTCGACGTTGTCCTTGGCCGCCGCCACCTTGGCACCGGCCTGGACCTTGTCCCAGAACGAATCACCAGGGGCTTGATGGGTGACCATCGAGATCGTCAGCCGGGGGGTGTCGGCCACGGCGCCGCCACCCGCTGCCGCAGCGGCGGAGGCGGCAGCCGCATCGGCGGCTCGCTTGCCGCCGGTGGCGCTACAGGCGGTGAGCGCGAGCAGGCCGACCGCCGCGACGGCGGTCAGCCCGACGGCCTTGTTTCGAATCGTCATCGATTCGGGTCCTTTCGTTGCGGGACACCGAGTCCCAGGGGATGCGATGGCTAAGGCCGGTTCCCGTGAGGGTCGGCCGGGTCGAGGGGCGATCAGGAGGAGCCAGGATCGATGATGATTCTCGAGCGGCTCGACACGGGACCCGGGCTGCCGCGCCGGGCGGCCCGCCGGCCGCCGACATCGTCGCGGGAACCGGTCGGGGTGGTGACCGGCAGCCCATCCAACGGGAGTTGACTTCCCGTCATCGGTGTGGCGCCCATCAGGTCCTCCGTTGGCGATCCGCTTCGATCGAACGTGATCAGCGTGGCCTGCGCCACTAGAAAAGTCAATACTTTGTTCTGACATTCTGACGTCTTGCCCACTCGTGATCGGACCCCGGGCGAGGTGCCCCGAGCGGCCCGGCTCGACCGGCCGATGGGTCGCCGGGGTCGCCGAGGTTCCGGCCCCGCACGGGTGCCGGAACGGGCGTGTGGGACGTCAGATGTTCTGGGGGAAACCGAGGTTCAGGCCGCCATGGCTGGGGTCGAGCCAGCGGGTGGTGATGACCTTGCCGCGGGTGTAGAAGTGGAAGCCCTCGGTGCCGTGGGCGTGGGTGTCGCCGAACAGCGATGCTTTCCACCCGCCGAAGCTGTAGTAGCCGACGGGGACGGGCACGGGCACGTTGATGCCGACCATGCCGACCTGGACCTCGTTCTGGAAGCGGCGGGCGGCGCCGCCGTCGTTGGTGAAGATCGCGGTGCCGTTGCCGTACGGGTTGCTGTTGATCAGGTCCAGACCCTGGTCGTAGGAGTCCACCCGCACCACGCTGAGTACCGGCCCGAAGATCTCGTCGGTGTAGATGCTCATGTCGGGGGTGACCCGGTCGAACAGGGTTGGGCCGAGCCAGAACCCGTCGGCCGCGCCGTCGAAGTGCTGGTTCGGGTTGCTGACCCGGCCGTCGATGACCAGTTCGGCGCCGGCATCGACCCCGGCCTGGACGTAGCCGGCGACCTTGTCCCGGTGCGCGCCGGTGACCAGTGGTCCCATGTCGCAGCCGCGGCGCCCGTCGCCGGTGCGCAGGGTGGCGACCCGTTCACCGATCTTGGCGATCAGCTCGTCGGCCACCGCGTCCACCACCACCAACGCCGAGATGGCCATGCACCGTTCGCCGGCCGAGCCGAAGCCGGCGTTCACCGCGGCGTCGGCGGCCAGGTCCAGGTCGGCATCGGGCAGCACCAGCATGTGGTTCTTGGCCCCGCCCAGGGCCTGCACCCGTTTGCCGTTGTCGGTGCCGGTGGCGTACACGTACTGGGCGATCGGCGTGCTGCCGACGAAGCTGATCGCCTTGACCCGCGAATCGGTCAGGAGCGCGTCCACCGCGACCTTGTCGCCGTGGAGCACGGTGAACACCCCATCGGGCAGGCCGGCCTCCTTCCACAGGTCGGCCAGCCAGTTCGCCGTCGAGGGGTCCTTCTCGCTCGGTTTGAGGACCACCGTGTTGCCGGCGGCGATCGCGATCGGGAAGAACCACATCGGCACCATCGCCGGGAAGTTGAACGGGGAGATGATTCCGACGACGCCCAGTGGCTGCCGGATCGAGGAGACGTCGACCTTGGTCGAGGCGTTCTCGGTCAGGCTGCCCTTGAGCAAATGGGCCAGGCCGCAGGCCAGCTCGACGATCTCCTGGCCCCGGGTGATCTCGCCCAGGGCGTCCGAGAGGACCTTGCCGTGCTCGCTGGTGATAATCTCGGCGGCCTCGTGCTTGCGGGCGTTGAGCAGCTCGCGGAACCGGAACAGGATCTGGGTGCGCCGGGCCAACGAGGTGTCCCGCCACCCCGGGAACGCCGCGGCCGCCGAGGCGATCACCGCGTCCGCGTCGGCCTCCGAGGCCAACGCGACCTGCTTGGTGACCTGGCCGGTGGCCGGGTCGTACACCGGCGCGGTGCGGGACGAGGTGCCGGCGAAGGGGGCCCCGTCCTTCCAGTGCGGCAGCACCCCGCCGGTCCCCCGTACCTGCTCGGCCGCGGCCGGAACCGCCTCAGGATCGCTGATCGTCGTCATGGCGCATGACATCCTTTCGGGACTGCCCACGCGGATTCAGCTACCCCCGCGCGGATGAAGTCGTTGACTGTGGTCACTGCTGTCACATTTGGTGCGAGTTGATCCGCGCCGGGGTAGTTGATCCGCGCGGGAAGCCGGGTGGGGGCACGGCTACAGGTAGGGCTTCTGGTCGGCGCGGGACTTCTCGTAGCGGATCCGGGCGTCCTGGGTGAAGTCCAGTGTGGAGACCTGCGCGACGGGCACGTCCCACCAGCCGTCGCCCTTGGGCGAGTGGAACTCCAGGTCGGTGTCCACGTGGACCAGGCACGGCTCGTCGCCGGCCTTCGCCGCGGCCAGCGCATCCTTGAGCTCGGCGAGGGTCCTCGTCCGGTAGACCGTGACACCCATGGACTCGGCGTTCAGGGCCAGGTCGACCGGCAGCTTCCCGCCGTCCAGCCGGCCCGATTCGGCGTTGCGGTACCGGTACTTGGTGCCGAACCGCTGCACCCCCAGCGACTGGGCCAGCGCGCCGATCGAGGCGTACCCATGGTTCTGCAAGAGCACCACGATGATCTTGATGCCCTCCTGCACCGCGGTCACCAGCTCGGTCGGCATCATCAGGTACGAGCCGTCGCCGACGGTGACGAACACGTCCCGCTCCGGGGCGGCCAGCTTGATCCCGATCGCTCCCGGAATCTCGTAGCCCATGCACGAGTACCCGTACTCGACGTGATACCCCTTGCGTTCCCGGGTGCGCCACATGCCGTGCAGATCGCCGGGCAGCGAACCGGCCGCGCAGACCACCACGTCGGTCGGCTCCATGGCCGCCTCGACCGCGCCGAGAACCTCGGCCTGGGCCAGGAACTCGTGGGTCTCGCCGTACCCGCTGTGGTGAGAGGCCACCACCTCGTCGTCCCACGCCTTGGCCCGGGCGGTGACCTCCGCCTGGAACTCCGGTCCGGACGAGTACCCCGACAGGGCCTGAGCCAACGCCGGCAGCGCCCGCTTCGCGTCGGCCACCACCGGGTACCCGGCCAGCTTGAACGCGTCCAACCCGGCCACGTTGATGTTCACGAACCGCACATCCGGGTGCTGCCAGATCGTCTTCGACCCGGTGGTGAAATCGCTGTACCGGGTGCCGATCCCGATCACCACGTCGGCCCGGCGGGCGAAGTGGTTGGCCGCCGGGGAACCGGTCGCGCCGATCGCGCCCAGGTTCAGCGGGTGGTCGAACGGCAACGATCCCTTGCCGGCCTGGGTCTCGCTGATCGGGATGCCGGTCGCCTCCACGAACGCCCGCAGCTCGTCGTTGGCCTCCGCGTAGGTGACCCCGCCCCCGGACACGATCAGCGGCGCCTTGGCGTTGCGGATGATCTGCGCGGCGGCGGCGATCACCTCGGGCTCGGGCACCGGACGGCCGATCCGCCAGACCCGCTCGGCGAACAGCTCCACCGGCCAGTCGAACGCCTCGGCCTGCACGTCCTCCGGCAGGGCCAGCGTCACCGCCCCCGTCTCCGCCGGATCGGTCAGCACCCGCATCGCGCCCAGCAGGGCCGCCGGCAACTGCTCGGGCCGCCACACCCGGTCGAAGAACTTGCTCAGCGGCCGGAACGCGTCGTTGACCGAGACGTCGTACCCGAAAGGCTGTTCCAGCTCCTGCAGGACCGGCGAGGCCACCCGGGTGGCGAAGATGTCGCTGGCCAGCAGCAGCACCGGCAACCGGTTGATGGTGGCCAGCGCGGCCCCGGTCAGCATGTTCGACGAGCCCGGGCCGACCGACGCGGTCACTGCGAACGTCTCCAGCCGGTCCTTCTGCCGGGCGTACCCGACCGCAATGTGCACCATCGCCTGCTCGTTGCGACCCTGGTGATAGGGCAGCAGCTCCGGCTCCGCCAGCTCGGCCTGCAGCAGCGCCTGCCCCAGACCGGCCACGTTGCCGTGCCCGAAGATGCCGAAGCAGCCGGCGAACAGCTTGCGCCGCACACCGTCCCGCTCGCTGTACTGATTGCCCAGGAACTTCACGACCGCCTGCCCGACGGTCAGTCGGACGGTCTGTCCCGCGTGCGACGCTGCTGCGCTGGTCACCGTGGTTCTCCTGCTTCCTGCTCGGGGGCCGTGTAGAAGGGCAGTCGGGGATCGGTCGGCCGGTCCGCCCAGGTGGCGCGGACCCAGCCGTGGTGGGGGTCGTCGCTGATGCCCCAGGCCCGCTCCTGGCCGGGGCCGGCCATCACGTTCAGGTAGTACATGTGGTGCGAGGGAGCGGCGATCGACGGGCCGTGCCAGCCGTGCGGCACCAGGACCGTGTCCCGCTCGGTGACCTCCGCCAGGAGCTCGACCGGCCGTTCGGCGGTGCCGTAGACCCGCTGGTAGCCAACGGGTGTGGCCGCCCGTGCGGCCGCTGCCGAGGCCGGTGCGGCGGAGGCGAAGCGGAAGTAGTAGATCTCCTCCAGCTCGGTCTCCGAACCGTCGATGCCGCCGGCCTCGTCGTGCTTGTGCGGCGGATAGGACGACCAGTTGGACGCCGGCGTGAGCACCTCGGTGGCCAGCAAATTGACGCATTCCAGGCCGGCGCCCATGCCGAAGTTGTTGACCTGCCGGGTGTGCGAGCCACTGCCGCGCAGCGACACGTCCACCCCGGCGGCCGGCTGGTATCGAAAGGGCAACGCCCGGTCGGCCCGCGCGCCGCACAGGGCGATCTCGCCGGCTCGGGTGCCGGTCAGCGTCACGGCGGAGTCGATGGGCAGGTAGGCGGTGTCGGTGACGGCGGTGAACACGCCGGCCCGTCCGGCCAGCGTGAGGGTCTGCCCGCCAAGGGTGACGTCGACGCCACCGGTCAGCGGCAGCACGATCCACTCGCTGTCGCCGGTGCCGAACTCGACGTGCTGGCCCTCGTCCAGGGTGATCACCCGCAGGCTGGAGTACCCCCAACCGGCCGTCTCGGGCGTGATCACCAGGTCCCAGATCCCGTCGGCCGTCGAGCCGGCCGGCCGGTACAGCCCGTCCCTGTCCTGGATCATGCCCGTCACCGGACCATCGACGCAGCCGTGTCGACCGCGGCCGCCACGTCGTCGTCGGCGGGGCAGAGCAGGGTGCGGCCGACAACCAGACCCCGGACCGAGGGTAGGGCCAACGCGGCTCGCCAGGAAGCGTAGGTCTCCTCCGGACTGGTGTCCGGGTCGCCGCCGAGCAGCAGGGTGGGCAGCGTGGTCGAGTCCATCACCCGGTCCATCTCCGGCACCACCGGCAGCTTCATCCAGGTGTAGGCCGACGTCCGGCCCAGCGCGCTGCAGACGCCGACCGACTTGATGACCGCGTCGGCCGACAGGTCGTTGCGGACCTTGCCGTCGACCCGGGAGGACCAGAACGGTTCGACCATGGCAGCCAGGCCGCGCTCGGCCAACTCGTTGACCGCCCGCGCGGTCTGCTCCATGGTCGCCGCGGTGCCCGGATCGTCCAGAGCGATGCGGGTCAGAGTCTTGCCCCCGTTGAGCCGCATGTCGGCGATACCCCGTGCGTCGTACCCGGTGAACCGGTCGTCGAGCTCGAACACGCTGCCCTGCAAGCCGCCTCGGTTCATCGACCCGAACACGACCTTGCCCTCCAGGGCGCCCAGCAGCAGCAGGTCCTCCAGGATGTCCGGGCTGGCCAGCAGGCCGTCGACACCCGGCCTAGACAAGGCGATCTCGAGCCGCTCCAGCAGCTGGATGCGGTTGCCCATGGCCAGCGGCCGGTGGCCGACACCGTTGGCGCCGCGGGCCGCATGGTCGGCGGCGATGATCATCAACCGGCCGTCGCCGTCGGCCAGGCCCCGAGTGGTCCGCGCGTCGGCGGCCCGCTTGATCGCGCCCGGATCCTGCACCCGGATCTCGGTCAGCGCCCGGTACCGCTCGACGTTCGTCGACCCCGACACCGGGGCGGGTGCCGTGGCCGTAATCGTCGTCGTGGTCGCCTCAGGCATGAGCCACCTCCGCGATCAGCGCCTGCACCTCGGCGGTGGTGGGCATGGCCGTCGAGCATTCGCGCCGCGTGGCCACGATGGCCCCGGCGGCGTTGCCGAACCGCAGGATGGTCTCCAGATCCCAACCGGAGAGCAACCCGTGACAGACGGCGCCACCGAAACTGTCGCCCGCGCCCAACCCGTTGACCACCGCCACCGGGGTCGGCGGAACCTCGACGACCTGATCCTTGGTCATGCCCAGCACGCCCTTGGGACCCTGCTTGACGATGGCCAGCTCGACCCCGGCGTCCAGCAGCGCCCGCGCCGCGCGCCGGGGCTCGGTCTCGCCCACCGCGATCTCGCATTCCTCCTTGTTCCCGATGGCCACCGTGACGTGCGGCAACGCGGCCCGCACCTGCGCCGAGGCGGTCTGCGGATCGCTCCAGAACATCGGCCGGTAGTCCAGGTCGAGCACGGTGAGCGGGCGGCGGGCCCGGGCCGTCCAGGCGGCGTGGTGGGCCGACCGGCTGGGTTCGGCGGACAGCCCGGTGACCGTGGCCCAGAAGATGTCGGCGTCCGCGATCGCGGTCAGATCGAGCTCGTCGGGCCTGATCACCAGGTCGGGAGCGATCGGCAACCGGTAGAACAGCAGCGGGAAGTGGTCCGGCGGGTACATCTCGCAGAACGTCACCGGCGTCAGCAGGTCGGCCACCTCGGTGATGTAGACGTCGTCGACGTTCATCTCGCGCAGGGCCCGGTGCACGAACCGGCCGAACGCGTCCGGGCCGGTGCGCGAGATCAGCGCCGTCCGCCGGCCGTGCTTGGCCGCGGCGATGGCCACATTCCCGGCGCTACCCCCGACGGACTTGCTGAACGTCTGGACGTCTTCCAGTCCGACGTTGTCCTGCAAGGGATACAGGTCGACGCCGACCCGTCCCATGGTCACCACTTCGAAATGCTGAGCCACTGCCAAGTTCCTTCCGTCCTGCACGCGTGGGTGACGCGTCGGGTCACGCGGGGCCGGCCCGGTGGTACCGGTGGCCGCGTGGCCTGCCGTCACAAACTCTGACCCGTCCCGACCCTGCTGTCAAGACTTTGATAGGACATATAGTCATATTCATGTCGGGCTGACATGCACTACGATCCAGACAACCAGAACCGGGGAGGACCGATGTCCGCGCTCACTGTCGACCTCGATCGGTCCAGCCCCGTTCCGCTGTACTACCAGGTGGCCCAGCAGATCGAGCACGCGATCAACGACGGGCAGCTGTCCCCCGGTGATCGCCTGGACAACGAGATCAGCCTGGCCGAGCAGTTCGGGCTCTCCCGGCCGACCATGCGCCGGGCCATCCAGGAGCTGGTGGACAAGGGGCTGCTCGTGCGCAAGCGCGGGGTCGGCACCCAGGTGGTGCACGGCCAGGTCAGCCGCCCGGTCGAGCTGACCAGCCTGTACGACGATCTGGCCGGCCACCACCAGGGCCCCCGCACCGACGTGCTGACCAACGAGATCGTCCGGGCCGGCGACGAGGTCGCCGCCGTCCTGGCGGTTCGCCCGGGCAGCAACGTGCTGCACCTGCGCCGGCTGCGGTTCGCGCACGAGGAACCGCTGGCGATCATGGAGAACTACCTGCCCGAGGACCTGATCGGCATCGGCGAGATGGATCTGGCCGGCCGCGGCCTGTACCAGCTCATGCGGACCAAGGGCGTGAACATCCGGGTGGCCAAGCAGAAGATCGGCGCCCGGACCGGGACGCCCGAGGAATGTGCCCTGTTGGGCGAGAAGCGCGGCAGCCCGGTCCTGACCATGGAGCGGGCCGCGCACGACGATTCCGGACGGGCCGTCGAGTGGGGCCGGCACGCCTACCGGGCGAGCCAGTACTCCTTCGAGGTCACGCTCGTCGAGCACTGATCGACCGCGGTCGCCGGTGCTCCGGCCCTGACGACGACGCTGAGACTGACGCGCCCAGCGGGCGCGCGAGATGGAGGATTTCGTGGCAACGACGCTCACCGCCGCCCCCGAGAGGGCGATGCTGATCGGGGGCGAGTGGGTCGCCGGCGTGGACGGGATCTGGACCGACGTGGTCTCCCCCGGCCGCCGCGGCACCGTGCTCGCCCAGGTCCCCGAGGGCAGCGCCGAGGACGCGGACCGGGCGGTCCGCGCGGCGCGGGCCGCCTTCCCGGCCTGGCGGGCCCTGCACTTCAAGGACCGGCAGAAGATCCTGCTGCAGATCGCCGACGCGCTCGAAGAGCACGCCGAGGAGCTGGCGCAGCTCACCGCGGCCGATACCGGCAATGCCCTGCGGACGCAGGCCCGTCCGGAGTCGCAGACCCTGGTCACCCTGTTCCGCTACTTCGGCGGCGTGGCCGGCGAGTTCAAGGGCACCGTGCTGCCGGCCGGGGACGACCAGCTGCAGTACACCCGGCGCGAGCCGCTGGGCGTGGTGGCCGGGATCCTGCCGTGGAACTCGCCGCTGATGATCGCCGGGATGAAGACTCCCGCCGCGCTGGCGGCCGGAAACACCCTGGTACTCAAGACCGCCGAGGACGCGCCACTGACCATCCTGCGGATGGCCGAGATCTGCTCGCAGTTCCTGCCGCCGGGCGTGCTCAACGTGATCACCGGCCGCGGCCCGGTGGTCGGCGAGGCGCTGCTGGTGCACCCCGACGTGGACAAGGTCTCGTTCACCGGATCCACCGGGGTCGGCCGGCACGTCGCCCAGACGGCCGGGCAGCGCCTGGCCCACGTGTCGCTGGAGCTGGGCGGCAAGAGCCCGAACATCGTCTTCCCGGACGCCGCGAGCGCCGAGAACATCGAGGCCACCGCGGCCGGCGTCCTGCTGGCCATGCGGTTCACCCGACAGGGCCAATCCTGCACCGCCGGCTCCCGGCTGTTCGTGCACGCGGACGTCTACGACACCTTCCTGGCCGCCCTGGTGGAGAAGGTCTCCGCGCTCAAGGTCGGCGACCCGCTGGACGAGGCGTCCGATATGGGCTCGATCATCAATCAGAAGCAGTACGAATCGGTGCTCGGCTACATCGAGAGCGGCAAGGCCCAGCCCGGCGTGGACGTCGCCCTGGACGGCACCACGCAGGACTTCTCCGGACTGGACGGCTACTACACCGGGCCGACCATTCTCGGCTCGGTGGCCAACGACTGGCGGATCGCCCAGGAGGAGATCTTCGGCCCGGTACTGGTGGCCATCCCCTGGCGGGACCGGGACGAGGTCATCGCGATGGCCAACGACTCGCACTACGGCCTGGGCGCGTACATCTGGTCGAACAACCTGACCGACGCGCTGGACACCGCGCACCGGGTCGAATCCGGTTGGGTGCAGGTCAACCAGGGCGGCGGGCAGGTCATCGGCCAGTCCTACGGCGGCTACAAGTCCAGCGGCATCGGGCGCGAGTTCTCCATCGAGGGCGCGCTGGAGTCGTTCACCCAGATCAAGCAGATCAACGTCAAGCTCGGCTGATCCGACCCCACCCCACCCCCCCCAACCCTGGAGTTGATCATGGGAAAAGGGCCGGAATCCGAGTCGGATAACGGCATTCTTCCCATGATCAACTGGAATTGGAGCGCACCGTGAACGGCGGTCCCCTGTCCGACATCGTCGTCGTCGACCTCACCCGGGCCCTGGCCGGACCGCATGCCGCGATGATGCTGGCCGACCTCGGCGCCCGGGTGATCAAGGTGGAGACCCCGGGCGGCGGTGACGACACCCGGGGCTGGGGTCCGCCGTTCGTGGCTCGCAGCGAGACCGGCCTGACCACGGAAATTCCTTCCGCGGAAGGCATCTCGACGTATTTCCTGTCCTGCAACCGGAACAAGGAATCGATCACCCTCGACCTGAAGAGCGCCGCCGGCACGCAGGCGCTGACCGAGCTGGTCCGGCGCGCCGACGTGCTGCTGGAGAATTTCCGGCCGGGCGTGCTGGACCGGCTGGGCTTCCCGCTGGACCGGCTGACCGAGCTCAACCCGGGCCTGGTGATGCTGTCCATCTCCGGCTTCGGCCACGACGGCCCCGAGGGCGGGCGGGCCGGCTACGACCAGATCGCCCAGGGCGAAGCCGGTCTGATGTCGATGACCGGCCCGGACCCGCAGACCCCGACCAAGGCCGGGGTGCCGATCGCCGACCTGCTGGCCGGCATGTACGGCGCCTACGGCGTGGTCGCCAAGCTGACCGAGCGGGCCCGCACCGGCCGCGGTGGCCTGGTCCGGACCTCGTTACTGGCCAGCGTCGTCGGCGTGCACGCCTTCCAGGGCACCCGCTGGACGGTGGCCGGCCAGATCCCGCAGGCCGAGGGCCCGCACCACCCGTCGATCTGCCCGTACGGCCTGTTCCATTCGGCCGACGGCACCGTGCAGATCGCGGTGGGCTCGGAGGGGCTGTGGCAGCGGCTGGCGCCGGCCTTCGGGCTGCCGCTGGATGCCCCCGGGTTCGCCACCAACGCCGACCGGGTCCGCAACGGCCCGGCCGTCCGGGCCGCGGTGAACGAGGCCTTCGCCGCCCACACCACCGCGGACCTGCTGGCCACGCTGGCCGAGATCGGCGTGCCCAGTGGCGAGGTGAAGAACCTGCAGCAGGTCTACGACTGGGAGCAGGCCCGGTCCCAGGGCTTGCTGATCGATGTCGAGCACCCGGTGCTGGGCCCGGTCCAACTGCCCGGGCCGCCGCTGCGCTTCTTCGACGGCGCCGGCCAGGAGTGGCACCGGGAGCACACCGCTCCCCCGCTGCTGGGCCAGCACACCGACGAGGTCCTGGGCTGGCTGGCCGACGCGGGCGACCCGATCGACGGCACCGGCTGACCCGTCCTCGCCCGTCCGCCGGCCCCGGTTTCGCCGGCCCCAGGTTCGCCGGCCTCGGGTTCGGCGGCCGGGTTCGCTGATCAAAGCCGGGTCAGCAGGCCGAGTATGCGCATGCTCGCGCGGGTTTGATCAGCGAAGCGCAGGCTCGGCCCCGGGTCCGCTGATCAAAGCCGCGCCAGCACGCCGAGTATGCGCATGCTCGCCCGGGTTTGATCAGCGAAGCGCAGGCTCGCCCCCGGGTTCGCTGATCAAAGCCGCGCCAGCAGGCCGAGCATGCGCATGCCCGCGCGGTTTTGATCAGCGAAGCGCGCCGGGGGACCCGTGGTCGCGACGACGACCGGCGCGGAAGTGAGACGGTTGACGGCGTCATCGAAGTCGGACGCCAGGTGGGGGTAGGCGGCCGCGCAGGACGGCTGGGCCGCGCAGGCGGCGAAGATCGCCGCGAACGAGCTCGCGGGCGCCGACCACCAGTGCTGCACGATGTTCAGGTTCGGCGGCGACACCGAGTCGAGCACCACGCTGCGGATCCCCTCCGGGTGGTCACGCAGCAGCACCGCTGCCAGCTTGCTGCCGTAGGAGACGCCGTAGACGTCCCACTGATCGATGCCCAGGGCCACCCGCAGATCGGCGATGTCGGCGGCGTTCTCGGCGGTGTTGTACGCGGAGAGGTCGACCCCCGCCGCCGCCCACCGGTCCCGGCAGGCCCGCACCGACTCGACCTCGTGGGCCGTGGCCGCGTCCGAGGAAAACGGCATGCTCGCCAAGTCGTTGACGGCCGTGTCGTACTCCGGGCAGTTCAGCAACGGGTCCGAGTGCAGCGTGCCGCGCTGGTCGACGAAGTAGACGTCGCGGTCCGCGTTCACCCCCTGCCTGGTCATCGCCGCGTAGCTGATCGAACCGGCCCCGCCCGGACCGCCGACCAGCACCACCAGCGGATCGGCGGCCGGGGTGGCCGAGACGGCCGGCGCGCGGGCGACGAACACCTTGATCGTCCGACCGTTCGGCCGGCTCCGGTTCTCCGGCACGGTCAGGTACCCGCAGGTCATGGTCGACGGGAAGTCGAACGCCGGCAGACCAGCCATATTGGGCCTGGGACAGGGACTTTCCGCGAAGGCCGCCGGCTGCGTGGCGGTCGATTCGGCCGCAGAGGTCGTCGCCGCGGCACCACCCGGCGGGTCGAGGTAGATCAGATCCAGGACTTTGACCATGAGTGAGTTGGCGGTCTGGGCCATCGTGTCGACGTTGACGGCCTGGTTCGTCCAGACCACGAGCGTCACGCCGTTGGCCTTGTCGACGCCCATGAAGGAGTTGTAGCCGGCGGTCTCCCCGCCGTGGTAGGTCAGGGTGATGTCGCCGATCGTCTGCCGGGTGATGCCGTCGCCGTACCACTGCCCGGCGGGGTTGTCCGGATTCTCCACCTGGGGGCTGTCCGCCCAGAGCTGCTGGTAGTGGTGGTCGAGCACGGCGCCGCCGGTCAGCGCGTCCATCCAGGTCGCGAGATCGGAAGCGGTGGAGACGACCCCGCCGGCCGCGAAGGCGAACGAGTGGTTGACGCCGGTGACGTCGGTCGGTGACCAGCCGCCGGCGTGAGCGGCGGCGACCTGCTCGGGCGTGTACTGCGGTTCCCCGAACAGCGCGACCGACGAGCTGCCGTACTGATAGCCGTGCGCGTAGGGCTCGGGCAGGGTGGTGTCCGAATCGGCCGGGAGCGCGGTATCCGTCATGCCCAGCGGACCGAACAGCCGCGCCTGGAACGAGTCGGCCAGCGACCGGCCGTCGACCTTTTCGATGATCATGCCGAGCAGCACGTAGTTCGTGTTGCTGTATTCGAACGCGGCGCCGGGCGCGAAGTTGACGGGTTGACCGAACGCGATGTCCAGCAGTTGCTGGGGCGCCCAGGCGCGGGCCGGGTCGTGGTCCAGGCTGTCCGCGATGATCGGCGAGTTGGTGTAGTTGTACAGGCCGGTACGCATTTGCAGCAGTTGCGCGACGGTGATCGTGTCGCCGCCGGGAACGCCGGCCACGTAGGCCGAGACCGGATCGTCCAGGCGCAGTTTGCCCTCCTGCGCGAGCTGCAGGATCACCGCGGACGTCATCGTCTTGGTGTTCGAGGCGATCCGGAAATGCGTTCTCGCATCGGGGGTCTGCGAGGTGCCCAGTTCGGTGGTGCCCGACCCGACGGTCACCTCCCCCTGCGGGGTGCGTACCAGGACCACGGCGCCGGGGATCAGCCAGTCCGTGATCGTTGTGTCGACCAGGGCCTGCAGGGCGGCCGGGTCGACGGTCTTGAGGACCGCGGCCGGGGCTCCGGCGGACTGCCCGGCTGACTCGGCCGGAGACTCGGCCGGCGACTCGGCCGGCGACTCGGCCGGCGACGACGCCGGGTCACCCGAGGCGCCGCTGCAGGCGGACAGGGCCAGCAGGATCACCGCGGCGATCGCGCCGCCGGACCGTCGGGTGGGGTTGGTCATCGGGGCCGTCCTCGCGGTGGGGAAGGGTGGGTCGAACCGCCGTGCAGCACCTGCCTGGCTCGCTCGACCCAGTCCGGGTCGACGATCTCGTCTCCGTCGCGGAGCATCGACGGGTCGAAATCCGCGTTGAAACAGTTGATCTCGCCTTGCAGCCCGTCGGGGTCGGCAAAGCGGAGGGACAGCATCGGGCCCAGTGGCCGGATGTCGCCGCTGGACGCGTCGGCGGCGAGCAGCCGATCGCGGATGGTGGTCAGCGCCGCGACGTCGGGAACGGCAAAGCCGAGGTGGTCCAGGCGGCCCCGTTCGAACATGGCCGAGGACCACCCGTGGGCGGCCGGGTCGTACCCCGCGATCTCGAACGCCTGGATCATCACCGACCCGGCCACCAGGACGGCCTCGCGGGCGTGCGCCGGGCCGAACACCACCGTCGTGCGCAGCCCGATGACGTCCTCGTAGAAGGTGCGGAACCGGTCGAGGTCGGCCGTGACGACCGCGACGTGGCTGATGCCGCACGGGCCGATCGCCTGGGTCACCACACCCGTACGGCGTTCACCCGGACGGAACGAATTGTTCCGTCAATCCGCGTCGGCGCGGACGGACCAGGTCAAGGCCGCGCCCGGCGTGGGCAGGTAAAGACAGTGCCGGCCGGTGCGCACCGCATCGTCCAGATGGGCGCCGAGCAGCGGGGCCTGGCGACCGATGGCGGCGATGGTCCTCCGGAGGTTGCGCACCACATTGACCCGCGCGCGTTCCGCGTCCGAACCGGTCGGCCGGTCCCGGCTGCCGAGCCCGACCGCTCGCCGCAGCTCGCGCAGCAGCATTTCCATCTCGGCGTGCGCCCGTTCGGCGCGCACCACCTCGTGCCCGGCATCGGCCTCGTCGACCTCGGCCTGCAACCGGTGCAGGCGACGCCGGTATTCCCGCTTGGCCTGCGCGTCCAGGGCCGGACCGAGGTCGGTGGCGGCCGGCGCGCCGGGTCCGCCGGCGAGTTCGACCGCGGCCACCTCGACGCCGGGTGCGCGCAGGAGACGGGCCAGCTGCCCGGGACCGGGGCTGTCCAGCAGCCGGGCGTCGCCCAGCGGCGTCCGCAGCAGCCACCCCGACCCGTCGCGGCGCATCGACGCGGTTCCGGCCGGGCCGGCCGGCACCCCGCTCGGCATGCCGGCCCGGTCCGCCGGGCGATCCGCCCGGCGGACCTCGATGGTCAGGGCGAGCGCATCGGCCTCGGCCCGCAGCACGTCGGGTGCCCACTGCGCTGGGCCCTCCCCCGCGGCGTCGACGGCGTCGGCCAGGTGGTCGAGGCAATGCACCAGCAACGGCGGCGACGGCATCGACCGGGCCAGCGCAACGGCGTCCCCGGCGTGCCGGACGGCGGCCGCGGGATCCCCGGCGAGCAGGGCCAACCGGGCCAGGACGTCGTCAACGGGCAGGCCGGCACTGTGTCCGCCGCCGACGTTGAGCAATCCCGCGTAGGGCAGCAGCGCCCGGTAGGCCGGCGTCGCGTAGCCGGCCGCGCCGGCCCGGGCCACGATGTCGCTGAACTCGCGGAGCAGGTGGTCCCCGGTCCACGAGCGGAGCAGCTGTTCGGGCCGGGAACCGAAGCGGTGCAACACCTCCTGCACCCCGGCCGGGTCGCCGAACAGTTGCGCGCCATACCCCTTCTGCACCTGGAAGACCGGGGACGGCACGTCCCCCAGCATGTCCATGGTGATCCGGTGGATCTCCTCGGCGCGCGGGTCGGGCCGGCCGTACAGATCGAACAGCATGAGCTGGTGCAACGCCTCGCAGCCGAGCACGACCACCGGCTCGATGCGACCGGAGCCCACCTCGACGGCCTCCAGCATGGACGCCCGGGCGGAGAGCAGGCTGCCGTTCAGCGCGAGCAGCGTGGTGCGTTGCACCCGCGTGATGTACCGCCACCACGGCGAGGGCAGCAGCGCCGCCAGTACCTCGGCCCGACCGAGAGCCTGTCCGGCGCCGCCGATGTCGCCGTCGTTGAGCAGCAGCCCGGAGCGCCGCTGGTGCCCGGAGATGGCCAGGTCCGATCGGCCGGCCCGTTCCGCGAGGCGGATCGCCTCGTCCGTGGCGACCATGGCCGCGGCCAACGCCGTGGGGCTGGTCGCCGGTCGGACCGAGTCGAGCAGCAGTTCGGCGATCAGCTCCGGATCAGCGAGGGATCGGGCCACCGCGACGGCCTCGGCCGACCAGGCGGCCACCCGCTCGGTCGCCTCGACGTCGGCGCCGCCGATGATGGTGAGCCGGCCCAGCAGGGCCGCGCGAAGGCGGCGTTCCTGAGCCGGCAGGGCGTCGAGCGCGTCCTCGAGCCGCCGCATCCGGGCCAGGTCCGGGACGAACGCTGAGGCCCACAGGTTGGCGCCGATTTCCGCCCGGGCCCGGGCGACCGGGTCCGCGGACGTCCGGGCCAACTCGGCCGCCTCCTGGTACAGACCCAGGGCCGGTTCGAGATCACCCAGCCAGCTGAGGATGTCGGCCAGGTCCACGGCCACGTTGGCGCGCAGCTCGGGCCGGCCGGCCCATCGGCCGGCGGTCTCGCGAGCCTCCCAGAGCAGTTCGGCGGCCCGCGCCGGCGCTCCGGCGGTGATCAATTCGACGGCGACCAGGCGCGCCTGGTCGACGGTGGCGGCGGCCGCCTCTCCGGTCGCGTCCTCCGCGCTCCCCACGGCAGCCCGTAGCCCGTGCCCGACGGACGCCGCCCGGCCGTCGATGCCGCCCACCGTCCGCCACGCCGCGGCCAGCCGACCGTGCAGCTCGGACAGGTCGACGTCCTGCTGGGCCGCCTCCGCCAGCAGCGCGTGGTGGAAGCGGACGCCGTCGGCGGACACCGCGTCCAGCACACCTCCGACCACGGCGGGCCGGAGCCGGGCGGCCAGTTCGTCGGCGGGACAGGCGCACGCGGCCGCCAGCACGGACAGCGGCGCGCCGGGGCCGCCCACCGCGGCGACTGTCAGCGCGTTCCTGGTGTCGGCAGCGAACCGGGCCAGCGACCGCCGCAGCACCTGCCCGATCACCGCGTCGCCGCTTGGAGCCCGGACGAGTTCCTTGACCAACAGAGGATTCCCACCGGTGCGGGCCAGCAGCTCGGCCGGGTCGATGGCGTCGACGGGGCGCTGCGACCCGGCGGCGTCCTGCGCCACCAATCGACGCACCCCGTCGATGTCCAGCCCGCCGAGCCGGATGGGCCGGGCGACCCGGCGCAGCCCGTCGATCGCCGGCGTGTCCGGCTCGTGGTCGCGGCTGGTGGCCAGCAGGGCCACCGGCGCCTCGCCGAGCGCCCGGGGCAGGCGTTCGAGCACCCAGATCGCGATCGGGTCGGCCCAGTGCAGGTCCTCCAGCACGACCAGCGACGGCCCCCCGGCGGCCAAAGCATCGGCCAACGCCTCCAGGTGCTCCCACCGGCGTTCCCCCACGGGCAGTGCGGGGTCGCCCCGGACCGCGAGGCCGAGCGCGCGGTCCACCTCCCGCCAGAGCTGCATCGGCCGCCGGGACGACGCGTCGGACTCACCGCGGAGCACCCGAAGGCCGACCGCGCGGGCGAGCCGGGACGCTTCGTCGGCCAGCCGGGTCTTGCCGATCCCGGCCTCGCCCATCAGCAACGCGATCGTCGGTCGACCGGTCCGGGCGGCCTCCAAGACCTGCCGGATCCGGTCGAGTTCGGCCTCCCGACCGATCAGGGCGTCGGCCCCGGCCTGGCCCGTGCCCGGCAGAGTCATCGACATCACCGTCCCGATCCGGCCCCGGCACGCCGTCGTGCCGGCGGGCGACCCACCGCGGGCCTGCCCGAATGGTCACGAGTCGTCCGCGGCTCATGATCTCCGCTGAGCCGGACGATGGCAACGCCCCGAGCCGACCGGTTGGTCCACCTCCGGCCCGCCGGGTAGAGTGGAACGGTTGCCTCGGCGAGGGCGGCCCGGTGCTCATGGGAGCAGTCATCCGGGTCAGCCGTGATCGACGCGGTGGGTGTGATTCCCGCGCGTCGCTGCGCGGTCGAATCTCCCGCCGCGGTCGCATCGTTGTTCGTCACGTGGATCGTCACCAAGTAGTCGAGGAGTACAGCTGTGTCCGAGGTTCGCCTCATCGCCGAGACCCGTACTGAGTTCGGTAAGGGCTTCGCCCGCCGCATCCGCCGCGCCGGCAAGGTTCCCGCCGTGCTGTACGGCCACGGCACCGACCCGCGTCACCTGTCCCTGACGGCGCGGGAGTTCGCCGCCGCCATCAAGGGCGGCGCCAACACCGTGCTCACCCTGCAGCTGGAGGGCGGCGACGAGCTGGCCCTGCCCAAGTCGGTCGTCCGGCACCCGTTGCGCGACTACTTCGAGCACGTCGACCTGCTGCTGGTCCGTCGCGGCGAGAAGGTCACCGTCGAGGTCCCCGTCATCGTCGAGGGCGACGCGGAGTCCGGCACTCTGGTGCTCAACGACCTGACCACGCTGTCCATCGAGGTCGAGGCCCTGAGCATCCCCGACAGCCTGTCGGTGGACCTGACCGGCGCCGTCGCCGGCACCCAGATCCTGGCCGGCGACGTCACCCTGCCCGCCGGCGCCTCGCTGATCACCGACGCGGAGGCCCTGGTGGTCGCCGTGACCGTCGCGCCGACGGCCGAGCAGCTCGACGCCGAGACCGAAGAGGCTGAGGCCGAGGCCGGCGTCGTCCGGGACGAGCCGCAGGCCGAGTCCAACTGACCGTGATGGTCGGTGCACCCGGCGACGGGCCGTTCCTCGTCGTCGGTCTGGGCAATCCGGGCAAGCAGTACGCGGGCAACCGGCACAACGTGGGCGCGATGGTCGCCGACGTGCTGGCCGGCCGGCTCGGGGCCGGTTTCAAGTCGCACAAAGCGGGCGCCGATGTCGTCGAAGGACGGCTCGGCGCCCGCCGCGTCATCCTGGCCAAACCCCGCTCTTACATGAACCTGTCCGGCGGGGCGACCGCGGCCCTGGCCAAGTTCTTCAGCGTCGTGCCGGCCCGGGTGATCGCCGTGCACGACGAGCTCGATCTGCCGCCGTCCACGATCCGGGTCAAGCAGGGCGGCGGCGAGGGCGGGCACAACGGGCTGCGCTCGATCTCGGCCAGCCTGGGCACCAAGGACTACCTGCGGGTCCGCTTCGGCATCGGCCGACCGCCCGGCCGGATGGATCCGGCCGACTTCGTGCTGCGGGACTTCTCCGCCGCCGAACGCAAGGACCTGGGCGTCGACCTGGAACACGCCGCCGACGCGGTGGAACTGCTGGTCGAGCAGGGCCTGGAAGCCACCCAGAACCAGCTGCACGCGCCCTAGGCGCTCGGCGTGGCGCGGCGGGCGCGCACGAACCCGAGCACCCCGGCGACGACGAGCACCGCGGCCACCACGATGGCGGCGACTGCGGTGATGGTGGATGCGGGCTCACCGGTCAGCCGGCCCACCGCGATCCAGCTGATGCCCCAGGCCATGGCCGCGGGGATCGCCGGGTTGCCGTTGCTGCGCGCGATCAGCAGCAGGCCGATCCCGAGGGCGACCAGCAGCACCAGCACGGCGGCCGCCCCGGCGAGGCCAGGCTCGGGGGTGACACCGCCGGCGACCAGCGCCGCGGTGATGTTGGCGCAGGTCGCGACGCTGACCCAGCCCACGTACAGGCCAAAGGTGCCGTCCACGATCACCGCATCGAGCACCCCACCGGCCCGGGTCCGGGCGCGCCGGCCGATCAGCAGGCCCAGCACCACTACCAGCGCCACGATGACGACGACGCTGGCCGCGAGCCACCCGGCCCGCACCACCAGCAGCCACGCCGCGTTGAGCAGCATGGACGCGGCGACCAGCCAGCCGATCCGGCGGTGCAACGGCGCGTGCAGCTGGCCCGGCAGCCACTGCCACACCGTGTAGATCGCCAGCCCCAGGTAGATGACCGACCAGATGCCGAACGCCGGCCCGGCCGGCGCGATCAGCGTGGCGTCGGCGGACAGCGCACCGCCGGCCGCCTGGGCCACCGGTGGTCCACCGAGCACGCCGGCGCCCACCAGGCTGCCGAACAGACAGGCCACCTCGCTGACCGTGACGACGGCCGCGCGCAGGATGTCGCGCCGCCCGTCCACGGCGGTGACGGGCTGGGCGGTGGTGGCGTGGGACACGGGATGCGGTCTCCTCGGGATGCGGCCGGCCCGATTAGGGTTGATCGGGTCGGTCGATCAGTTCCCCGGACCGACCGCCCCGACACCGGTTCCGCCCAACCCCTTCGCCCGCCGACTTGCCACAAACGGACCGCTGCCGGCGGGCCAGCGGTCCGTGTGTGGCAAGTCGGCGCCCGGCGGGGGCGGGCAGGCAGGGCGAGCAGGCGGGGGAAGGGCAGGCAGGCGGGGCGGCTCAGCCGGGCAGCGGCAGACCCTCGGGCGCCGGGGGCCGAACCGGCAGCGCCTCGGCCGGCGGTGGCGTGATCAACCGGGCCGCGGCGGAGCGCTGCAGCTTGCCGGACGGAGTCTTGGGCAGACTCCCGACCGGGAGCACCGACACCGTCGCCGGGCGGGCGCCGATCTCGGCGGTCACCGCCGACCGCACGGCCTGCCGGATGCGCTCGGCCGCGTCCTGGTCACCGGCCTCGCGGGACTCGACGGCCACCGCGAACGATTCGCGACCGCTGGGCGTCGTCCACCGCACCGCGACCGCGTTACCCGCTCGAACGCCGTCGATGCTCTGGGCCACCCGCTCGATGTCGGTCGGGTAGATGTTGCGCCCACCCATGATGATCACGTCCTTGACCCGGCCGCAGACCACCACCTCGCCGTCCACCAGGTAGCCGAGATCCCCAGTGTCCAGCCACTTGTCGGCATCCTGGGTGGCCACCGGCCCGTCCACGGTCAGGTACTGCTCGGTGATGCACTCGCCGCGCAGGTGCAGCACCCCGACCTCGCGGTCGCCGAGCACCGCGCCGTCGCGGCCCCGCACGGCGACCTCGATCCCGTCCAGCGGCGGGCCCAGCACCGGGAACGAGCGGCCCGATTCGGCCGGCACCGCCCGCCGGGCGATCTCCAACGCCTGCGCGTCGACGGTGTCCACCTTGAGCGGGGTGCCCCAGGGGTGGAAGGACACGGCCAACGACGCCTCGGCCATGCCGTAGGCGCAGACCACCGCGGTCTCCGGGAGCCCGAACGGTGCCCCCGCGGCCAGGAAGGCCCGGACCGCGGCGACGTCGATCGGTTCGGCCCCGTTCAGCGCGAACCGCATGCAGGACAGGTCCAGGCCCAGCTCCCGGGTGGTCGGCCGGGCCAGCACCCGCGCAGTCAGCGCGAAGGCGAAGTTGGGGGCGGCGGTGATGGTGCCGCGGTACTTGCTGATCAACGTCGGCCAGATCAACGGCGAGGCCAGGAAATCGGTGGGGGTGACGGTGACCAGCTCGATGCCCCGGCACATCGGCAGGGTCAGGAAGCCGACCATGCCCATGTCGTGGAACAGCGGCAACCAGGACACCATCACCTCGCCCGGCCGGATCTGGGCCGCCTGGCACATCGCCTCGATGTTGGCCCACAGGTTGCGGTGGGTGATCCGCACGGCCTTGGGGGTCGAGGTCGACCCGGAGGTCAGCTGCAGCAGGGCCGGCAGGTCCTCGCCGATCTCGACGTCCGGAGCCGGACCGCCGGGCTCGGCCAGCAGATCGTCGACGGTCAGCGCGAGCACGCCCGAACCGTCCAACAGTTCCGCGAACTCGGTGAACGGGTCGCCCAGCACGGCTGCCTTGGCCCCGACCAGGGACAGCACCGCGGCCGTGTCCTGCGCGTAGGTCATCAGATTGGTCCGGGCGGTGGGCTGGTGCAGCATCGTCACCGAGGCCCCGGCCAACCAGGCCGCCTGGGCGATCGGGGCCACCTCGAACGGCTTGGCGGCCAGCACCGCGACCGCGTCACCCGGCCCGATCCCGTGGGCGGCCAGCACCCGCGCCCCGGCGCAGGCCTTGGCGTGGACATCGGCCCAGGACGTGCGAACCGGCTCATGCGGCTCGCCAGTGGTCATGCCGGTGGGGCCCTGCGCCGCTGTGCACAGGGCGTCGGAGAACGCGCTCATACCTGCCACGGTAGGGCACGCGCCGGTCGAGGCCGGTGAGGTGCGATGACGGTGAGCCGGTGACGGGCGCCCGGCACGCTGAGACGACCGGTGGCGGCGGCCGGCAGACCCGGTCCCGTCAGGAGGTGCAGGGCTCGCCGGTGGGCGGGCCGCCCTGCTGCACGGACCGCACGAAGCCGGTCACGTCGGCCATCACGTCGTCGTTCCAGGTCAGCGCGGTCTGCCAGTCCAGGCCGAGCTCGAGGGAGATGTAGATGCTGTGGGTCAGCGGGTAGCGGCTACAGGTGCGCAGCGGGGCGGTCTGCTCCGGCAGCCCCTGGGCGGTGGCCGAGTACTGCGAGACCAGCCCGTCGAACGGCCAGATCTGCGGATCGCCGGCCGGTTCGGTGAGGTAGCCACCGCCGATCAGGTGGACGGGAATGGTGTCGAGCACGCCCAGCTGGGCCGCGTTCCAGCCGCCGTCGCCGAGCAGGTAGCTCGCCAGCTGCTGCCGGCCCAGCCCCAGGTCGCCCTTGGCCTCCTCCCGCATGACGGCCACCAGGTTCAGGCACACGGCGTTGTCCAGGCAGGTGGATTCGGGCAACTCGCCGAACACGATCCGGAACGGGACGGCCCCCTCCCACGGAGTGCCGACGGTGGTCAGCGAGCCGACCCGCACCGGGCTGCCCGTGTCCCGCAGGATGCGGGTCGCGGCCCGGGCCCACAGCCCGCCGTTCGAGTGACCCACCCAGTCGATCTCGGTCACGCCCTCGGTGTCGTGCAGGTAGTTGACGAAGTGGGCCAGATGCTCGCCCCCGTTGTCGATGTCGCCGTTGGACAGGATCGTCATGAAGGCCGGCAGCGGGGCCGGGCAGTCGCCGAACGCGCCGAAGGAGGTCGGGTCCGGCTCGATCACGGCACTGCGAGCATTCATGGCCGGCGCCGTGTAGACCTGCTGAGCGTCGGCCAGCAACGCCGCCCGCAGGGCGGTGTCGGTGTTGCCGGCAGCCAGGCCGGTGGTGCAGGCCTGGGTCGGGGTGGTGAACGGGCTCACCGCGTCGCCGCCGGAGACGATGACCACCGCGCGGTGGTCCGCCGTGGCCCCCGCGGAGGCCGAGACCGCCGAGACCGCCGTCGCCGCCGCCGAGACCGCCGGGGCGGACGAGGACGCCGCGGACGGCGACGAGCCGCAGGCCGTCAGACCGGCGACGAGCACGGCGGCCAGCACCCCGGGTAGCACGGGCCCGGTGGACATCGAGCGCCAGGGCCGGCGCAGCCGGGGGCGCGGATCAGGACGCACCGGTCACCGCCTTCGGGTGCCGCACTGGCCCGGCGCCGGCCGTCCGGACACCGCCGGGCAGCGGTGACCGATCCGCCGATCGGATCGATGGCCGCAGGCACCGTCGATTCGCCATTCGTTCCGCTGCCCGCACCACAGCCGAATCCGCCGAAATCCCCCGATCCACATTCGATGAGGGTAAATGGTGCACGCGCGGTTCGCGGGTTGATTCAACCGAATCGACCCGAGGCGGTGACGGTCCGAAAGTCGTTGCCCCACTGCGGGGTTGCTGATTGACTCAGGGTCACCGGCCGGGCCGGGAAATACCGGTACGGCCACACCGACCGAGTGACGTCGAATGCGCCGACAATGCACACCGTCAGCGCGTTGGCGAATCCCCGGAATTCGGGCCGGCCGGGCCGCGCTGCCCGGCCGGCCCCATCAGCCGTCGAGCGTCTCGGCCAGTTCCAGCCACCGCGTTTCCAGGTCCGCGATCTCGCGTTCCAGCTGACGCAGCTGGTCGGTCAGGGCGGCCAGACCTACGTAGTCACTCTGGTCGTGCGCGGCGAAAGCGGCGTGCGCCTTGGTGACGTCGGTCTGCAGCTTGGCCATCTTGCGATCGACCGCGGCGAGTTCCTTTTCCACCAGCCGGCGTTGGGCGCCGGCGGCGGCCGCGGGCTCGGCCGGCCGGCTGCCCTTGCCCGAGGCCGGCACCCCGGCCGTCGAGTTCGCCGGCGGACCGGCCGGACTCGCCGGCGCCCCGATCGCCGAGCTGGCCGTGCCGACCGCGAGCGCCTTGCGTTCCAGGTATTGCGCCACCCCGCCGGGCAGGTGGGTCAGCTGACCGTCGCCGAACAGCGCGAGCACCGAGTCGGCGACCCGCTCGATCAGGTACCGGTCGTGGCTGACCACCAGCAAGGTGCCCGGCCAGGAGTCGAGCAGGTCCTCCAACGCGGACAGGGTGTCCACGTCCAGGTCGTTGGTCGGCTCGTCCAGGATCAGCACGTTCGGCTCGTCCATCAGGATGCGCAGCAGCTGCAGCCGCCGACGCTCCCCACCGGACAGGTCGGCCACCGGCGTCCACTGCTGGGCGCTGGTGAAGCCGAACCGTTCGGCGAGCTGACCGGCGGTCAACGTCTTGCCGCCCAGGTCGACCGAACCGGCGACCTCGCTGACCGCCTCGATCAGCCGCAGCTGTCCGGGCAGCTCGGCGACCTCCTGGGACAGGTAGCCCATCCGCACCGTCGAGCCGATCCGCACCACGCCGGAATCGGGGGCGCGGGACCCGATGAGCAGCCGCAGCAAGGTCGACTTGCCCGACCCGTTGGCCCCCACGATGCCGATCCGGTCGCCCGGACCGACGATCCAGTCGACGTTCTCGAGCAGGATGCGCCCCGGCGGGGTGCCCGGCACCGCGGCCGTCGCCGCCTTCAGTTCGATCACGTCCCGGCCAAGCCGGCGGCGGGCAAAGGCGTGCAGCTGCACGGTGTTTCGCGGCTCGGGCTCGTCGGCGATCAGCGCCTCGGCGGCCTCGATGCGATATCGCGGCTTGGACGTGCGGGCGGGCGGGCCGCGCCGCAACCAGGCCAACTCCTTGCGGGCCAGGTTGCGGCGCCGTTCCTCCGCGGCCCGGTCCAGCCGCAGCCGCTCGGCGCGGGCGAAAACCCAGTCGGAGTACCCACCTTCGCGGGAGAGCACATCGCCGTCGACGACCTCCCAGGTGCGGGTGGCGAATGCGTCCAGGAACCAGCGATCGTGGGTCACCGCGACCACGGCACCGCGCCGCCGGCGCAGATGCTCGACCAGCCAGGCGATGGCGTCGATGTCCAGGTGGTTGGTCGGCTCGTCGAGCAGCAGCAGGTCGGCATCGGCGACCAGGGCCGCGGCCAGCACCACCCGGCGCTGTTCCCCACCGGACAGTTCGGCCACCAGCGAGTCGAGCCCAAGCCCGTGCAGGCCCAGGCCGTCCAGGACCGCGCGGACCGCGCTGTCGGAGGCCCAGGCGTGCTCGGCGTCGCCGAAGGCGGCCAGCACGGCCGAGTGCACGGTCGCGCCGGCCGGCAGGTCCACGGTCTGCGAGACCAGGGAGACGGTGCTGCCCCGGGGCGAGGAGATGCGGCCGCTGTCGGGGGCGTCGAGCCCGGCCAGCATGCGCAGCAGGCTGGTCTTGCCCGAGCCGTTCAGGCCCAGGACGCCGATGCGCTCGCCTTCCTGCACGCCGAGCGAGACCCCGTCGAACAGGGCGCGGACGCCGCGGACGAGGCGCACGTTCTCGGCGTTGATGACGTTGGCCATCAGCCGGTCCCTCCGTTGGGCAGGACCCGGGCCCCCGGGGCTGGGCCGGCGGCCACCCGCACGGATCGGCAGGTTCCGGACCCGGCCAGTTCGGCGGCCACCGCGCCGGCCGATTCCGCGTCGGCGCACAGCAGGGCGACGGTCGGCCCCGATCCGGAGACCAGCCCGCCCAGCGCGCCCGCCTGCTCCCCCGCCCGCAGGGTGCGGCGCAACCCGGGGGCCAGTGAGATCGCGGCGGCCTGCAGGTCGTTGCCCAACGCGGCGGCGATCTTGGCCGGCTCGCCGCTGGTCAGGGCGGCCAGCATGGTGTCCACCGGGCGCACCGGTGGGGGCCCGCCGCCCTGGGCCCGCAGCCGGTCCAGCTCGGCGAACACGGCCGGGGTGGACAGGCCGTGATCGGCGATGGCCAGCACCCAGTGCAGCCGGGCCCGGGTCATCACCGGGGACAGCAGATCGCCCCGCCCGGTGCCCAGCGCGGTGCCGCCGGCGAGCGCGAACGGCACGTCGGCCCCGATCTCCCGGCCGATCTCGATCAATTCCTGCCGCTGCACCCGCAGCTCCCACAGGGCGGCGCAGCCAACCAGCGCGGCCGCGGCATCGGCGCTGCCGCCGGCCATCCCGCCGGCCACCGGGATCTGCTTGGCGATGTCGATGGCCACCGGGCCACCGGACTTGGTGCGGGTGGCCAGCAGCCGGGCCGCGACCCCGGCCAGGTTCTTGGCCCCCACCGGCACGCCGTCCGGCGGCGTGGTGCGCACCGCGGACCGGCGGGCCGGTCGCACGGTGAGCTCGTCGGCCAGGTCAACGGCCTGGAACACGGTCACCAGATCGTGGTAGCCGTCCTCGCGCACGTCACCGACGGCCAGGTACAGGTTGATCTTGGCCGGCGCCCGGACCCGCACCGACGGACCCGCGGGCGCAAGCGCCGTCGGGCCGGAGTTCGAGGCCATCATTCGTGGGCGGCCGCGTCGATGAGTTCGCGCGCCTGCGCGATCCGGGTGAACTCGGCGATGCCCAGCACCTCGCCGCGAGCGCTCGGGTCGATGCCGGCCCGGGTGAGGATCTGCTCGGCGAAGGCGGGGCTGCCGGCCCAGTCGGCCAGCGCGGCCCGCAGGGTCTTGCGGCGCTGCGCGAACGCGGCGTCGATGACGGCGAACACGGCGGACCGGTCGCCGGTCCGCGCGGTGGGTGACCGGTCGAAGGCGACCAGGGCCGAGTCGACCCCGGGCACCGGCCAGAACACGGTCCGGCTCACCGAACCGGCCCGGTGCGCGCGCCCGTACCAGGCGAGCTTGGCGCTGGGCACCCCGTAGGTCTTGGAGCCCGGGTCGGCGGCGAGCCGGTCGGCGACCTCGGCCTGCACCATGACCAGGGCCCGGCGCAGGGTGGGCACCTCGGCCAGCAGATGCAGGATCACCGGCACGGCCACGTTGTAGGGCAGGTTGGCCACCAGCGCGGTGGGGTCCGCCGGCGCCATCCGGTCCGGGTCGGTGAGCGCCAGCCGGTCGGCGGTGATGGTCAGGGCGTCGGCGGTGATCACGTTGAGCGCCTGGTAGCGCCCGGGGGCATGCGCCCGGACGGTGGTCGGTAGTAGGGCGGCCAGCCGCGGGTCGATCTCCACCGCGGTCACCGCGGCCGCCGCGTCGACCAGGCCCAGGGTCAGCGACCCCAGGCCCGGGCCGACCTCGAGCACGTGATCGGTCGAGCGCAGGTCGGCGGCGGCGACGATCCGGCGCACCGTGTTGCCGTCGTGCACGAAGTTCTGCCCGAGCGTCTTCGTCGGCTGCAGATCGAGCACCTCGGCCAGCCGCCGCACCTCGACCGCGCCGAGCAGCGTCACCGGCTCCTGTTCGGTCACACCGCCACCTTTCCGGCCCCGCTGCGCGTCGCCTGCCTCACAGCGTTCATCCTCACACGTCCGGGGAGCTGTCCGGCGCCGGTCCCGGGCCCGACACCCGGGCGTCATCGGGCCGACATGACGAAGGGCCCGACCGGTCGGTCGGGCCCTCATCAAAGCGGTGCGAGGTGGATCAGCCGGCGGGCGGGCCGCTGGCGGCGTAGCCGCAGAGCCACGGCTCCAGCCCACGGGACTGGTAGAGCAACTTGGCCCGCGTCAACTGCTCCTCCGGGGAGGCATCCCCGGGGTTGCCCGAGCCGCCGACCGAGGCCCAGGTGGGCAGGTCGAACTGGAACAGGCCGTAGGTCGACAGGTAGCCGGCCGGGTTGTTGACCGCGTGCGGGTTGTTGGTCGACTCGCAGTAGGCCAGACCGTCCCAGTTCACGCCGAACTCGGTGTCGTGGAAGAACACCCGGCTGCCCTGCCAGTCCAGGGTGGACTTGGTGCCGACATGCACCTGGTTGGGGGTGGCCTCGAGCACCGTGGTGCGGGACAGCTCCTGACGGCCGGTCTCCACCCCGTTGGTGGTGGTGACCTGGGTGACGACCTGCTGCTGGCCGGGGGTACCCGCGGCGACGACCTGGGTGGTGCCCTTGTCCAGGTTGGGATCCTCGACGGTCTGGTCGGCCGGCGCGACCGCGACGGTGTCGGTGGTGGTGGTGACGGCGACCCGGGTCACGGTGATCGCGGTGCCGTCGGTGACCGGGGTGGTGCCGGCCGGGTCGACGGTGTCGGTCGCGGCCAGGGTGATGCCCTGGGCGGCCAGCACGTCGGCGACGGTCTGTCCGCCGGACTGGACGGTGGTGGCCGGAGCCCCGCCGACGGCCAGGCTGACGGTGTGCAGGGTGGAGGCGGTCAGGTCCAGACCGTCCAGCGGGATCTCCCGGGACCGGTCCGCGGACAGCTGGTAGGCCGACGGATCCTGGCCGAGCTGCAGCAGGGCCTCCTCGACGGTGTCGGCGGTCGTCCACAGCTGCTGCGTGGTCCCGTTGACCGTCAGGGTCAACAGCCGCGCGCGCTCCAGGGCGATGTGCGAACCGTCGGAGATGGCGGTGTCGGCGGCCGGCGCGAGCACGTCGTGCTCACCGGCGGACAGGCCCGCGGCGGACAGCGCACCGGCCACCGAGCCGGACAGCGTGGTGACCTGCTGGTCCTGGCCGTCGACGGTGATGACGACGTGCTTGGACATGGCGGCGGCGGTGGCGCCACCGACAGCCACGACACCGAGCGCGGCGGCCACGCCGACCAGCACCAGCTTGCGGCGCAGGCCCCGGCGGGCCGGCTGCTCGTTCGGCCCGGACGGGGCGTCAACGTTGTCTATTTGTAAGGTCACGGCTCTTCCGATGTGTTGTCAGCGGCATCCGGGCAGGGCACAGTGGGGCAACCGCAGCGATGTGGTCCCCTAGACCCTCAACACATCGAACAGGCGAATCTCGATCGCACCCGCTGCCACCTGGTGGGTCGTGGTCGAGCGCGGTGCCGCCTTGTCCTGCGACGTCCCCGGTGGGTTTGACTTCCCATCCCGGCTTCTATTACAAAACAATAACGGCGCTGGTCAGCGCCCGCAAGGGTCATGCGTGGTCTATCAAGCATGGCATATCTCACAATGCCTTCGATACGCACGAAAAATGCCCCCGCCGATGGCGGGGGCATTTTTCTAATTCTTTACTTTAGCCGATCAAAAGACTCGATCAGCCGGCGTAGGCGCAGGCCCACGGCGAGGAGCCACGGCTGGCCGCGACGTTCTCGGCCACGGCGATCTGCTGCTCCTTGGTGGCCAGGTCGGCGCGCGGGGCGTAGGCGGTGCCGCCGCCGCTGGCCCAGGTGGAGTTGTCGAACTGCAGGCCGCCGTAGTAGCCGTTACCGGTGTTGATCGACCAGTTGCCGGTCGACTCGCACTGGGCGATGCCCTCCCAGTTGATGCCACTGGAGCCGGAGGAGGACACCGGGGCCGCGCTGGAGCTGCTCGAGGAGGAGCTGCCCGAGTTCGAGCTGCTCGAGGACGAGCTGCCCGAGGACGAGCCGGTGCTGGCGGAGGAGGTGGAGACCGGCTTCTTGGTGCCGACGGTGATGACGGTGGCCTGGGCCGGGGTCACGGTGGTCCGCGAGACCTCGGTCTTGGCGCTCTCGGCCCCGTTGGTGGTGGTCACCTCGTAGGTCACCGAGTCGGTACCGGCCGAACCCTGCTGGGTCACGGTGCTGACGCCGCGCTCGACCGAGCTGTCCTCGACGGTCTGGTCGGCCGGCTGGGCCACGGCGACGTCCTCGGTCACGGTGGTCTTGGCGACCCGGGTGACCGCGACGACCAGGCCGTTGCTCAGCGGGGTGGAGGCGTCGGGGCTCACGGTGTCCAGCGGGCCCAGCACGATGCTCTGCTCGGCCAGCAGATCGCCGACGGTCTTGGCCGCGGAGGTGATCGGAGCGGCCGCCGCGGCACCGTCGGAAACGGTGGCGCTGAAAAGGGTGTCGGCGGTGACGGCGAGGCCGTCCAGCGGGATCTCGCGGGACCGGTCGGCGGAGAGCTTGTAGGCCGAGGGATCCTGGCCCAGCTCGGCCAGCGCCTCCTCGACGGTGCTCGCGGTGGTCCAGACCTCGCGGGTCTGCCCGTCGATGGTCAGGGTCAGCAGGCGACCGTGCTCGACGACGATCTGCGAGCCATCGGAGATCGCGGTGTCCAGCGCCGGAGCGACGGTGTCGTGCTCGCCGACGGTGACGCCGGCGGCGCCCAGGGCGCCCTCGACGGAGCCGGAGAAGGTGCCGACCTCCTGGGCCTGGCCGTCGACGGTGACCGTGACGTCCTTGTGGGCGGCCAGGGCAATGCTGCCGCCGGCCACCAGGGCCACGACGAGCGCCGCGGCGCCGACGAGCGCCGGCTTGCGCAGGCTGCGGCCGGTCTTCACCGCGGTGGTGGAGGTTTCGGTCTCGGCGGACTCGGTGGTCGGCTCGAAGATGTCGGTCGAGTTATCGGTGGCAGTCAAAGTAGTTAGTCCGTCTGTTCGAAGGTCCCGGGGCAGGGCCAACCCAGGGCTGAATGATCACTGAAAGTCGTCGTGATAACATTCCGGCGATTCGGTCCCGTCCGGCACCGCGTATTTACGGTGATCATGACGATTGATGACTCGAAGTCGTCCGTTGCGCCCGGTTTGGTTCGTTCCCATCCCAGCTGCTATCACGAAACGATAAACGAGCGGCAACGGTTTGGATACCCCTGTGCTTGAACTGTGGCGTAGCTGACACTTGCCCACGAATACAAACGTGATGGCGGTCACATAGACAGGAAGGGTTTTTGCCTTCCTTTTACCCAGCCTCATTCCCAGGCAAAGTGAATCGATCAAGTAGGTGCGGGCGGCAGGCCTCGTCAGCGCTTTTCAGGAGCACGATTCGAACGTCCGTATCGGCCAGCCGGGTAAAGTCGCCCGGACCCGTGCGGAATGGTGCCGACGACGGCATCATTACTGCGGACAATTCCGCTTCCCGGAAATTACGGGTACCGGCCTGGGCCGGTCATTCAGCCGGCCGCGTAGCCACAGGCCCAGGGCGAGAGCCCACGGGCGGCATAGACCTTCTCGGCAATGGCGATCTGCTGGTCCTTGGTGGCCAGATCGGCCCGCGGGGCGTAGGCGCCGCCACCGTTGCTCAGCCAGGTCCCCGAGTCGAACTGGAGCCCGCCGTAGTAGCCGTTGCCCGTGTTGATCGACCAGTTGTTGCCCGACTCGCACCTGGCGATGGCATCCCAGTTCACGCTCCAGCCCCCGGTCGGCGCCGGAGCAGTCGCGGCGGGCGCCGGAGCCGGCGCGGCGGACTGGCTGGCCGGGGCCGAACTGGCCGGGGCCTGACTGGCGGGAGCCGCTTGCGCGGCCGGCGCCGGCGCGGCCGGCTTGGTGCCGACGGTGACGATCCGGGCGCGCGGCGCCGTGACCACGGTGCGCGCGGTCTCCTCCCGGGCTCCGGCGACGCCGTTGGTGACGGTCGTGCGGTAGCTGACCTCGGCGACGCCGGCTCGGCCGGGCTGGCTCACGGTGGTCGTACCGGCGGCCAGCGAGTCGTCGGACACGGTCTGGTCGGCCGGCTGCTCGATGGTCTCGGTGACGGTCTCGTCGACGTAGGAGATCCGGGTGACGGTCACCTGCAGGCCGTTGCTCACGCCGGTCTCGACCGCCGGGGTGACCGTGTCGTCCGGCCCCAGGGTGACCCCGGCCGCGGACAGCACCCCGCCCACGGTGGTCTGGTCGGTGGGCGTGGACGTGGCCGGGTCGGCCCCGACGGCCAGGGTGACGGTGGGCAGCGTGGTGATGGTGATGGCGGCGCCGGCGGTGATCGGCTCGGACGCGGCCGGACTGACCCGCTGATCGGCGCGCAGGGTGATGCCGGCCTCGGCCAGCAGCTCCCCGACGGTGCGGCTGGTGCCGGTGACCTGCTGCGACGACCCGTCGACGGTGACCGTGACGGTGTGCAGGGTGTCGGCCGAGACGCTCAGCCCGGCCAGCGGGATCGGCCGGCTCCGGTCGGCTGAGAGCCGGTACTGGGCCGGGTCCTGGCCGAGCTGCTGCAGGGCCTGCTCGACGGTGCCCGCGGTGGTCCAGACCTGCCGGGTTTGCCCGTCGACGGTCAGGGTGAGCAGCCGTCCCCGCTGGATGACGATCTGCATGCCGTCCTCGAGCGCGGCATCGAGCCCGGGCGCGACGGTGTCGTGCTCACCGACGGCGAGCTGGGCATCGTCCAGCGCCCCCTGCACCGTGCCGGACATGGTCCCGACCTGGGTGGCGGCCCCGTCGTCGACGACGGTGACCGTCTTGTGCATCGCCAGGGCGATGCCCACCGCGACGCCCAGGACCAGCACCAGCACCGCCCCGGCCACCGCGGCGATCCGGCCCCAGGACCGCGGGGTGGACGGGGCCCAGTGCCGCCCGCTCGACGGGCCGGTGCCGGCCGGCGGCGCGTCCTCGTCGGTCGAGGGCAGGCCGGAATCGGCATCGGTGTCGGGCGCTGCGGTCACGGCACCTCCACGGTCGTCGGGACCGAGAGGGGGCGGTCACGCCCGGGTGCGCCCACGTGTGCGGGCACAAAAAAACAGGGCCTGTCCCCGACGGATCGGCCGCTGTTCCCCAAGCCGATCGATGTCGCCGACAGGTCCTGCCCCTGACGCAACCAGGCTTCCCCGACCCGGCTGTTATCACAGGAGGGTAACGGTGGGAGCACAGGAAGGCAACCGCCGGCGTGGCGATGGTCACTGAGTGGACAGTCCCGCTCCGCGCAACCGGCCGGCGGGCCGGCTCACCCGGGGAAGCCGAACACCGCCTGGGCGTTCGCGCGGACCTGGTCGCACAGCTCGAGCACATCCTGCCCGCGCAGCTGGGCCAGGGCCCGCACCGTGTACGGCAGGGCGAACGGCTCGTTGCGCTTGCCGCGGTGCGGATGCGGGGTGAGGAACGGGGCGTCGGTCTCCACCAGGAGCCGATCGGCGGGCACGATCTGCGCGGCGGCGGCCAGCTCGCGCGCATTGCGAAAACTGACCGGACCGGCGAACGAGAGGTAGTAGCCGGCGTCGGCGCACAGCCGGGCCATCGCCTCGTCCCCGGAGAAGCAGTGGAAGATCACCGCATCCGGCGCACCCTCGCGGTTCAGGACGGCCAGCACGTCCTCGTGCGCGTCCCGGTCGTGGATCATCACCGGCTTGCCCACCCGCTTGGCCAGGTCGATGTGCCAGGCGAACGCCTCGTCCTGGACCGCGTGCGGGGCGGCGTCCCAGTAGTGGTCCAGGCCGGTCTCGCCGATCGCCACCACCCGCGGGTCGATGGCGAGCGTCTCGATCTCGCGGCGGGCGGCGTCGTCCAGGGTGTCCGCCCGGGTGGGATGCAGCGCGACCGCGGCATACAGCTCCGGATGCCATTGGGCGGCCTGCACGGCCCAGCGGGCGGCGGCCAGATCGTCGGCGACGGTGACCACCCGGGTCACGCCGACCGCGGCGGCCCGGGCCATCGCCTCGGCGACATCGTGCTCGTCGCGGCAGCCGCAGGCGTCCAGGTGGGTGTGCGCGTCGGTGACCGGGGCCGGCAACGGCTCCGGCGGGGACGCGAGGGGCCGACCCGCCACCGCGGGATGCGGCTCGCCGGTCATGTGACGGGCGCCCACTCGGGACCGGTCTCGCCCAGGCCGGGATCGAGCTTGGTGAACAGCGGGGTGGGCTTGCTCAGCGGCCGGCCGACCTCGATGTCCCGGCGGGCCCAGACGGCCTGCTCGTGGGCGTAGTCACCGGTCAGCACCGGGTAGTCCACCACCTCGGGCACCCCGACTCCCTCGACGTCGTCGTCGAAGTCGGTGACCATCCGGATCTCCGGCTGCGCGGCCCACACACCCGCCCCGCCCAGCGCCTCGAACACGGCCTGCGAGGAATGCGGAAGGAACGGCGTCAGCAGCGTTTTCGCGTCGTCCACGACCTGCAGCGCGGTGTGCAGGACGGTGCCCTGCCGCTCCGGATCGTCCTTGAGCTTCCACGGCTCGGATTCGGAGATGTACTTGTTGGCCAGCCCGACCACCCGCATCGCCTCGGCCGAGGCCGCCTTGAACCGGCTGCGGGACAACAGGTCCCCGACAGTGGCGAAGGCCGCCTCGGACGCCCGGAGCAGCTCGACGTCGGCGTCGGTGCGGGCCGTGCCCGCCGGGATGCCGCCGAAGTTCTTGTGCGCCATCGATACCGACCGGTTGACCAGGTTGCCCCACTCGTTGGCCAGCTCGAAGTTGTTGCGCCGCACGAACTCTTCCCAGGTGAAGTCGGCGTCCTGGTTCTCCGGCCCGGCCGCGGCGATGAAGTAACGCAGCGAGTCGGGGCCGAACTCGCGCAGGAAATCACCGACGTAGATCACGGTGCGCCGCGAGGTGGAGAACTTCGAACCGCTCATGGTCAGGAACTCGCTGGACACCACCTCGGTGGGCAGGTTGAGCGTGCCGAACGAGCCCGCGGATCCGCCGTGCTCGCCCCGCCCGTCGTAGGCCAGCAGCTCGGCCGGCCAGATCTGCGAGTGGAAGGTGATGTTGTCCTTGCCCATGAAGTAATAGGCGCGGGCCTGCTCGTCGCCCCCGTGCCACCAGCGCTGCCAGGCGTCGGGATCCGGTTCGCCGTTCTTGCCGAACCGGCGGGCCCACTCGATCGACGCGGACAGGTACCCGATGACGGCGTCGAACCAGACGTACAGCTTCTTGTCCGGCCGGTCCCGCCAGCCGTCCAACGGCACCGGGATGCCCCAGTCGATGTCGCGCGTCATCGCCCGCGGCTTGAGGTCGTCGAGCAGGTTCAACGAGAACCGCAGCACGTTCGGGCGCCAGTCGGTGCGGGTGCGCAGCCACCCGCCCAGGGCGTCGGCCAGCGCCGGCAGGTCCAGGAAGAAGTGCTCGGACTCGGTGAAAACCGGCGTCTCACCGTTGATCCGCGAACGCGGGTTGATCAGGTCGATGGGATCGAGCTGGTTGCCGCAGTTGTCGCACTGGTCGCCGCGGGCCCCGTCGTAGCCGCAGATCGGGCAGGTGCCCTCGATGTACCGGTCGGGCAGGGTGCGGCCGGTGGACGGGGAGATGGCCGACATCGTGGTCTTGGCGACGAAGTAGCCGTTGCGGTGGACCGTCCGGAACAGCTCCTGCACGACCGCGTAGTGGTTGCGGGTGGAGGTGCGGGTGAACAGGTCGTAGCTCAGGCCCAGCCCGTGCAGGTCCTCCACGATGACCCGGTTGTACCGGTCGGCCAGCTCCCGGGCGCTCACGCCCTCCTGGTCGGCCTGCACCAGGATCGGGGTGCCGTGCTCGTCGGTGCCGGAGACCATCAGCACGTCGTTGCCGGCCATCCGCTGGTACCGGGAGAAGACGTCGGCGGGAACCCCGAAGCCGGAAACGTGGCCGATGTGCCGGGGCCCGTTGGCGTACGGCCAGGCCACCGCGGTCAGAACGGGCGTGCTCATTCCGAGCACCCTATCCCGCGCCCGACCCGCCCCCGGGCCGCCCTCACCCGCTGCTTGGCGCGCGGCGCCCGCCGGCGGGCTGATCATCTCGGCGGTTCGGGTGGTGCTTTGTCCGTTTCTGCGCCGCGTTGATCCGCCCGCCCGGGGCCGGGGGCTGGGGTTCAGGCGGTTTGGGTTTCGGTGCGGTCGCCGGACCACAGTGTGTGGAAGGTGCCGGGCTTGTCGACGCGCTGGTAGGTGTGGGCGCCGAAGAAGTCGCGTTGGCCCTGGATCAACGCGGCCGGCAGCCGCTCGGAGCGCAGCCCGTCGTAGTAGGACAGGGCGGCGGCGAACCCCGGGGTGGGCAATCCCGCGGTGGCCGCACCGGCCACGACCCGCCGCCAGGAGTCCTGCGCGTTCGCGATCGCGTCGGTGAAGTACGGCGCGAGCAGCAGCGACGCGGGCAGCTCGATCCCGGTGGAGACGTCGTAGGCCTCGGTGATCCGGTTGAGGAACTTCGCGCGGATGATGCAGCCGCCCCGCCAGATCCGGGCCACCGCCCCGACGTTGATGTCCCACCCGTACTCCGCCGCGCCGGCGAAGATCTCGTCCAACCCCTGCGCGTAGGCCACGATCTTCGAGGCGTACAGGGCGATCCGCACGTCCTCCACGAACGCGTCCACATCCGCGATCGGCCAGGTGCCGTCCGGGCCGGGCAACACCCCGGCCGCGGCCGCCCGGTGCGCCGCCGCCGAGGACAGGCCGCGGGCGAACACCGCCTCGGCGATCCCGCTGACGGGGATGCCCAGGTCCAGCGCGGTCTGCACGGTCCAGGTACCGGTGCCCTTCATCCCGGCCGCGTCCACCACCACGTCCACGAACGGCGCCCCGGTCTCGGCGTCGACCTGGGAAAGGACCTGCGCGGTGATCTCGATCAGGAACGAATCCAAATCGCCCTTGTTCCACTCGCCGAAGATCTGCCCGATCCGGGCGGGGGACAGCCCGGCGCCGCGGCGCAGCAGGTCGTAGGCCTCGGCGATCAACTGCATGTCGGCGTACTCGATGCCGTTGTGCACCATCTTCACGAAATGCCCGGCGCCGTCGGTGCCGATATGCGTGCAGCACGGCGCCCCGTCGACATGCGCCGAGATCCTCTCCAGGATCGGACCCAACGACTCGTACGACTTGGCCGACCCGCCCGGCATGATCGAGGGCCCGTTCAGGGCGCCCTCCTCCCCACCGGAGACCCCGCACCCCACGAAATGGATCCCGCGTTCGGCCAGCGCGGCCTGCCGGCGGCGGGTATCGGCGAACTTGGCGTTCCCCCCGTCGATGATGATGTCGTCCGGCTCGACCAGCGCGGCCAGCTCCTCGATGACCGCGTCGGTCGGCTCACCAGCCTTGACCATGATCAAGATCTTGCGGGGCTTGGCCAACGACGCCACGAAATCGGCGGCCGACTCCGACGGCACGAACACCCCGTCCCCGCCGTGCTCGTCGATCAACGCCTTCGTCTTGGCATACGAACGGTTGTGCACCGCCGTCACGAACCCGTTCCGGGCGAAATTCCGGGCCAGGTTCGACCCCATCACCGCCAACCCCGTCACACCGATATCGGCCAACGGGACAGATGCAGCATCACTCATGACGAAAGCCTCCGGGCGCGATCGAACGACAACGCCCCTGAGCCTCTCGCACGAAGATGAACGCCGCGAGACGGGGTCCGCTCACCCGGCCCCGGACAATGCGAGCTTGACCGCGGCGGCGATCCGCGAGCCGTCGGCGCGACCGGCCGCCCGGGCCTGCACGTCCTTGATCACCGGGCCCATCTGCCGCATCGTCGGCGCGGCGCCGGTGCTGGCGGTGACCGCCGCGACGGCCGCGGCGACCAGGTCCTCGACCTCGGCATCGGTCAGCTTCTGCGGCAGGTAGCCGGAGAGCACCTGCGCCTCGGCCCGCTCCTTGGCCGCCTGCTCGTCCCGGCCGGCCCCGGCGAACGCCTCGGCCGCCTCGCCCCGCTTGCGGACCTCCTTCTGCAGCACCGTCACGATCTCGGCGTCGGAGAGCTCCTTGGCCTGCGGGCCGGCCACCTCGGCGGTGGTGATGGCGGCCAGGGCCAACCGCAGCGTCGACGTGGTCAGGGTGTCCCGGGCCTTCATCGCCGCGGTCAGATCCGCACGCAGCCGTTCCTTCAAACCCTGGTCACTCATGTGTGCCTCCGTGTGTCACAAGCCGCCGGCCCGGTCCGGACGCGGCGGAATTCTGCTAGCGGGTGGCCACCGCCGCGGCATAGACCGCGCGGCGGGGCAGGCCCAGTCTGGCCGCGATCTCGTCGACGGCGTCCCGCCGGGTCCGGCCGGCGGTCACCAGATCCTGGACGAGACCGGCCAGCTCCGCCTCGTCGGGCGGCGCCTGGGCGATGACCGGGGCCCCGCCGACCACCAGGGTGATCTCCCCGCGCAGCCCGCCGTCGGCCGCGGTCACCAGGTCGGCCAGGGTGCCCCGGATGACCTGCTCGTAGGTCTTGGTCAGCTCCCGACACAGCGCCGCCGGACGGTCCGGCCCGAACGCCCGGCCCAGCGCGGCCAGCGCGTCGCCGATGCGGTGCACCGACTCGAAGAACACCATGGTGCGGCGCTCGGTGGCCAGGTCGGCCAGCGCCCGGGCCCGCTCGCCGCTCTTGCGTGGCAGGAACCCCTCGAAGCAGAACCGGTCCGAGGGCAGCCCGGACAGGGCCAGCGCGGTGATCACCGCCGACGGCCCGGGCACGCAGGTGATGGGCAGGCCGGCGTCCGCGGTCGCGGCGACCAGCCGGTAGCCGGGGTCGGACACCGACGGCATGCCGGCGTCGGTGACCAGCACGACGGTCTGCCCCTCCTGCATCCGCTCCAGCAGCCCGGGAATGCGGGCCCGCTCCACCGCTTCGTAATAGGACACCAGCGATCCGGACACCGCGACGTCCAGATCGGCGGCCAATCGGCGGAACCGTCGGGTGTCCTCGGCCGCGATCACGTCGGCGCCGGCCAGCGCGTCCCGCAACCGCGGCGACGCGTCCTCCGGCCGACCCAGCGGTGTGCCGGCCAGCACCAGGCCCCCGGGCCTCACACCACCTGTCATGGGCTCACCCTACGATCGTGCGCATGTCCGCCCCGCCGTCCCTGGCCGACCCGGCCACCGAGGACGACATCGCCGCCGCGCGGTCGGCCGGGGCGACCGCGCCGGACACCGAGCCCGAACGCCCGGATCCGGCCGGCACCGTCGTCGCCATTGGCGAGGTTCCGGCCCTCACCCGGCCGGTCCGGCCCGCCCGGACCCTGCGCCCCGCTCCGCCGACCGACCGGGCCCGCGGCTGGGTCGTCACCGGCGTCGTCACCCTGATCGCGGCGATGGTCCGGCTGGTCAACCTGGGCAGCGCCACCGACGGCGGCACCCCGCTGTTCGACGAGAAGTACTACGCGATCCAGGCCTGGGAGATGCTGCGCAACGGCGGCGTCGAGGACAACCAGGCCTTCGGCGTGGTGGTCCACCCACCGCTGGGCAAGCAGCTGATCGCGATCGGCGAGTGGCTGCTGGGCTACAACGCGACCGGGTGGCGGCTGGCGTCCGCGGTGGCCGGCATCGTCTCGGTGCTGCTGATCGTCCGGGTCACCCGGCGGATGACCGGGTCCACGCTGCTGGGTGGGATCGCCGGCGTGCTGCTGATCTGCGACGGGGTCAGCCACGTGCAGTCCCGATCGGCCCTGCTGGACATCTTCCAGGCGGTGTTCGTGCTCGGCGCGTTCGCCTGCCTGATCGCCGACCGGGATCAGGTCCGGGCCCGGCTGGCCCTCGCGGTGGCCGACGGCAGCCTGACCGGCACGAAAGCCGGCCCCCCGATGGGCGCGCGCTGGTGGCGATTCGGCGCCGGCGTGCTGCTCGGCCTGACCACCGCGGTCAAGTGGTCGGGCGCCTACTGGATCCTGGCGTTCGTCGCGTTGTCGCTGATCTGGGACATGCAGGCCCGGCGGGAGGCCGGGGTCCGCCGGCCGGTCCGCGCCGGACTGCGCCGGGACCTGCTGCCCTCCATCTGGTCGCTGGCCGTCGTGCCGGTGCTGGTCTACGTCGGGTCCTGGTGGGCCTGGTTCGCCTCCGAGACCAGCTGGCCGCGGCACACCCTGGTCGCCGAGCCGAGCAACCGTTCCGACTGGAAGAGCGGGTTCCTCTACGACGTCGCCTCGGCCTGGTCGAACTCGCTCTGGCAGTGGACCTGGAAGATGCTCGACTTCCACGCCCACCTGCTCACCCCGACCGACCCCAGCAAGCGGCACCCGTGGGAGTCCAAGCCGTGGACCTGGCCGCTGGGCACCCGGCCGGTGCTGTACTACTCCCCCGCCGACGCCCCCTGCCCGGCCGACCCGGCCACCGAATGCGTGCGCCGGATCTTCCTGATCGGCACCCCGGCCCTGTGGTGGATCTCGCTGTTCGTGCTGATCTGGGCGCTGTGGAAGGCGATCGGCCGGCTGGACTGGCGGTACGCGGCGGTCCTGGTCGCCTACGGCGCCGGCTACCTGCCCTGGTTCACCAACCTGGACCGGCAGATGTACTTCTTCTACGCCACGCCGCTGGCCCCGTTCCTGGTCATCGGCATCACGCTGGTGCTCGGCGACATCCTGGGCCGACGCGGCGCCGGCATCGAACGCCGGCTGACCTCGATCGCCGTGGTCGCCATGTACGTGGGGCTGGTGGTGGCCAACTTCATCTGGCTCTGGCCGATCCTCAACGGCGAACCGATCACCCATGAGCGGCTGATCATGGAGACCTGGCTGCCATCCTGGGGGTGAGCCGGCCGGCCCGGCTCAGCCCGATTCGAGCCGGCGGGCCAACCGCAGCGCGTCGTGCGGGGCGTGCGCGTCCCCGTCGTTGTAGAAGTAGACGACCACCTGGGTGACCCCCGGGGTGTCCGCCCAGCCCCGGACCCGGTCGGCCCACCAGGCGATGCCCTCGTCGGAATAGCCGCTGCGGTACATCTCGCGGTCGCCGTGCAGCCGCACGTAGACCAGCTCGGCGGTCACCTGGTCGACCCAGGTGTACCGGCCGGCGGTGTCGGCGACCACCAGCGCCACCCCGAACTGCCGGCACAGCTCGTAGAACGAGTCGATGGCGAACGAGTCGTGCCGCACCTCGACGGCGTGCCGCAGCGGCGCCGACGCATCGGCCACCGTCAGCGTCGGCTGCTCGCCGAACCGGTCCAGGATGCGGTCGACGCCGCCGCCGGCGAGCCCGGTCGCCGCCCCCCACGTCCGCGGCAGGGCACCCAGGAACGCGGCCATCCGGTCCGGCCGGTAGCCGAGCATGGGCGGCAGTTGCCAGAGCACCGGCCCGAGCTTGTCGCCCAGATCGAGCAGGCCGGAGGCGAAGAAGGCGGCCAACGCCTCGTCGATGCCGGCCAGCTTCTTGAGGTGGGTGATGAACCGGCTGCCTTTCACCGCGAAGACGAAGCCGTCGGGGGTGGTGTCGCGCCACCGGGCGAACGAACTGGGCCGCTGCAACGAGTAGAACGGGCCGTTGAGCTCCAGGGTGTCGAAAACCCGCGAGACGTACTCCAGCTCGCGGCGTTGGACCAGGCCTGACGGGTAGAACGCGCCGCCGCGCCAGTGCGGGTAGCGCCAACCGGACAGGCCGATCCTGATCGAGGCCGTCACGGAGCGGGCGGGGCTCCCAGGGCCGCCTCGATCCGGGCCACCTTGCCGGTGAGCTCGCCGGTGTGGCCGGGCCGGATGTCCGCCTTGAGCACCAGGCTGACCCGGCTGCCGTAGTGCCCGACCACCTCGCAGCACTGCCGGACGACGGCCATGCACTCGTCCCACTCTCCCTCCAGGGTGGTGAACATCGAGTCCGTGCGATTGGGCAGGCCCGACTCCCGGACCACGGCGATCGCCGCGGCGACGGCGGCCGAGACCGAACCGGAATCGTCGACACCGCTGCGCTCACCGCGGCCGGCGGGGGCGACCGAGAAGGCAACCAACATGCCGTCACGGTAACCCGCGTCCCGCATCAGGACAGGTCGCGGGCGGCTCCCTACGATGGACGCGGACGTTGCCGCGCCGGGGCGCGCACGGACCACCGTCGACGACCGCCGGGCCGGACGATGGTCACCGACCTCCCCGTCCGCCCACGTCGAGGACGCAAGACAGGCAGGCTGAACCAATGGACGCACCGGTCAAGGACTCACCCCCGGCGGCCCAGGGCCCCGCCCGGGTGTCCCGGATCCGGGCCTTCCTGCTCGCCCAGGTCCATCAGGCCCGGCGCAGCCCGGTCACCCTCGCACTCGTCGCGCTGATCTGGGTGTTGGGCGCCGTCACCCGCAGCCTGGTCGACGGCCCGTCGGCCGACGCCGACGCCGGTGACGACCTGCTGGCCCAGGTCGGCGCGGGCGTGCAGTCCCTGTCCGACGGGCACTACTGGACGCTGCTCACCTCCGCCCTGTTCGCCACCGACCTGGCCACCTACGTGGCGTCGTCGGTCCTGCTGCTGGTCGTCGGGACCCTGTTCGAACGCCGGCACGGCAGCCTGCGGATCCTGTGGATGGCCGTGGTCATCCAGGCGATCGGCGCCGGCCTGGGGGTGCTGGCCATCGCGGCCGGCTCGCTGCTCGACTGGACCTGGGCCAACGACCTGGCCGCCGAGTTCGCGGTCGGCCCGTCGATGCTGATCGCCGGGCTGCTGATGGCGTTCAGCGGCGGCTGCTCGGGCCTGTGGCGGCGGCGGATCCGGCTCACCGTGCTGACCATCTGCGTGGTGCTGCTGCTCTACGGCGGGCAGGCCACCGACGTGCTGCGGATGGGCACCGCGCTGACCGGCCTGGTCGCCGGCGTGCTGTTCCTGCATTCCGGCGAGCGTCACTTCACCGCTCGCTCCAGCCGCCGGGAGACCCGGATCCTGGTCGCCCTGGTGGTCGCGGCGACCGCGCTGGGCCCGGTGCTGGTCGCGTTGACCGGCGGCGGCAGCATCGACGCCCCGTTCGCCGCGGTCGGCCTGCTCTACGTCGGGATCGACGTGGAGTCCGGGGTCTCGTTGGGCGTGGCCAACACGATCATGGCCCTGCTGCCGGCCCTGCTGGTGCTGGTCATCGCGGCCGGGTTGCGCCGGGGGCGGGCCTTCGCCTGGTGGGCCGGCATCGTCATGCACGTGCTGCTGGTACCGATCGGCCTGGTCTTCATGATCGCCTACTTCCAGTCGCTGGAAGAGCTCGGCGACGACCTGGTCGACGACGGCTTCAACTACGTCGCCTACCTGCTGCCCCTGGTCCTGGTCCCGTTGGCGATCCTGATCGTGCTGCTGGCCACCCGCCGGGTGTTCACCGTGCACGCCCCGGTCGGCACCTACCGGCGCTTCGGGTTGCTCGTGCTGAGCACCTTCGTCGTGTTGTGGGCGCTGTACGTCCTGGTCGGCGTGCTGCTGCCGGGCAGCTTCGTGATCGGGGTGCCGCCGGACGGCGGCACCCCCACGGTCGGCGACTTCATCCTGGACTTCCCGTTGCAGCTGTTGCCCAACGGCTACGACGAAGTGATTGGGCCCGACCTCACCGCGTCCGGGGGCTTGGCCGGCCTGGTCGCCGACTGGGCGCCCGTGGTGTTCTGGGCGGTGGTGCTGATCGGCATGCTGCGCACCTTCGTCACCGCCCGGGTGCTGACCCGGGATGCCGACCGGGCCCGGGCCCGGGAGATCCTGCAGCGCTGCGGCATCAGCACGCTGGCCTACATGACCACGTGGGAGGGCAACAGCTACTGGTTCTCCGCCGACGGCGGTTCCTACGTGGCCTACCGGGTCGAGGGCGGCGTGGCCATCACCACCGGCGACCCGGTCGGGCCGGCCGGCGACCTGGAACGCACGGTCGACGAGTTCATCGCCTTCTGCCACGACCACTCGTGGACGCCCTGCCTGTACAGCACCACCGAGGCGACGAAACGGGCGACCGACCGGCTGGGGTGGCCGAGCCTGCAGGTCGCCGAGGAGACGGTGCTGCGGCTGGGCGAGCTAGCCTTCAGCGGCAAGAAGTTCCAGGACATCCGGTCCTCGATCAGCCGGGCCCGCAAGGCCGGGATCACCGCCGAATGGATCGTCTTTCCGGACGCGCCGCTGGCCATCCGGGACCAGATCGAGGCGATCTCCGAGGAATGGGTGTCGGACAAGGCGCTGCCCGAGATGGGCTTCACCCTCGGCGGCATCGACGAGCTCAACGACCGCAACGTGCGTTGCCTGATCGCCGTGGACGCCGACCGCACCGTGCACGGGGTGACCAGCTGGATGCCGTCCTACCGGGACGGCCAGCGGGTCGGCTGGACCCTGGACTTCATGCGCCGCCGCACCGAGGGCGAGGTCAAGGGGATCATGGAGTTCCTCATCGGCACCGCCGCCCTGGACGTGCAGGCCGAGGGTGCCGAGTTCCTGTCCATGTCCGGCGCGCCGCTGGCGCAGGCCAACCCGGACGCCGAGCTGACCGGGGTACAGAGGCTGCTCGAGTACATCGGCAAGACCATGGAGCCGGTGTACGGCTTCCGCTCATTGCTCAAGTTCAAGGCCAAGTTCCAGCCCGAGTACGAGCCGATGTACATGTGTTATCCCGAGTCGGCGGCGCTGCCGCGGATCGGCCTGGGCATCAGCCACGCCTACCTGCCGCAGCTGACCCTGGGCCAGACCGTGCGGATGGTCGGCGAACTGCGCTGACCGGCCGCACACCGGCGGTCGGTGGAACCGGCCGCCGGACCGCTCAGCCGCCGGCGGCGGCCACCGCGGCCGCGAGCTCGTCCCGGGTCATCGTCGACCGGCCGGGCAGGTCCAGTTCCTGCGCCCGCCGGTAGAGCGCGGCCCGGCTGGGCTGCCGGGCCGGCGCCGCGCCGGCACCGCCGGCCGTGGCCGCCGACGCGGTGACCGCCGCCCGCCGCGGGGCGGGTCGGGGGGTGGGCCGGCGACCCGCCGGAGCCGCCGCCTCGGCGGTCGCCGACGCCTGCGCGGAAGCGGGCCGAGCCGCAGTGGCCCGAGCTTGGGCGGCGGGCGCCGCGGTGTCGGACAACGCCGGGACGGCGGGGGCGGACTCGGCGACGACCCGGGCCGGCTCGGCGATGCGGGTGGGCTCGATCGGTTCCGTGGGCACCGGCGCCGGCGCCGAGATCGGTACGGCCGCGCGGCCGGCCGGGGCCGTCTGGGCGGCCTTGACCGAATCCTTGGCCTTCGCCTTGGGCTTGGCGGCGTCCTTGTCCTTGTTGGTGTTCTTGACCTTGGCCGAGCCCTCGCCCTTGTCCGAGTCCTTGCCCCTGTCCTTGGCCTTGCCCTTGGCCGAGTCCTTGCTCTTGGCCAGCGCGCGCCGCGCGGCGGCCTTGCGCTTGGCCGCCCGTTCGGCCTTCTCCGCGGCCTGGCGAGCGTCCTTCTTGCGCAGCCGAGCCTTGCGGGCGGCGTCCTGCTTCGCCTGCTTGGCGGCCTTCTTGGACTGCTCGCGCTTGCCCGCCTTGCCCTTGGTCGCGGACTTCTTCTTGGCCACGGGTTCCCTCCAGACGGACACCCCGCGCCTTGCGTCGGCGCGGTGACGATGTGCCGGTGACGATGAGCCGGGGCCGACGAGTCGGCCCCACGTGATCAGAAGCTCATCACATCCACCGGTCCCCGGCCAGGTAGACGCGGCCGTGACGGCCAGGAAGGGTCAGCCGGCGGGGCGGGTCGGATCGTCGATGTCCGGTTCGATGTACATCACCCGGGCCGCCGGCACGGCCGCCCGGACCCGGGCTTCGAGCGCGTTGATCGCGGCGGCCACCGCCGCGGCCGACTGGGTCGGCGTCACCGCCACCTTCATTGCGACCAGTAGCTCCTCGGGACCCAGATAGAGCGTCTTCATGTGGATGATCCGCTGCACGTCCGCCCCCGCGGTGGCCGCGGCCCGGATCGCCTCGGTGTCCGCCGGGGAGGCGCCCTCGCCGACCAGCAGGCTCTGGGTCTCGATCCCGAGCAGCACCGCGACGGCCACCAGCAGCAGGCCGATGCCGATCGTGCCGACGCCGTCCCACACCCCGTTGCCCGTCAGGACCGCGGCGCTCACCCCGACCAGGGCCAGGGTCAGGCCGAGCAGTGCGGCGATGTCCTCCAGTACCACGACGGGCAGCTCCGGCGCCTTCGCCCGGCGCACGAACTGCAGGATGGAGATCCCCCGCCGCTGTTCGGCGGACTCCCGCAGGGCGGTCCGCAGCGAGAACGACTCCAGGCCGATGGAGATGAGCAATACCGCGATCGGCAGCCACGGCACCTCGATCGGCTCTGGGTGCTCGATCTTGTGCACGCCTTCGTAGATGGAGAACACCCCGCCGACGCTGAACAGGATGATCGAGACCAGGAAGGCCGAGACATAGCGTTCGCGGCCGAAGCCGAACGGATGCTCCGGCGTCGCCGCCCGGGTCGAGCGGCGGCCGCCGATGATCAGCAGCACCTGGTTGCCCGAGTCGGCCAGCGAGTGCACCGACTCGGCCAGCATCGAGGTCGACCCGGAGATCAGGTAGGCGATGAACTTGGTCACCGCGATGCCCAGGTTGGCCAGCAGCGCGGCGATGATCGCCCGGGTGCCGCCCTCGGTGCTCACGTGGGGATCCGTTCGGCCAGGGTCGGGTGTGCGCTCACCCGGCCAGCCTGCCCCATTCCCGCCGATCGGCCGCCGGCGACGGCCACCGTCCTGCGACAGCGGGGCTTGATCAGTGCCTGATCGGGAGCTGATCGGGGCCTGATCGGGCCTCATCGGGGTGGTCGGGACCCCCGCCGGGCCAACCGGCGCGCGGTCGGACACAATCCTGTTCATGCCGTCGCAACATCGTGGTCCTACGGTCCCTGCCATGGCGGATCTGTTCGAGGATTACCCGTTCGCTCGGGCCTGGGATGAAATGTTCGCGGCACCCGGAGAGATCCGGCCCGCGTACGAATCGGTGTTCGCCGCGCTGCAGACCATGGACGCGGCCGACCTCAAGGCCCGAGCCGACATCATGGGCCGCACCTTCCTGGACCAGGGCATCACCTTCGCCCTGGGCGGGGTGGAGCGGCCGTTCCCGCTGGACCTGATTCCGCGGATCGTGACCGCAGCCGAGTGGCAGACGGTGGAAAAGGGCGTCCCGCAGCGGGTTCGGGCACTGGAGGCGTTCCTGGCCGACGTCTACGGGCAGGGCCGGATCTTCACCGACGGCGTCGTGCCCAAGCGGCTGGTCACCACCTCCCCGCACTTCCACCGGCAGGTCATGGGCATGAGCGCCCAGGACGGCGCCCGGGTGGTGATCTCCGGGGTCGACCTGATCCGGGACGAGAAGGGCGAGTTCCGGGTCCTGGAGGACAACGTCCGGGTCCCCTCCGGCGTGTCCTACGTGCTGGAGAACCGGCAGGCGGTCGCCCAGGTGCTCTCCGAGGCCGGCGCCGACCAGCTGGTGCGGCCGGTGTCGGAGTACCCCGGCCAGCTGCTGGCCGCGCTGCGCGCCGTCGCCCCGTGGAACGTCACCGATCCCAACGTGGTCGTCCTCACCCCCGGCGTCTACAACTCGGCCTACTTCGAGCACACCCTGCTGGCCCGGGAGATGGGCGTCGAGCTCGTCGAGGGACGCGACCTGATCTGCCGCAACAACCGGGTCTTCCTGCGTACCACCTCCAGCGAGATGCCGGTACACGTCATCTACCGCCGGATCGACGACGAGTTCCTGGACCCGATGCAGTTCCGGGCCGACTCGCTGCTGGGCTCCCCCGGCCTGATCAACGCGGCGCGGGCCGGCAACCTGACCATCGCCAACGCGGTCGGCAACGGCATCGCCGACGACAAGCTGGTCTACACCTACGTTCCGGACATCATTCGCTACTACCTGAGCGAAGAGCCGATCCTGCAGAACGTGGACACCTACCGGATGGAGGTGCCCGACCACCGCGAGTACGCCCTCGAGCACCTGGCCGAACTGGTCCTCAAGCCGGTCGACGGATCCGGCGGCAAGGGCATCGTCATCGGGTCCCGGGCGGATCGCGCGGTGCTGCGCAAGGCGCGGGAGACCATCCTGGAGAACCCCCGCGGCTGGATCGCGCAGCGCGAGATCGCCCTGTCCACGGTGCCCACCCTGATCGGCGAGAAGATGCGACCCCGGCACGTGGACCTGCGGCCGTTCGCGGTCAACAACGGGCGCAGCGTCTGGGTGCTGCCCGGTGGCCTGACCCGGGTCGCGCTGCCCGAGGGCGAGCTGGTGGTGAACTCCTCGCAGGGCGGCGGTTCCAAGGACACCTGGGTGCTCGGCGGACCGATCCCCGAGCCCGAGCCGCAACCCGCGGCCGACGCCACCCAGGTGATGAACATGCGCGACCTGTCCTTCCACCAGCCGATCAGCCCGCCCGAGGACAATCTCGGCTTCCGCACCCAGCACGAACAGCAACAGCAACAGTCCGGCGGTGTCCGGGAACAGAACGTCCTGGCACACAGCGCCCGGGAACTGGAGGAACCGCAGTGCTGAGCCGGATCGCCGAGTCGCTCTACTGGCTCGGCCGCCACGTCGAACGGGCCGACTGCACCGCCCGCATCCTGGACACCTACCTGCACCTGCTGCCGGCCGGCTCCTGGCAGGCCGACCACCAGGTGATCCGCTCGCTGCTGGACTCGATGGGCCTGTCCGACGACGAGACGGTCGGCGCCGGTAGCCAGGCCGATTCCGGCCAGCTGGTCCGGGCGCTGGTGTTCGACAGCGAACGGGCCTCGTCGGTGGCCGGCGCGCTCACCGCGGCCCGGGACAACGCCCGCGGCGTGCGGGACGCCATCCCGCTGGACGTCTGGGAATGCCTGAACGTCACCTGGCACGGTCTGCGCACCCGGGAGGCCGGGGGCGCCGGACCGCACGTGTTCCTGCGCTGGGTCGGTGAGCGGTGTGCGATCGCCAACGGCCTGGTCTCCGAGGTGATGACCCACGACGAGGGCTGGCAGTTCCTGGTCCTCGGGCGGTCGCTGGAACGCGCCGACATGACCATCCGGTTGCTGGCCGCGGCCGAGTCCGAGACCGGTTCGGTGCCGCCCTGGCGGGCCCTGGTCAGCGCGTGCGGCGGCTGGGAGCCCTACGTGCGCAGCTACGGCGGCAGCATCGGGCAGCGCACCGCCTACGAGTTCGTGCTGCTGGACCGCATGTTCCCGCGGTCGGTGATCCGGACCCTGAACACGGCCGAGTCCTGCCTGGGCGAGCTGGAGGCCATCGGCTCGACCCGGTACATGGACCCGCGCCGCGACCCGTCGTCGGCCCGGCGGATCGTCGGCCGGACCCGGACCGGCCTGGACTACCGCACCGGCGCCGAACTGGCCGCCGACCGGGAACAGATGCTGGCCACCCTGCAACGGACCGTGTACAGCGCCCACACCGCGGTCACCAAGTCGTTCTTCCGCCGCGAGGACGCGGTGACCTGGGCCAACATCGGGGCGGACGGAGGCGCGGCATGACCGAGGGGCTGGAGAACCAGATGAGCGCCGGGGATTCGCTGGCGCAGTACCAGACCGCGATGGCCCCGATGCCGGAGATCTGGCGGCTGCTGATCGTGCACCGCACCGTGCTGACCTACCCGGACACGGTGACGACCTCGTACAACGAGGTGCGGATGCAGCCCAGCGACGAGCCCGGCCAGGCCGTGCTCTCGGCCCGGCTGGAGATCGACCCGTTCGAGGGCGTGCTGTCCTACATCGACTACTTCGGGACCCGGGTGTCGGCGTTCGACATCCACCGCCCGCACCGGCACCTGGCGGTCACCGCGACCACCACGGTGGAGACCTTCCCGCCGGCCGGCAGCTGGCCGGGCGCCGAGGCCGCCGGCTGGAGCGTCGTGCCCACCCCCAGCAGCGCGATGAGCTGGGGCGAACTGGCCGGCTCGGACTGCGAGGATCGGTTCGAGGAGTTCCTCAGCCCCACCCCGCTGACCGAGCTGGACGACGAGCTGACCGGGATCGCCGCCGAGATCAAGGACAGCTCCGGCGATCCGCGGGAGGCCGCCCGCACCGTCTGTGAGTGGGTGCATCGGACCCTGACCTACGAGGTCGGTGCCACCGGGGTGCACACCTCGGCGGTCGAGGCCTACCTGGCCCGGCGCGGCGTCTGCCAGGACCTCTCGCACCTGGCCATCGGCATGCTCCGATCGATGGGCGTACCCACCCGCTACGTCTCGGGGTACCTGCACCCCGGCGAGAACATCGAGATCGGCAAGGCCGTCGTCGGCGAGTCGCACGCCTGGATCGAGTGGTTCGACGGGTCCTGGAACCGCTTCGATCCGACCAACCTGACCGCGCCCGGCCAGGCGCACGTCGTGGTCGGCCGCGGGCGCGACTACCGCGACGTGCCGCCGGTCAAGGGCGTCTACGCCGGACCGGACGCGACCGGCAACGAGGTGACGGTGCGGATCACCCGGCTGCGCTGACTCCTCTCGTCGAACCCGGCCCGCCCGAGGTGGGATCGGCGTGTGGTCGGAGCCGGATCGTCGCCGGGTGCCCGCAGGTTCCGAGCCTGAATGGGCCCGGCGTCCGTTTTCGCCCGGTCCCGCAGGGGCGCAGGTGACGCACGCCACGTAAAGTCGGACATCAGACAGTTGCGGGGGCAGCTGTCCGTTTCCCGCAGCCGGCCCGTCGAGGAGGACGTCCACTTCATGACTGCAGCCCTGACCGAACGAGCGCCATCGTTCGGGCACCTTTTCGTCGATCGGATCGAGAAGACGCCGAACCGGGAAGCGTTCCGCTACCGCGTCGGCGACGCCTGGAAGTCGATGTCCTGGGCGCAGACCAAGGTGCGCGTGTTCAACATCGCGGCCGGGCTGATCAGCCTGGGGGTGCAGCCGCAGCAGCGGGTCGCCATCGCCGGCACCACCCGCATCGAATGGCTGCTGTCCGACCTGGGCATCCTGTGCGGGGGGATGGCGACCACCACCGTCTACCCGACCACCGCCCGCGAGGACGTCGCCTACATCCTGAGCGACTCCGAGTCGGTCGTGCTCATCGCCGAGAACGCCGAGCAGGCCAACAAGGCCCTGGACTCGGACCTGCCCGACCTCAAGGCCGTCGTGCTGTTCGACGACACCCCGGCCGACGTGCACCGGCACGAGGGGGTCGAGGTCATCACGCTGGCCGACCTGGAGCAGCGCGGCGCCGCCCTGCTGGCCGAGCAGCCGGCCGCGGTCGACGACCGGATCGCCGCCTGCGGGCCGGAGGACCTGGCCACCCTCGTCTACACCTCGGGCACCACCGGCAAGCCCAAGGGCGTGCGGCTGGTGCACGACAACTGGGTGTACGAGGGCAAGGGGGTCGCCGCCCTCAACATCCTGGGCCCGGACGACGTGCAGTACCTGTGGTTGCCCCTGTCGCACGTGCTGGGCAAGGTGCTCTCCGCGGTCCAGCTCGAATTCGGCTTCAGCACCGCAGTCGACGGCGACCTGACCCGCATCGTGGAGAACCTGGGCGTCATCAAGCCCACCTTCATGGGCGGGGCGCCGCGCATCTTCGAGAAGGTTCGGGCCAAGGTCACCCTGACCGCGCAGGGCGAGGGCGGCCTCAAGGCCAAGATCTTCGACTGGGCGATCGGCGTCGGGGTCAAGGCCTCCCGGATCCGCCAGCAGGGCGGGCAGCCCGGCTTCCTGCTGCGGCTGCAGCTGGCGATCGCCGACAAGCTGGTGTTCAGCAAGGTCCGGGCCCGGATGGGCGGCCGGATCCGGTTCTTCGTGTCCGGCTCGGCGGCGCTGTCCGCCGAGGTGTGGGAATGGTTCGACGCCGTCGGCATGACCATCCTGGAGGGCTACGGGCTCACCGAGACCAGTGCCGCCGCCGCGGTCAACCTGCCCGGCGACTCCCGCATCGGCACCGTCGGCCCGCCGCTGCCCGGCACCCAGTTCAAGATCGCTGAGGACGGCGAGGTGCTGATCAAGGGACCGGGTGTGATGCGCGGTTATCACAACCGGCCTGATGCGACCGCGGAGGTGTTCTCCGACGGCTGGTTCCATTCCGGCGACATCGGCGAGCTGACCGACGGGTATCTCAAGATCACCGACCGGAAGAAGGACCTGATCAAGACTTCGGGCGGCAAGTACGTCGCCCCACAGAAGATCGAGGTCATCTTCAGCGCCGAATGCCCGTGGGCCGGACACATCGTGGTGCACGGCGACGGGCGCCATTTCGCCTCGGCGTTGATCACCCTGGACGACGAGATGATCCACGAGTGGGCCGAGAAGAACGGCCTCGGCGGCAAGACCACCGAGGAGCTGGCCCGCGATCCCCAGGTCTACGCCCTGATCGACGAGCACGTGCAGAAGCTGAACAGCCAGCTGGAGCGCTGGGAGACGATCAAGAAGTTCATCATCCTGCCGCGCGACCTGACCATCGAGGACGGCGAGCTGACCCCGTCGATGAAGGTGCGCCGCAAGCTGGTCGAGCAGAAGTACATGAGCGAGCTGGACTCGCTGTACAAGGGCTGACGGCCCGCCCCGGCCCGGCCGACGGCCCCCGGTTCCGCCCGCGGAGCCGGGGGCCGTCGCCGCTCAGGCCTGCTGCACGTACTGGTCGAACGGCAGCTGGAAGTCGCCGTAGCCGTCCCAGACCTCAAGGTTCGGCCCGACGGTGTTGCGGATGATCACCGGGTCACCGGGGATGAACGTGTCGTAGAACCACTTCGCCGCCTCGGTGGAGACGTTGACGCAGCCGTGCGAGACGTTCTCGTAGCCCTGCGAGTCCACCGACCAGGGCGCCGCGTGCACGAACTCGCCCGAGGAGGAGATTCGGGTCGCCCATTGCACGTTGGTCCGGTACGCCCCGGCGCCGGTCAGGCCCCAGGTGCTGCTGTCCATCAGCTTGTTCTCGTACTTCTCGGCGACCACGTGGATGCCGTTGTACGTCGGGTACTTGTCCCGGCCCAGCGACACCGGGATCTCCCGGATCACCTGGCCGTCCTGCTTGACGACCATCGTGTGGGTGTTGTCGTCGACCTCGGCGATCATCGACCGGCCCACGGTGAACCCGAAGGTCAGGTCCTCCTGGCCGTACAGGCCATTGCCCAGGTTCTTGCCGTAGATGTCCACGGTCACCGCGACCGTGGTGCCGGGCTGCCAGAACTCCGCCGGGCGCCAGCGCACCTCCTGGTCGTCGATCCAGCGAAAGCCCCCGGTCTGGGCCGGGGTGGTGGTCACCGTGATCGCCTGCAGGGCCGCCGCCCGGTCGGCCACCGGCTCGTCGAAGTGGATCGCGATGGGTTGACCGACGCCGACCGTCATTCCGTCGGACGGGAAGGAGTACGCCCTGGTCTTGTTGTCCGGCACCACCGTGGTGAAGGTGCTGGTGGATTCGGTCAGGGTGCCGGCGCTGTTGCGGGCCGCCGAGGTCAGTGTGTAGGTCTTGCCGTAGCCGAGCTCGGTCTGCGCGGTCCAGGAGAGCTGGTCGGCGGCCAGGGCGCCGGGGATCTCGACCCCGTCCGGATTCGTCATCCGGACCGACTCCAGGGTGCCCTTGGCCACGGTGACGGTGACCGGAGCCAGCGGGTCGACACCCTCGGTGCCGTTGGCCGGCGCCGCGCTGACCTCGGCGGCCGGCGGAGGGGGCGGCGGCGTGGACGACGACGGGCTGCTCGTCGCGCGTCCGGTGGCCGCCGATCCGTCGGTCGGGGCCGCTGCGCTCGAGCTCGGGGCGCCGGACGACGGCCGGGCCGAGTCGGCCAGCGTCCCCAGCACCGATCCGGACGAGCTGCCCGTCGAACACCCGGTGACCGTGGCCAGCAGGACGACCGCCAACCCCACGCCGGCCCCGCGCACCCGAACTCTTCGCCTGTTGTTCACGACCTTGAGACCCTTCGTCATGACCCACCCCCTGGTTGTCAATTCTGCCCAGCCCCGCCGGGCGGCCCCGGACTCATTCGCGCGCGCCCCGGCGAACTTCACCCATCTGTGATGTGCCGGCCCGGGTGATCTCCCGCTGGTCACAGCTCTTGCACAGTCGGGCACCGGTCCGCGTCCGTATCGTTGACGTGTCTGCTACTTGCCTCTTCAAGGAAAGGACTCCACCGGCCGATGAATGAATACGTCGCGACCGCGCCCCGGACCGCGGGCGACGAGGCCGGCGCGGCGTCGTCGTGGCCCCGGGCGCTGGCCGCCCTCGGCCTACTGGGGCCGCTGGTGGCCGCCGCCCTTGTCGGGGCCCTGCACGTGCTGCCGGAGACGGAGGCCATCTCCCCCATCCGCCGCACCATCAGCGAGTACGCGCTGACCGACACCGCCTGGGCGTTCAACGTCGGGGTGGTCGCGCTCGCCCTGGGGTCGTTGGCCATCCTGATCGCCACCGCCGCCGCCGGGCTGTCCCGGGTCGGCTCGCTCGGCCTCGTCCTGGGCGGGGCCTGGGTGCTGGGCCTGCTGGCCGTGGTGGTGTTCCCCAAGCACGACTGGTCGGTCGGGCCGAGCACGGCCGGCCATGTTCATCGGGTGGCCAGCCTGGTCGCGTTCGTGTGCCTGCCGGTCGCAGTCATCCTGCTGACCCGGCGCCGGGCCGCGCCGGTCACCAACCGGGCCTCCCGCAGCGCGTTCTGGCTGGCCGTGGCGTCCTTGATCTGGCTCGGTGTGCTGATCGGCGCCTGGCTGATCAGCCCGGTCACCGGAATCCCGTGGTACCGCGCCCTTCCCATCGGGCTGGTCGAGCGCGGCCTGGTGCTGTGCGAGGTCGCAGCGGTGGTCGCGGTCGGGGTGTGGGTGCTTACCGCGACGAGACCGAACCCGGCGTTCCGGCCGGCCAACCGGGCGCGGATCGCGCCAGCCGCCTGATCGCCTGCGGACCGACCCGGCAACACCCGCCGACCAACCGGGCTCCCGAGGCCACCCACACCGCCGCGTGCTCGGGCCCGAACGTCGCCCGGCCGGCCCAGGCCCGGGCCTGGGCATCCCAGTCCTCGCCGCTGTTGGGGTACACCACCGCAGGTTTGCCGGAGTTCTCGGCGGCCGCCGCGACCAGATCGGCCGCCTCGGCCGACTCGACGCAGTTGACCCCGACCGCGATGACCTGGTCCACCCCCGCAGCCATCGCGAACACCTCGTCGACCCGCTCCCCGGCCCGGGTCCGGCCGTCCTGGCAGGTCAGCGACAGCCAGGCCGGGGCGTCCAGGGCCTGGATCTCGGTGAGCAGGGCCTCCACCTCGGCCGCGCACGGGATGGTCTCGATGGCCAGTACATCGCCGCCGGCGTCGGCCAGGATCTCCAGCCGGGGCCGGTGCCAATCCCGCAGCTGGCGGACCGTCAGCCCGTAGTCGCCCCGGTACTCCGACCCGTCGGCCAGCGCCGCGCCGTACGGGCCGACCGACGTGGCCACCCAGCGGGGACCGGACCCGGGTGCAGTGGCCTCGTTGACGCCGTCGGCGGCGGCCGTGCGGGCCAGGTCCACCGACCGGCGCAGGGCCTGCTCGGCCTCGACCCGGCCGAGCCCGATGGCCGCCAGTCCGGGCAGCGAGGCCTGATAACTGGCGGTGATCGCGACCTGCGCGCCGGCGCGGAAGTACTCGCGGTGCGCCGCGGTGATCGCCCCCGGGTTCTGCACCAGCAGCTGGGCCGACCACAACGCCGAGGTCAGATCGTGCCCGTGGGCCTCGAGCAGGGTGGCCAGGCCACCGTCGAGCACCAGCGGACGGTCGGCCATGGCCCGGGCCAGGCCGGCGGCCGCCGTCACGACCCGCCCCGGTCGGTCGGTGCCGTCCTGACGCTCACCCGTGCGCCCAATGCCATGGGGCGATGGTAGGCGGCATCGAGGCCGGCCCGGCGCTCCCCCGGCCGGCCATCCTCCGCGGCCGGGTGCGTCGCGGCGGCGGCGCCGCAACCCGGATGCCACACTGCTGGGCGTGAGCAGTGCGGGGCCTGAGCCCGACCCTGGACCCGGCGCCGTGAGCTCGCCGATCGCCGTCACCGGAGCCACCGGGCATCTCGGCGGGGGTGTCGCCGCCGCCCTGTCCGCGGCCGGCGTGCGCCAGCGGCTGATCGTGCGCTCCCCGGAGCGCGCGCCGGTCCTGCCCGCGGCATCGGTGGCCCGGGCCAGCTATGACGACGCGGGCGCCGTGCGGGCGGCCCTGGCCGGCGTCGACACCGTGTTCATGGTCTCCGGGGCCGAGGAGCCCGACCGGCTGGCCGGGCACCGCACCTTCGTCGACGCCGCCGTGGCCGCCGGGGGGTCGCGCCTGGTCTACACCTCGTTCTTCGCCGCGGCCCCGGACGCCACATTCACCCTGGCCCGCGACCACTGGCACACCGAGGCGCACATCCGGGCGTCCGGCCTGCGGTTCACCTTCCTGCGCAACAACCTCTACGCCGATCAGCTCCCGTTGTTCGCCGGCCCGCAGGGCCTGCTGCGCGGTCCGGCCGGCGACGGCCGGGTCTCCGCGGTCGCCCGGCGCGACGTCGTCGACGTCGCTGTGGCCGTGCTGCTGGCCGCCCGGTCCGGACCCAGCGAGCACGACGGGCGCACCTACGACCTGACCGGTCCGCAGTCGCTGAGCCTGGCCGACGCTGCCCGGATCATCACCGAGGTCACCGGGCGCGCGACCCGTTATCAGGACGAGACGCTCGAGCAGGCCTACCGGTCCCGGTCCGGGTACGGCGCGGCGGGGTGGCAATTGGACGCCTGGGTCAGCACCTATACCGCGATCGCCACCGGCGAGCTGGCCCCGGTCACCGGGGACGTGCCGCTGGTGGCCGGTCACCCGGCGACCAGCCTGGCCGCGCTGCTGGCCGGTCCGGACGGCCGATCGGGCTGACCGCCGCCGGCGATCGGGGCGGGCCCGGATCCGGCCGGCGCCGACGGTACGGTCGATGCTCGGCGGGCGCACCGACCCGTCACGGACGTCGGCACGAAGGATCAGGCATGGGTGCGCTCTGGCACGGGTTCGCGAACATGGGCACGGTCGAGCGCGATGGCGCGTTCGCCATCAGCCGCGGTGAGGGCGCCTACGTCTGGGACACCGCCGGCACCCGCTACCTCGACGCCACCGCCGGGCTGTGGTTCACCAACGTCGGTCACGGCCGGGCGGCGATCGCCGACGCCGTCGCCGAGCAGATCCGGCGGATCGCGGCCTACTCGACCTTCGGCGACTACGCGGTCGACACCACCCTGGCCCTGGCCGAGCGGCTGGCCGGGATCGCGCCGGTCGCCGGCAGCAAGATCTTCTTCACCTCGGGCGGCTCCGACTCGATCGACACCGCGGTCAAGCTGGCCCGGCGGTACTGGCGGGAGGTCGGGTCGCCGGCCAAGGAGATCGTGGTGGCCCGGCAGAAGGCCTACCACGGCATGCACGTGGCCGGCACCGCGCTGGCCGGCATCCCCGGCAACCACGACGGGTACGGCGAGCTGATGACCGACATCGGGTCGGTCGACTGGGACTCGGGCAAGTCGCTGCTGGAGTTCATCGAGCGGGTTGGCGCCGACCGGATCGCCGCCTTCTTCTGCGAGCCGGTCATCGGGGCCGGCGGCATCTACCTGCCGCCGGAGGGGTACCTGGCCGAGGTCCGGCAGATCTGCCGGGAGCACGACATCCTGTTCGTCGCCGATGAGGTGATCACCGGGTTCGGCCGGCTCGGCGAATGGTTCGCCTCCACCCGGTTCGACCTGCAGCCGGACATGATGACCACGGCCAAGGGCCTGACCTCGGGGTACGTGCCGATGGGGGCGGTGTTCGTGGCCCCGACCGTGGCCGCACCGTTCTTCGACCCGACCGGCGAGGCCTGGTGGCGCCACGGCTACACCTACATGGGCCATGCGGCCGCGGCCGCCGCCGCCATGGCGAACCTGGACATCATCGAGTCCGAGGGGCTGCTGGCCCAGGCGACCCGGCTGGAGGGCACCCTGCACCAGCGGTTCGCCCCGCTGGCCGAGCATCCGGCGGTGGCCGAGGTCCGCAGCGGCGTCGGCGCGCTGACCGCGGTCCAGCTGGCCGACCCCGCGGCCGCGATGGGCCTGGCCAAGAAGCTGCGCGCGCACGGCGTGGCCACCCGCGCCGTCGGCGCCGGCGCGGTCCAGATCTCCCCGTCGTTCGTGATGACCGACGAGCAGGTCGACGACCTGGTCGCCGGCTTCCGCGCCGCCCTCGGCTGACCCGGTTTCCCGCGCGGATCAACTTCCCTGGCGCGGATGAAACTGCACCGAATGGGACTGGTGGGACCAGAGTCAACGACTTTGGCCGCGCGGAGGGTGGGCCCGTCGTGAGGGTGGGGCCGTCGCGAGGGTGCGGCCGTCGCGAGGGTGCGGCCGTCGCAAGGGTCGGGGCCGTCGCGGGGTGGCACGGTTTCCGGCCCGAACGCCCCGACGCCGCTCCCGCCGCGTTCGTCCACCCCCCGCGCGGATGAAGTCGCACCGAATGGGACTGGTGGGACGGGAGTCGATGACTTCGGCCGCGCCGGGGAAGATGATCCGCGCGGGAGCAGGGGTGAGGGTCAGGTGCGGTGCAGGAGCTGCTCGAACGGGATCAGGTTGTCGAAGGGGTCGGCGTCGCGGCGGCGGCGGGCCTCTACCAGCGACGGCTCGGGACCCAGATGGACCCGGGCGGCCCGCGCGACGGCGTCGGCGGCCAGCTCGTCCTCAGGATCGAGCGAGACGTCGACCAGGGCGGGAAGGGCCGGGGTCGGGAGAACCCGGGCCTCGGCGGCGCCGGCCAGCGCTCGGACCAACTGAGCCCCGGCCTGCTCGACCCGCCGATCAAGCGACGCGCCGGACTCCGGGTCGGCCCCGAAATCGGCGGTCGCGGCGAACACGCCGGTGGCCACCGGCTCGGCCTTGAGGTAGGCGAACAGCGGCCGCAGCGCGTGGTCGAGCACCAGCGAGTGCCGGGCCGAACCGCCGGTGGCGGCCAGCACCACCGGCTTGCCGGTGAAACCCTGCGGGTCGGCCACGTCGAAGAACGACTTGAACAGCCCGCTGTAGGACGCGCTGAACACCGGCGTGACCGCAATCAACGCATCGGCGCCCTGCACCGCGTCCAGCGCCGTCTGCAGCGCGGCCGGCGCGAACCCGGTGACCATCGCGTCGGCGATCGGTCGGGCCAGCGCCCGCAACGGCACGTCGACCATCTCGATGCGCAGGCCGCGCCGGGCCCCGTCCCGCCGCACGGCCTGGGCGAGCCGGTCGGCCAACAGCTTGGTCGACGACGGCTCACTCAGGCCGGCCGAGACGACGGCGACCGTGACGGTGCTCATGCCGACACCTTCTCCGACTCCTGGGCCGACCGATGGGCGGCCGCGTCCCGCGCGGCGACCAGCGAGGCGTGGGTCGGGGCGTCCGGCACGTGGGCCGGCTTGAGCGCGGCGAACTCCTTGCGCAGCACCGGCACGACCTCGCCGAGCAGGTCCAACTGCTCCAGCACGGTCGACAGCGGCAGGCCGGCGTGGTCCATCAGGAACAGCTGCCGCTGGTAGTCGCCGAACGACTCGCGGAAGGTCAGAGTCCGGTCGATGACCTGCTCGGGGCTGCCCACGGTCAGCGGCGTCATCTCCGAGAAGTCCTCCAGCGACGGGCCGTGCCCGTACACCGGGGCGTTGTCGAAGTACGGCCGGAACTGGCGGACGGCGTCCTGGGAGTTGCGGGCCATGAACACCTGGCCGCCCAGCCCGACGATCGCTTGGTCGGCTGAGCCGTGGCCGTAGTGCTCGAACCGGCTGCGGTACAGCCCGATCAACCGCTGGAAGTGGGTGGTCGGCCAGAAGATGTGGTTGGCGAAGAAGCCGTCGCCGTAATAGGCGGCCTGCTCGGCGATCTCCGGGCTGCGGATCGAGCCGTGCCAGACGAACGGCGGCACGTCGTCGAGCGGACGCGGGGTCGAGGTGAAGCCACGCAACGGGGTGCGGAACTGCCCCTTCCAGTCCACGACGTCCTCGCGCCAGAGCCGGCGCAGCAACGCGTAGTTCTCCACGGCGAGCTCGACGCCCTTGGTGATGTCCTGTCCGAACCAGGGGTAGACCGGCCCGGTGTTGCCGCGACCCATCATCAGGTCGACCCGGCCGTCGGCCAGGTGCTGCAGCATCGCGAAGTCCTCGGCGATCTTCACCGGGTCGTTCGTGGTGATCAGGGTGGTCGAGGTGGACAGGATCAGCTTGTCGGTCCGGGCCGCGATGTAGCCGAGCATGGTCGTCGGCGACGACGGCACGAACGGCGGGTTGTGGTGCTCGCCGGTGGCGAACACGTCCAGCCCGACCTCCTCGGCCTTGCGCGCGATGGTCACCATCGCCTTGATGCGCTCGTGCTCGGTCGGCGTCCGCCCGGTCGTCGGGTCGGTGGTCACGTCACCGACGGTGAAGATGCCAAATTGCATGACGCACTCCCTCTGGTCGCTCCGCGAAACCTCGGTAGTTGAAGTATCAACTGGTTCCGCCCCGGTCAACCGCGCCCCCCCTGCTCTTATTCCACTCCATGCCGACGCATGGATCAGGCCCAGTCGCCGGGCACCCGGTGCCGGTCCGCCCGGCCGGCCGCGTCGGTCAGCACGCCGTCCGGCAGCTCGCCGGGCACCAGCTCGCCGCGGCGGGCGTAGGCGGCCCTCACTGAAGCGGCGACGTCGGCCACGGTGACGCCTGGAGCGGTGTCGCTGACCGCGCCGACCGTCGACGGGTCCCAGTCCAGGCCCAACGCCCGGTACACCTGCACCAGCACCGAGCGCACCGGCTCGGGATCGGTGACCAGGATGACCGTGCCGAACAACCAGCCGCCGCGGACCAACCGCTGGGCGGTGCCGACCAGCTTGTGGCCGTGCCCGTCGTTGATGCTGAACTCGCCCGGGCAGTACTCCCCCGGCACCGGACCCAGCCGGGCGTCGGCGCCGACCGCGCGCAGCGCCTCCACCAGCAGCTCGCCGAAGCCGGTGAACCGGGCCCGGATCTCGGTGCGCTCGTGCGGGTCGGCCGCGACGTGATCCAGGCACAGCGATGCGCGGTGATAGCCGGCGGCGCGTCCGCCGGGACCGCGGCGGACCGGCTCGAACCCGGCCGCCCGGGCGGCGGCGGCCGCGGCTGCGATCCCCTCGGTCGCACAGTCGCGGCCGCTGAACGCCAGGGTCGGGCCCGGCCGGTACAGCCGCAGCTGCTGTTCGGACCCGCCGCCCGCCGCGACCGCCGACAGCAGGGCCGGACCGAGCGCGATGTCCAGCAGCGGAGCCCGCTGCTGCGCGGTGTCGTCCAGCAGGGTGATCAGCTTGCCGTCATCGATGTCGACCACGGGTGCGATGCTGACACACTCGCGCCGGCGGCGACGAAGGCGGCAGCGCGGGCGTAGGGCGAGGGATCTCGCCGGAAGGACGGGTGTGATGGATCTGAAGGCGGAGATCGCCGACTGGCCGGTCGGGTCGGCGTCGGTCGCGGTGATCGGGCCCAGCGGCGTGCTCGACGTCCTGGACGACGGGGCCGTGCACCGCTGGGCGTCGCTGACCAAGGTCATCACCGCCCTGACCGTGCTCGACGCCAGCGTCGAAGGGGTGATCAGTCTCGACGACGAGGTGGGCCCGCCCGGGTCGACGCTGCGGCACCTGCTGTCCCACGCCTCGGGCTTGGCGCCGGACTCGGACCGGGTGATGGCCCCGCCGGGCACCCGGCGCATCTACTCCAACCACGGCATCGACGTGGCCGCGCACCATCTGGAGGCCAGCGGGGACCAACGGTTCCACGACCACCTCGAGGAGCGTGTGCTGGACCTGCTGGAGATGGCCGACACGAGCCTGGTCGGGCCGCCGGCGCACGGCGCCCAGGGCTCGATCGAGAACCTGGCCACCCTGGCCTGGGAGCTGCTGCGGCCCCGGCTGCTGATGCCCGAAGTGGTCTGGCTGGCCTCCACCGTCAGCTTTCCCGGCCTGTCCGGCGTGCTGCCCGGATTCGGCAAGCAGCCGAGCAACGACTGGGGCCTGGGCTGCGAGATCCGCGACCACAAGAGCCCGCACTGGACGGCTCCGGAGAATTCTCCGGCCACCTTCGGCCACTTCGGCCAGTCCGGCTCGTTCCTGTGGGTCGACCGGGAGGCGGACCTGGCCTGCGTCTCGCTGTGCGACACCGCGTTCGGCCCGTGGGCGGCCCAGGTCTGGCCGCGGCTGTCCAGCCGGGTGCTGGAGAACTACGGCTGAGCCGGCCGTCACCCCCAGGGCAGCGGGCCGTCCCCCCGGCCGACCAGGCTTGCGGTGAGCAGCCCGTCACCGGTGACCCGCAGGGTGCAGATCACCGACTGCCGGCTGGCACTGACATCCGGCGGCACCGTGTTCGGGTCGTCCGGTCCGGCCCTGACCTGCAGCAATCCGCCGGCGGTCGGATCGCTCGACCCGGTCCGCTCGGCGACCAGCCGGGCACAGGAATCGGTCAGCCCGGCCAGCTCGTCGATGCCGATCAAGGCGACGCCGAACACCTCGACGTCGTGTGGCTCGTCGCAACCGACCCGCCATCCCGCCGGCGAGCGGCTGTCCTTGCACCAGCCGGCGCGATCCGCCGCCGGCCCGGGCGTCCGGTCGCGCACCGACCCGGGATAGCCGCGCTCATCGGGGGTCAGGGCGCAGGCAATCCATTGCTGGCCGGCGGCGGTCTGGACGGCGTCGGGCCCGACCAGCACCACGTCGTCGGCCACGACCGGGGTCCAGGGCATGACGTCCCACCCCAGGTAGGCCCGGACCGCGGGCCGGCACGAGTCCGGATCCGGCGGCGCCTGCGGCTGGTCGCCGATGGTCGGGAAGGTGCGCCCGTCGGCCGTCACCGACACGATCTCCCCGTAACCCCACGTGGTCGAACAGGCACCGGTCGGCGCGGCGGCGACCGCCAGCCCCCGGGCCGTGAGCGGCGACCCGGCCGGCACCGGTCGACCGGTCAGGCAGTCGCCGACCGCCGGCGGGGGCGGGATGGGGGCGGGCACGGCCACGCCTTCAATCCGCCGGCCCGGGCCGAGCACGGCCGGCACGAGGGCGGCCGCGATCAGCGCGACCGCCAGCACGCACACACCCCAGGCGCGCCTGCTCATACCGCACCCTAGGCTCCCCCGCTCGGTGAACGGGCGGGCGCGTGACAGGCTGACCGCACAGCCTGCTTGCCCGCACCACCCCGCGCGACCCGAGGACTTCCCATCAGTAACCCCACCGCCCACCCCGGCACGGACCACCCGACCGATCACGATCGACCCGACGCGGTCTCGGCCGCGGCCATCGCCACCCTGTGCACCTACACCTGGTTCCTCTACGGGCTCGGACCCTCGATCCCGCTGTTCCGCAACGAGCTCGGGGTCTCCAGCTCGGTGGCCGGGCTGCACTCGCTGATGCTGGCCGCCGGGGTGGTGATCTGCGGTTTCACCGGCGTCACGCTGGCCAACCGGTGGGCCCGGTTCGGCCTGGCCCGCCGGGCGGTGCTGGTGCTGGGCGGCGCGATCGCCCTGTTCTGCGCCGGCTCGCTGGCCAGCGGCGCCGAACTGGCCATCACCCTGCCGACGATGCTGGTGATCGGGCTGGCCGGCGGGCTCGCGGTCAACACGGCCACCACCGTGCTGCAGGCACACCACGGCCGGTCGGGCCCGGCGGTGCTCACCCTGGCCAATGCGGCCGCCGCCGGGGTAGGGCTGGTCACCCCGCTGGCCGTCGGCGCGGCCACCGCGCTGGGTCTGACCTGGCGGGCCGCGCTGATCCTGGTCGTCCCGTTCGCCCTGGTCGCGTTCACCCTGGTCGGCCGGCAACGGGCGGTCCCGGCCTACGCGGCCCGGCCCGCCGGTGGTGGCCGGTTCACGGTGCGGGGCTTCCCCAGCACCTACTGGCCGGCCGCGCTGGCCGTGGTCTTCGCGGTGGCCGTGGAGTTCAGCCTGGTCACCTGGACGCCGGATCTGCTCGTGCAACGCACCGGCATGTCCCCGGGGACCGCGTCCGGCCTGGTCTCGGCGGTCGTCGGCGGGATGGCGCTGGGCCGGTTGATCACCGCACCGCTGGCCCGTCGCTGGTCTCCGCTGTCGTTGTTCCTGGCCGGCGTGGGCGTGACGGTGGCCGGCTGGGGCCTGACCTGGCTGTCCGGATCGGCCGTGCTGTCGGTGACGGGGCTGCTCATCCTCGGCATCGGGCTGGGCGGCCAGTACCCGTTGGGCGCGTCGTTGACGATGGCGGCCTCGGGCGGGCGGCCGGACCGGGCGATCGCCGTGCTGGCCGTCGGCGTCGGGTTGTCCTCCGGCCTGGGCCCGTTCGCGCTGGCCACCCTCTCAGATGCGGTCGGCGTGGAATCGGCGTTCCTGATCATCCCGGTGATGGCGTTGGCCGCCGGCGCCGGTGTGCTCGTCTCGGCCCGCCGGACGGCCGCCGCGGGCTGACTGTCGGACCCCTGGGTCAGGATGGTCCGGTGATGTTCGTCGAGCTCGCCACCACCTCCGCCGCGGTCGGCGCCACCCGGTCCCGACTGGCCAAGCGGGCCCTGCTGGCCGCCGCGATCCGGGCCGCGGAGCCGGATGAGATCGGCCTGGTGGTCACCTACCTGTCGGGTTCGCTGCGGCAGCGGCGCACCGGGGTGGGCTGGGCCTCGTTGAGCGAGGTACCCGCGCCCGCCCCCGAGCCGACCCTGTCGGTCGCCGCGGTGGACGACGCGTTCGAGCAGATCGCGGCCATCGGCGGAGCCGGGTCGGCCGCGGCTCGGGCCGCGGCCGTGCAGGCCCTGTTCGCCCGGGCCACCGCGGACGAGCAGCGATTGCTGCAGGCCTTGGTATTCGACGAGATCCGTCAGGGGGCGCTGGACGCGCAGGTACAGGACGGGCTGGCCGAGGCCTTCGGGGTGCCCGCCGCGGCGGTGCAGCGGGCCGCCATGCTGCTGGGCTCCACCGCGACCGCCGCCCGCCTGCTGCAGACCCAGGGGCTGCCGGGATTGCAGTCGGTCGGCCTGCAGGTCGGGGTGCCGGTCCGGCCGATGCTGGCCGCCGCCGCCCCCGACCCGGCCGCCGCGGTGGACAAGTCCGGGCTGCCGGCGCTGGTCGACACCAAGCTCGACGGGATCCGGGTGCAGGTGCACAAGGACGGCGACACGATCGCGCTGTACACCCGCACGCTGGACGAGATCACCGACCGGCTGCCGGAGGTGGTGCGGGTGATCGCCGACCTGCCGGCCCGCCGGCTGGTGCTCGACGGGGAGGTGCTGGCCCTGGACGCCGCCGGCCGTCCGGTGGCGTTCCAGCTGATCGCCTCGCGGACGATGACCAAGTCCCCGACCGATGGACCGCCGCTGCCCCTGACGCTGTTCTGTTTCGACCTGCTGCACGTGGACGGCCGCGACCTGCTCGACGAGCCGCTGTCCGAACGGGCCGCCGTGATGAACACCGTGCTGCCCCCGTCGCTGATCGTGCCGCGCACCGTCGCCCCCGACCTGGCCGCGGTGCAGGCGGCCTTCGCCGGCGCGGTCGGCGCCGGGTTCGAGGGAGCGGTGGTCAAGAAGCTGCACGCCCCCTACGCCGCCGGTCGACGCGACTCCGGCTGGATCAAGCTCAAACCGCGGCACACCTTCGACCTGGCCGTCATCGCCGCCGAGTGGGGGTACGGGCGGCGCCAGGGCTGGCTCTCAAATCTGCACCTGGCCGCGCGCGACCCACGGACCGGTGAGCTGGTGATGCTCGGCAAGACCTTCAAGGGCCTGACCGACGCGACCCTGACCTGGCAGACCGAACAGTTCCTGGCCCGCGAGGTCCGGCGCACCAAGAGCACGGTGTTCGTCGAACCGCCGCTGGTCGCGGAGATCGCCATCGACGGGGTGCAGGCCTCCACCCGCTACCCCGGTGGCATCGCCCTGCGCTTCGCCCGGGTGCTGCGGTACCGGCCGGACAAGACACCGGACGAGGTCGACAGCCTGGACGCCGTCGTCGCCCTCGGCGCGGCCCCGGCGGGGCCGGACCCGGACGCGGCCGGGTCAGCCTGAGATGCCGGACCCGGATGCCCGGCGCCGCCCCGCGGTGACGGTCGCGTGCGCGTCGCCGACGATCTCGGCGATGTCGTCCCAGTCCTGCTCGACGTCCAGGTACACCCCGATCCAGCCGCGACCGCCGACGTAGGGCGGGCGGAAGAAGCGCTCCGGGTCCGCTGCGATCCAGCGCTGCTGGGCGCCCTCGGGCGCGGCCGCCCAGAACGCGAACCGGTCGTCGTGATGATGGTCGGCCAGCGTCGCGAACTGGCGCGTGACGAACCAGGCCGGTTCGCCGTGGCTGAGCCGTTCGCTGGCCCCGGTCTGCGCCAGGCACAGCTCCCGCAGCCGTTGCCGGCACTCCGTCGCGGAATACCGGACCATCGGCGAGCGCTCCATCTGCCGACGGTAGTCCGTGTTCGCCACTGCGGTATTCACGACCGGTGTTCGCCGACGACAGAACACGCATTCGCCCAACTGTGGCAACCTCATCCCGACCGCCCCATCACGCCGGAAGGACGTCGATGACGTCAGCCTCCCCCGCCCCCGCGACCGGCCCCGCGTCCGGCCAAGCCCGCATCGGCATCCTCACGGTCGACGACGATCCCAGCGTCTCCCGCGCGGTCGCCCGCGATCTGCGCCGCCGCTACGGCAAGAACTACCGGATCATCCGGGCCGAGTCCGGCCAGCAGGCGCTGGACACCCTGCATGAGATGAAGCTGCGCGGCGACCAGGTGGCGCTGCTGCTGGCCGACCACCGGATGCCGCAGATGGACGGTATCCAGTTCCTGGAGCGGGCCATGGACATCTATCCCAAGGCTCGCCGGATCCTGCTCACCGCCTACGCCGACACCGAGGCCGCGATCACCGCGATCAACGTCGTCGACCTGGACTACTACCTGCTCAAGCCGTGGGATCCGCCGGAGGAGAAGTTCTACCCGGTCATCGACAACGAGCTCGACCAGTGGAAACGCAGCGACCACACCCCCGTGGCCCAGACCAAGGTGGTGACCACCCGCTGGTCGGCCCGGTGCAGCGAGGTCAAGGACTTCCTGGCCCGCAACCAGGTCCCCTTCCGCTCCTACCTGTCCGACGACGCCGAGGGCGAGCGGCTGCTGGCCGCGGCCGGGGTCACCGCCGGCCAGCTGCCGGTGGTGATCACCGCGGACGGTCAGGTGCTCGTCGAGCCGAGCGATTCCGAGCTGGCCGGGCAGGTCGGGCTGACCACCGACCCGGCCGAGGACTTCTACGACCTGATCGTCGTCGGCGCCGGACCGGCCGGCCTGGGCGCGGCCGTGTACGGGGCGTCCGAAGGCCTGCGCACGGTGTTGATCGAGCGGCTGGCCACCGGCGGGCAGGCCGGACAGAGCTCCCGGATCGAGAACTACCTGGGCTTTCCGGACGGGGTGTCCGGCGCCCAGCTGACCGAGCGGGCCCGCCGGCAGGCGCTCAAGTTCGGCGCCGAGATGATCACCACCCGGGACGCCTGCGCGGTCGAGGTGAACGGCTCGGCCCGCACGGTCCGGTTCGCCGACGGCGGCAGCATCGACGCGCACACCGTGATCCTGGCGACCGGGGTGTCCTGGCGGCGGCTGGAGGCGCCCGGCCTGGACGAGTTCACCGGCCGCGGCGTGTTCTACGGCTCCGCCCTGTCCGAGGCCCCGGCCAGCAAGGGGCAGGACGTCTACATCGTGGGCGGGGCGAACTCGGCCGGCCAGGCCGCGGTCTACTTCAGCCGGTACGCCCGCTCGGTGACCATGCTGGTGCGCGGGCCGTCGCTGGCCGCGTCCATGTCCTACTACCTGATCAAGCAGATCGAGGGCATCGAGAACATCACCGTGCGGCCCTGCACCGAGGTCGTCGCCGGGCACGGCACCGACCACCTGGAGGGCCTGACGCTGCGCGACAGCGCCACCGGCCAGGAGGAGCAGGTCGCCACCGGCCTGCTGTTCGTCTTCATCGGCGCGGCGCCGCGCACCGAATGGCTCGACGGGGTCGCGGTGCGCGACGCCCGCGGGTTCGTGCTGGCCGGCCCTGATCTGATGCTCGACGGCGAGCGGCCGGTCGGCTGGGAGCACGACCGCGACCCCTACCTGCTGGAGAGCAGCGTGCCCGGCGTGTTCGTCGCCGGCGACGTGCGGGCCAACTCGGTCAAGCGGGTCGCCTCGGCCGTCGGCGAGGGCGCCATGGCCGTCACCCTGGTCCACCGTTACCTGGAGACACGATGAGCGAGCAGCTGATCCCCACCGAGCCGCAACGCTGCAGCCCCGACGAGCTGCGCACCCTGTTCCTGTTCGAGAAGCTCACCGACGAGCAGCTGGACTGGCTGTGCACCAACGGCTGGGTCAAGCTCTTCGAGCCGGGCCCGGTGTACGCCGAGGGTGATCCGGCGACCTGCTTCTATGTGCTGATCGAGGGCACCATCGCGCTGTCCCGGCGGGTCGGCCCGGACGACGTGGAGACCACTCGCACCTCCCAGCCCGGCGTCTACGCCGGCGCCTGGCGTTCCTACCTGGGCGAACGGGCGCCGGAGACCTACAACAACACGATGCGGGCGGTGGCGCCGTCCCGGTTCTTCGTGCTCGACGCCCCGCTGTTCGCCCAGGCGATGCGGGAGTGGTTCCCGATGGCCGTGCACATGCTGGAGGGCCTGTTCTACGGCATCAAGAGCACCAACGACGCGGTCAACCAGCGGGAGCGCCTGCTCGCGCTGGGCTCGCTGTCGGCCGGCCTGACCCACGAACTGAACAACCCCGCGTCGGCGGCCGTGCGAGCCACCGCGGCGCTGCGGGAACGGGTCGCCGGCATGCGGCACAAGCTGGCCATCATCTCCACCGGCAAGTACGCCATCAACCTCGAGCCGCTGGTCGCCCTGCAGGAGGAGGCGGCCGCGCTGGTCGCCAAGGCCCCCACGCTGTCCCCGATCGAGGTCGGCGACGCCGAGGACGAGATCGGCGAGTGGCTCGACGAGCGGGAGATCCCCTATGCCTGGGACATCGCGCCGACGTTCGTGCAGGCCGGCATCGACGTCGGCTGGCTGGAGAAGGTCAGCGCCACGGTGCCCGAGGGCACCCTGGACGGCGCCCTGAAGTGGCTGTACTACACGGTCGAGACCGAGCTGTTGATGAATGAGATCCACGACGCCACCACCCGGATCTCCACCCTGGTCGGCGCGGCCAAGCAGTACTCGCAACTGGACCGGGCCCCGTTCCAGACGGTCGATGTGCACGAGCTGCTGGACAGCACCCTGACCATGCTCAGCGCCAAGCTGGCCGGGCTGCAGGTGGTCAAGGAGTACGACCGCAGCGTGCCCGCGATCCCGGCCTACCCGGCCGAGCTGAACCAGGTGTGGACCAATCTGATCGACAACGCGCGGGACGCCATGGGCGGGCAGGGCACGCTGACCGTGCGTACCTCCTCCGACGGTGAGTGCCTGACGGTGGAGATCGGCGACACCGGACCCGGCATCCCACCGGAGATCCAGGGCCGGATCTTCGAGCAGTTCTTCACCACCAAGCCGGTCGGCGAGGGCACCGGACTTGGCCTGGACATCTCCTGGCGGATCGTGGTCAACAAGCATCACGGGGACCTGACCGTGCTCTCGGTGCCCGGAGACACCCGGTTCCGGGTCCGGCTGCCGCTGACCGGGCCGCAGGACAGCGCGACCGCGCTGGCCGGCGCGGCCGACGAGCCGACCGATTCGTGACCGACGTCCTGATCGCCGGCGCCGGCATCGTCGGGCTGGCCACCGCCTACGAACTGTCCCGGCGCGGGCACTCGGTCACCGCGCTGGACAAGGAACCCGAGGTCGCGGCCCACCAGACCGGTCACAACTCGGGCGTCATCCACTCCGGCCTGTACTACGCCCCAGGCAGCCTCAAGGCCACCCTGGGGGTGCGCGGGGCCGAGTCGATGCGCGACTTCGCCCAGGAGCACGGGGTGGCCGTCGACATCTGCGGCAAGCTCGTCGTGGCCACCACCCAGGCCCAGGTGCCGGCCCTACTGCGGCTACTGGACCGGGGCCGGGCCAACGGGGTGCCGGTGCGGCTCATCTCGCCCGAGGAGGCCCGCGAGTTCGAGCCGCATGTGGCCTGCGTGGCCGCGCTGCGGGTGGACACGACCGGCATCGTCGACTTCCGCGGGGTCTGCGCCGCCTTGGCCCGGCTGATCGGCCAGAACGGCGGCCAGGTCCGGCTGGGCACCGAGATCGTCGGCATCGACGGGCGTTTCGACGGGGTGACGGTGACCACCACGGCCGGGGAGTTCACCGCGGCGCAGTTCGTCAATTGCGCCGGGCTGCACTCGGACCGGCTGGCCCGGCTGGCCGGGCTCGACCCGGCGGTGCGGATCATCCCGTTCCGCGGGGAGTACTTCGAGCTCGCCGCCGCGCAGGAGTACCTGGTCACGGGGCTGATCTACCCGGTGCCGGACCCGACGTTGCCGTTCCTGGGGGTGCATCTGACCCGGATGATCGCCGGTGGCGTGCACGCCGGGCCGAACGCCGTGCTGGCCCTGGCCCGGGAGGGGTACACCTGGGGCGCGGTGGACCGCCACGACGTCAGCGACAGCCTGGCCTGGCCGGGGCTGTGGCGGCTCGGCCGGCGGTACTGGCGCACCGGCATCAGCGAGGTGGCGCGCTCGGTCTCGGACAAACGGTTCCTGGCCAGCCTGCGCGAGCTGGTGCCGGAGCTGCCCGACGGCTGCCTGCGACCCTCGCACGCCGGGGTGCGGGCCCAGGCGCTGCACCGCGACGGCCGGCTGGTCGACGACTTCTACTACGAGCGCGGCATCCGCCAGGTGCATGTGCTCAACGCCCCGTCCCCGGCGGCCACCGCGTCGCTGGAGATCGGCCGGCGGATCGCCGACGAGGTCGAGGCGCCGTGGTGACCCCGACCCGCACCTGGACCCACCCCAACCGGACACACCCCGACCGGACACACCCTGACCGGACACCCCCAGCCGGACCCACACCCCGGCCGGAGTTGATCATGGGAAGGATGCCGTTCTGACGGTGTCAGAACGGCATCCTTCCCATGATCAACAGCACACGAGAGAGGCAGGACAGCGTCATGAGCCAGATCGCCGGCATCGACCCGACGGCCACCCCCAGCGGCAACGGCTGCGCCGAATGTCTGGACAACGGGGGCTGGTGGTTCCACCTGCGCCGCTGCGCCCAATGCGGGCACATCGGCTGCTGCGACAGCTCGCCCGCGCAGCACGCCAGCGCGCATTCCCGCACGTCCGGGCACCCGCTGATCCAGAGCTTCGAACCCGGCGAGGACTGGTTCTGGAGCTACCCGGACGAGCAGTTCTACCAGGGCCCGACGCTGGCCCCGCCGCACCACCGCCCGCCGAACCAGCCGGTGCCCGGGCCCGCCGAACACGTGCCGGCCAACTGGCGCAGCCAGCTGCACTGACCGGGCAGGCCACCCCGTCGGTTGCCCGGGCCGACCGGCCGGGCATAGCCTGCGAGTCCGTCCGGTCGCCATTCGGGCGTGCCGGTGGGAACCGAAGGGGGTCCCGTCATGGGTCTTGATGATTTGGTGAACCAGGCCAAGAACCTGCTCGGGCAGAGCGAGGACAAGGCGCAGAACGCAGCCGACGCCGCCGCTGCGGGCGACAACAAGGCCGCCGCCGCCGATGCCGG